>CACRCM010000001.1:0-37704 GCA_902646575.1 uncultured Wolbachia sp.
CTGGGTTTATACCAAGCTGTTTCAGCAAGACAATATTATGTATAAAAGTACTAAACAGTGTTTCATCTGAAACTACCACACCGCCACATCTGATAACAAAAGTTTCCCCTACAAAGTTGGGTATATTAGATAGCACTTCAAGCAATATTTCTGTTTTTTGTTTAAATGATATCTTACCATTTGAAAATTCACTGCTTTTCATCTTTTCATTTTGTAAACTTGAAAAATTCATCTCTTACCTTGGTTATTTTACATTTAACACGGGTGCTTATTTGATGAATTGATACATTCTCATTATTAATCCATTTTTGAGTGCTTTCTAAAATTGCATCGAGATTTTTTTGACTTACTTTGTCTACTTTTGTTAGCACAATATCAAAGTTAATATTATTATATATTAACCAATAAATAAAGTCTTTGTCTATTTCTTTTAGTCCTACTTTGCTATCTACCAACACAAACACTCTTCTTAGCCTTTTTCTTTGAGCTAAATAATACTCACTTAAGTTTAGATACTGTATTGTTTCTTCTTTGCTTGCACAAGAATAGCCATACCCTGGTAAATCAACAAGTCTAAACTTATCATTATATATAGAATAAAAATTTACTTGCCTAGTGCACCCAGGTTTAGAAGAAACCCTGGCAGCTTTTTTACTGTTTATAAGCAGGTTAATTAAGCTCGATTTCCCTACATTTGATCTACCGGCAAACGCAATCTCCGGAACTGACTCACTTGGCAATGATTTTATGTCTGAAGCTCCAAATATAAAATTGCTATTTGATGTCATCTTTCTTGCACTATTATAGAAATATTTAAGGTGTATGTATATTATAATGTTATTGCTTGATGTAAAAAATTTTTTATTTCAAGTATATGTTACTTACTAAGGTAGTTAAAATATTAGACTTAAGCTGTATGGACATAGAAAACAATTTACAAGATTTAAAGAAAAAGTTTAATGACATAGAAAGAAAATTAGGAAATCCTATTAACTTAAGTCAAAAAGAATTTATCAACTTTTCAAAAGAATATTCTGAACTCAGACCAATTATCAAGATAATTGATGAATACAACATGCTGAAAAAGGAAATTTCAGATTTAAAGGAAATATTAAAAGATGAAAACAGTGAATATGACATAAAAGAGTTAGCAAAAGAAGAATTTCTCGAGAAACAAAAAATATTATTACCAAAAGTAAAAGCTAAGCTAAAATTAGCACTACTAACGACAGATGAAGATGATTCAAGAAATGCAATACTAGAAATTAGAGCAGGTACAGGAGGAGAAGAAGCAGCGTTATTTGCAGCGATGTTATTTCGCATGTACCAAAAATATGCAGAAAGAAGAAACTGGAAATTTGAACCAATAAGCATTTCTAGTACAGGCATAGGTGGCTACAAGGAAGCTTCTGCACTTGTTAATGGAACAGAAGTCTTTGCAAGGCTGAAATTTGAATCAGGAGTACACAGAGTACAGCGAGTACCAGAAACTGAATCCTCAGGAAGGCTACACACTTCAGCAGCTACTGTTGCAATATTACCCGAAGTTGAGGAAGTCGATTTTAAAATAGAAGAAAAAGATTTGCGAATAGACGTTTACAGGTCTAGCGGCCCTGGCGGGCAATCAGTCAACACAACTGACAGTGCAGTAAGAGTTACTCATTTACCGACAGGAATAGTTGTAATACAACAAGACGAAAAATCGCAGCACAAAAATAAGGCAAAGGCGTTTAAAGTATTGAGAGCAAGGCTATACGAAATTGAAAGGCAAAAAAAAAAGATAGAAAGATCAACAATGAGAAAAAGTCAAATTGGTTCTGGAGACCGTTCTGAACGTATAAGAACTTATAATTTTCCACAATCAAGAATAACAGACCATAGAATTAATTTGACTTCACATCGGCTAGAGCAGATTCTAAAAGAAGGCGAGCTAGATGAATTTATTGAAGCATTAATTTCACGTAACGAAGCAGAAAGATTAGCAGGAGAAAATTAATTACCTATATATTTGCAATCAATCACACCGTATCCTTTAAAGGCAACAAACAAGCAGTAAAAATGAGTTCCAACACTACTGAGAAAAACATAGACAGCCACACTGATTACTTACCATTATAAATACAGCTTGTTGAGTTGATAAAAATAGTCATGATAAAAGATTTGATAAATGAAACTGTAAAGGAAGTTTATATCTCTAATTTCATAAAAAATATTCAATGATACGTTAAAAGGCACTACTTGATAAACTTTACAACCAATACACAGAACAACAACCATAGGTAATACTACTAAATATAAGTATTGAGTATAATTATACTAAATGTTAAAAAATAATAGAGTGATAAACGATATATAAGCAGCAGAAAAGAGACTTAGTATAAAAATGACACAGTAAGTTTTACACTCAATAATAACCTTTCACAGCCCTCAATCATTTTTCCTAAACTGAAAATATTATGGTTCTTTTTTATTTCTGGTAATACTAAAAGTAACAAAATCTAAGAAATCAACCAAATTATTGTGATACCTGCATAAATATCACGCCATTCACCAATTCTATTGATGAAACTGTCCAAAACAGACACAACTACCATAATCATAGCATAAAAATTATTATCTTATAGTACTTAATTAGTTTCTCTGCCAAAATATAAAGAAACAATAAATGCTAAAAGCCAAAATCTATCAGTACACATTTTGAAATGCTATATATAACATGCCTGCCCGTAGCGTACATTTCATACAAGAATGTTGCAGACCATATATTTGCAAAGCTTTCAATGTTTTAACCATAAGATAGCTAACCAAACCTCTGTCAATAAAATATCTTCGCAGTAATAGATACTTATTACCTAAAGAATTTAAAACTAAAGAAAGGATCAATACCAGTAATTACTTTTCCAATAATAGAATAACTCTAATCGCTAGAACTGATCAAAGATAAGGTACCTAAAGATGTTAATACAATACAAATTGGTCCAATAAACCTTGGAAGTAAACCTATCTAGAAGAATATTTATAGGAATAGATGCTAAAACACATATCCTATATAATATAACCTCATAAAATTGTTCTATATCTGTTACTCCTATATTAAACTTTATTAACAATTTAGGAACTACAACATTTGAAATTACATGCAATATATGTTGATTTATATAAAACAGAGATATTAATAACCATATTAAGTAGTTTCACTCCACAGCACTAATCTTACCTCAAGCTGAGTTTATAGATGATTCAGTTATAAAAAAGAAGTTTTACGTCAGAAACTGTAAAAAAATTACACGATTTAACTAAAATTCTTTATTTTTTATAAATCTTATATTTAATATCATAAACATATATTATATATATAGCAAATATTATAATAAATAAAATAACAATTTTTCACTTTAAATATAAAAAACCTTTATATTTTAAGAGATAGTTAATCTAAATATGGTTCAACTATTGAAATCTTAGAATAATTTATCATTTGCGAAAAGCATGAAATTTAATGAATCTTTTTATCAAATATCTTTTAGCATTAGTCCTGTTGCTATTGAATACGTAGCAAAATATTTAGATTTAAAATAGTTTAGACTTAATGAACTACTCACTTTTTGGCAGGTATTATGAACAGAAAAATCAAAACTATGCAGTTTCATATGCAGAAGTGTTTGAATTCTCAAGCTCATTTATTCTTATTTTTTTACAAATTTCGCTTAGCCAATCAATTAGATGCAGCAATGAGATATTATTTAGAAAAATAGAGCAAAAAAAAAGATTTATTTTTCATCACGATACCAAAGAAAAGAAAATACCGGAATAAGAGGTGAAATATATTACTCTTAAAGTTCTAAATGAACATGAATGTTAAGCACATAGTTTTTGTAAACGTGCTTGACACTAGATTATACCAGATTTCAATATGAATAAAAAAAACACTGAATAATATGAAGAAAGTCGAAATAAAGGCACTTGATCGCAACCCAAAGTAAAAAACATGATTAGCGAATACAAAAGCGAAGGTTTCAACCATCAAGATGCATGATATCAGACGTTACAGATTGCTTAGAATATTAAAAAAACATAAAAATACTTTTAAAAATTAATATTAAAAGAAAACTTGACACTTAATATTATCCCCTAGATACAGTAAAGAAACACTAAGGAATTACTTCTTTTTCAATTACTTTCATCCGATTATAGAACCTCTTCACAAAGTTAGCAATAAATTATATGAATTAATTAAAAATAATGAATAATGTGAGTTAATCAAATCAAAATAACAAGAGAATGTGCTCTTATAACTTATTCTCGTTTAAAAGCGTCCAAGTTTCAAGGGTAATGCTTAAATTCTATAGTAATTTTAGAATAAAATTGATAACTTTGTAAACAAAATTCTCCTGAAGGACATACCATAGATTTCATATGCACTTCAATTTGCTTCAACTATCACCGTATCCTTTATCTTTTTGATTTACTATCTTCATAAAATTTGCAAACAAAGTATAAGTATGGTAGCTTTTATATACCGATTAAATATCAGGCCAAAAAGACTTATATATTCCTAGCTCGACGCTTATTTCAATTAAGCAAAGAATTATACTCTTCAGTCAACACCTTATCTCTTTCCTCTCACAATGATTTTTTATTATTGTAACCATCCTTTCTCCTATCCACTTCTATATCAAACTAATATTCTAAAAAACCTATAATAGTAGCTGCTAATACTCCTAAGTACCTCTGGCATTCAATATAAGCACTTAGTGTTTAATAACTTTATTACCATTACTCCAGTAACCACCGGTCAACCTGCAATTTAGGTAATATTTTGTCCATATTATCTAGATATTAGCATAATTCCTGATGTAAAGTTATTAAAACGAAAAACAACATCTATTATATTTTCAACCGCAATTCTTATTAGTATTCGACCTTTTTTTTCTTTCATTATACCGCTAATTTTTTCGCTTATTTCATTCAATGCAAAGTAAAACCTCTTACTGTCTTAAAGAAGCTAATTCTATATGATATATTCACTCTATTTTCACATATTTCCACAGTTAATCTTTCCAGTAGTAGACTCTTCTAATTTATTAAAATAAGATGACTTTGCTGTTGTATTATCAATTCTAGCACTTTTTACAATTGGTCATTGGCTACATATTTTCAGTAGCACTTATCTCTCCTCTTATTATATTAAATAATAAAACTTACCTAAGGATAAAACAACTAAACCTAAGAACCTTTTACTTTACTACTATAAGTACCATGCCTTAACGTTCTTTGTTTCTACTAAGAATATAGGCTATACTTTACTACTTAATTTAACCAGCCTTAGTGCTAGGCAATTTATTGTAAAACTTACTAATCATCGATTATTGAGATTATCAAATATCATAAAATTTTTTATGATTCTTACCCGCTTACTTCAATTTGAAAAATTACATAAATGCTAAATATAAGAGAACAATTAATTTTTACTTCATCGCTTACAATTAAATGATAAAACCAATTTAACCTTTCATTAGTCCATATCTATCTTATATTGCCTGGTAATAATTTCATAGATATTTTATACTCTCTAAATTAACTTATGAAAATATTACTCAAATTAATAAACATCTTTTTATACTAGTGGATAAACTACCTGAAAGTATAACTTTTTACTAAAATCTTTATCTAAGGACAATTTCTGTTACACTAAATAATATAGTATTAATATATAGATCGATACATTGATTTTTATCCTCATTACAACTTATTATTCATAAATAACCTCAGTAAAACGATGAAGCTAAACGAAATTAGAGAAAGGTTTATAAAATTTTTTGTAAATAATGATCACAAGCAGATTCCTTCCTCTCCTTTAATTCTAGAGCATGACCCAACACTCATGTTCACAAATGCTGGTATGGTACAGTTTAAAAACTGCTTCACTGATTTACAAAAAAATGAAGTAGAACGTGCTGTTTCAAGTCAAAAGTGCCTAAGGGCCGGCGGTAAACATAATGATCTAGAAAATGTTGGTTATACAACTAGACATCATACATTCTTTGAAATGCTTGGGAATTTCAGCTTTGGTGACTACTTCAAAGAAACAGCAATAGAACTCGCATGGAAATTCATTACTGAAGAACTATCTCTTGATAAAAGCAGATTATCCATAACTATTTACCATACTGATGATGAATCGTATGAGATTTGGCATAAAATAAGCGGTTTTTCGAATGACAAAATCACAAGAATTACAACAGACGACAATTTCTGGAGCATGGGCAATACTGGCCCATGTGGGCCATGTTCTGAAATTTTTTACGATCATGCAGAGTCCAGCTTACAAGACAATGATAGGATTGTTGAAATCTGGAATTTGGTATTCATGGAATTTAACAAGGATGAAGAAGGCAATTTACAAAAATTGCAAAAAAAATGCATCGATACTGGAATGGGTCTTGAGAGAATAGCTGCTGTGATGCAAAACGTTCACGACAATTATGATATTGATCTATTTTCTGCTATAATAAGTAAATCACAAGAATATTGTGGAAATATAAAAAATAAAGTAGCTCATAAGATTATCGCAGACCATCTTCGTTCAGCTGCATTTCTAATTGCAGAAGGCATGCTTCCTGGAAGTGAAGGTAGAAACTATGTGTTACGCAGATTAATTAGGAGAGCTGCACGTTACATCCACCAGCTTGGATATAACAACTCCCTTCTTCATCATATTTTTCCGGTGTTAATAGATAGCTCAAGCTCAGCTTACATGGGAGATGTTTACCCTGAGTTAATCAGAGCTAAAAGCTTAATAGAAATGACGTTAAAATCAGAAGAAGAGAACTTTAAAGATACTTTAGTAAAAGGTATTAATCTTTTGGAAAAATTTACTGCAGATTTAAAACCAGGCGATACTCTATCAGGAAAATCAGCGTTTAAATTATATGACACTTACGGATTCCCTTTAGATATCACACTCGATCTTCTAAAAGAGAAAAGAATAAATTTCGATCAAAAAGGTTTTAATAATGCAATGGAAGAACAGAAAAAAAGGGCACGTGTTAAATGGATAGAATCCAGTGAAAAGTCAGTTAAGCAAAAATGGTTCGATTTGATCAATAAATTTGACAAAACAGAATTCATTGGTTATGAGTCTAATGAAGCAAAGGATGCAAAAGTACTAGCCATAATCTCCCCTAAAAATAAAGTTATTGATTCTGCACAAAAAGGAGAAAAGATAACCGTCATACTTGATAAAACACCTTTTTATGGCGAATCAGGTGGACAAGCAGGGGATATTGGAGAGCTACTTATTACCATTCCAGTGTCAAGCACTGAGATTCAAAAAAAAAACGACCAATCATATACTATAAATTATAGTACTCAAGGTATAGTTACAGTAGAAAATACCAACAAAATTAAAGACTTATATTTGCACAGGTGCATAGTTAAATCTGGCTCAATTTGCAAAGGTGACATAGTTACAGCAACTATTGATAAAAGAAGAAGACAAAGCTTAAGAAGAAACCACTCAGCTACACATCTTCTGCACTTCGCACTGAGAAAAACCTTAGGTGATCAAATCATTCAAAAAGGCTCCTTAGCTGCATCAGATAAATTAAGATTCGACTTTAGTCACAACACTCAAATCACTCAAAATCAGCTATTTTCAATAGAAGACATGGTAAACTCCTTAATAAGAGAAGACCTCTCCACATTTACAAAAATTCAGAGCATAAATCAGGCAATGAACGAAGGAGCTATTGCGTTGTTTGACAAACAATATGATAATCAGGTTAGAGTTGTAAACATTGGAGATTCGAAAGAATTATGTGGTGGAACGCACGTGAAACGTACTGGAGAAATTGGTTTGTTTAAAATAGTAACAGAATGTTCTATTGCATCCGGAATAAGAAGAATTGAAGCTTTAACTGGCCAAGAGGCAATTAATTATGTACGTAATAATGAAATTAACTTAAAAAAAGTTGCAAAATCCGTAAAAGCGCCAACAAGTGAGATAATAAACCGATTAAATATTCTAAATCAAGAATATAAAGAATCCGAAGCTAAAATAAAAAGCCTTTATAAAAAACTCATAGAAGTAGAAAACATAAAAAGCACTAAAATAAATGGGATATATTTTATAAGTCATGCTTTCACTGACATTCCAGTAAACATAATAAGAGAATTCGTCCTGCAACAACAAAAACCAAAAACAATAATAGCTTTTACAGCAACTGGAAAAAATAAAACATTTTTACAATCCTCCATTATTTCAGCAACACGCACTGAAACAATGCCAAGTGAAGTTGCTAATTTCTCACTAAACAAGAAGCCCAATAAAACAGTTCTGATTGTAAAAATAAGTAAAGACCTAACTGATAAAATCAGTGCAAAAGAGTTAGTATCTACCATAACTAGAAGAGACTGTGGTGGAAATGTCGAACTTGCTCAAACAGGCTGTAATAGTAGTGATATTATCACAGCTATTTCTAACTACTTAGCAAGATAGTATATTATACGGTAGAACTTGTTGTTGTACCCCTATGTTACAAAGTTCACTCAATTTAGTTTTTACCGTCTCTTCTGCTTCTCGACAGATGTTCTTACCTTCATTAATCAGTGTAAACTCAATATCCTTAAAAAATCTATTCCACATGCTACATAAATGCTCTTTTATTTGAGGCCATATGTTTTTTTTAAAGGTCTCTCCATCATCAGAAAATACATTACCTAATAAAGCTCCTACTTTCTCATAACTTGATTCAAAATATTGAAGCAATGTCTCCACCTCCTTATAAGTACTATGTGCCGAATCTAAGGCTTTTCCTTCTACACTATTTTTATCTCCGATAGCTGATAACCCAAGCTTATTATAATTCAAAGCAATCTGCGCAGGCTTTATCACCTTTCTATATACCCAACCCCAACCCTGATCTAACAAATTATTTTTATAATCTTTCGATATATTTTTTGGTACATTATTTACTATATTTTCCATTAAAATACCTACCAAAGGAGACAATAAAGCCTGACAAAAATGTTTGATATTATCTTTTGTTTTAATCACAGGATACTTGATACATTTTTCTGCTAAACAGCATTCAAGTTCTGCTCTTTCTAATAACTTCTTGATTTCCTCTTCATTAAAAGCCTCTTGTTTACATAGCTTCAATAAATCATCTTCTATTACTGCAAATCTTATTTTTTCGCGAGACATTAGTTCTTCTCTGTAATCATTTTCTGTTTTCTCATTTATCAATAACCCCTCTTTCTCTAATCCTAATCGTTCTAATGTTTCTAGAATTTCTTGATTATTTTTCAAGCATAACTCCACTAACTCTATACTTAAAGATTCTTTCTCTTTACTATTTTTCTCACTACCCAAACTCTTATTCTGCTTTTCTATCACTTTCTTCAATTCTACAGGTTGCATTAAATATTTTCCTATCTCTTCTCGATAAGAAACTATCCTATTCACTAAAAGTTCTTCATCTTCTTCATCAAATAGCATAAATGCGCCAGTATTATCTTCTATGTCCCTTATACTCTTCCCTTGCTCTTGAAATAAACTTTGAGTTTTACATTTCGCTATTTCTGAATACATTTTTTCTAGCAAAAGGTTTACTTTATGATAAGAACACATATTTACATTCAAGTCATAGAATTCACTAAGTAGACCCTGCTTTACATCAATTGTTAAATCTGATTGATTTAATATAACTTCAGCCTTTCTTATCTTCGATTTTATTAATTCTCGATAAACGTATTGATTAGCAGGTTCAAATTTAAAAATGTCCTCAAGTTTTCTTCTTAGGTTATTGCTCACTGAATTACTATTCTTTCTCAAGGCTTTATATATCTTTGGGTACATCATCTCTAATTCCTCTTTTATCTCATGATATTTTCGTTCTCCTTTTTCTTTCAACTCTGCAATCAAATTTCCAGCCTTAGAGACAGCTTTTTTTGTTTCCTGAGGATATATTTCACTATAAACACCAATTACCCCCCCAGCCACACGCTGTTTCCACTTTGCTCTAAACAAAGGAAGTACACCATTTCTTAAGTTGTTTGATATTTTTAAATCCTTTATTATCATCTCTTTCTCAGTCGGTAACTCCTTACCTTGACTTTTCAATTCCTGCTCTACCAATATTTCTTTCAGTCTTTCTTCTATATTTAACCCTCCCCTTTTTTCTCTTTCCCTTTGTGCGATTTTGACTGCCTGTATAAAGGCAACTTTATAAGCATCCTGTATTAAGTAACTTGTCAACTTAAAATCTACACTATCCACCACCTTCAATCTGAACTCATTCAACAACTTTCTCAGCTTATCATACGTAATATCCTTCTTTTCCAGTTTTACCAGTTTTTCAATATTTTTTGCAAATTCTTGAACTGATTTCGCAATCACATTCCTAATCTCACTATACAAACGCACAAGACCATTTTTTAAGTGGACATTAGCTGACAGCTTTAGTATAGTACTATGCTCCGCATCTTGTGTAACAAACAGATTACCATTTTCATCTTCATATAAATTTCTAAGCAACTGTTCAAATTGTGGTGGAAACTTAATCTCCACATTCCACTCAATATTTGGATTAAAAACTTCTATCTCATGATTTGTTTCATGAAAAGATACTCTAATATTTTGGTGCTTATTACAATACAACCCCATTCTTATTCTAAGAGCAGCAATCAAAGAATGAGATAATTCTCTATTTAAAAAATAAAAAGTAGCTAAAGCGAACATTGCAGGAATAATCAATGCCATAAGCGCAGCCATATCAACAAGAATCACTATCATAATAAGAACACCATATGCCAATCTCTTTGGTACACTTTTACTTATTTCATTTTTTTTTGCTTCATTCTTCCTAAAACTAATCTGTGTTTTATTATCTACCTTTAATCTGTTATACATGACCAATCCTAATGCAACAGAAGCAACATAAGGAAGCATCAAAACCGACAAAGCTAAATTTAATATTCGTTTTTCTAGGCAAGCACTGTTTATTTCTTTGAATATTTCACTTGATACATTATACCAGGAAGTAAAAAAATCAGAGTTATAACCTTTATAATGAAATACACTCAGCGGGATACTAAAATCAATAACATTATCGTTCTTCTTCAAATTATCCTGCTCTCCTAAAGCAACAACAGACTCTTTTTTATCTAAACTACCGCCATTATAGTCATTCAAGTTATCAACTTTAACAGCTATATTCATACCTTAACCTCATTTGAAGCAACTTAAGTGTTGCATAAATAATGATAATTTTCAACTATTTAATAATTTAATCTGACACCAATTATTAAATTTTGATATTCCTTAAAATAGAAATCGGCTTCTATTTCTACACTAACCTCTAAAGACGAGGCAAGAGTTTGCTCTTTTATATACCCACTCCACGTATCTACCGCTTTTTTAATTCTCTCATCCTTTGTTTTGACTATTACTCTAATTCTATCGGATATATGAAAACTAGCTTGTTTTCTAGTTTCCTGAATAAGCCTCACAACATCTCTCGCAAGTCCTTCTAGAATTAATTCATCATTTAGTTCAGTGTCTAGGATAACAACCCCTTTGTTGTTATCAAATACAGCAGAATATTTTCTGTTTACCTTTAGTAATAGTTCATACTCACCTTTTTCTATAACATAATTTTCTAACTTATCCCCTAAAAATATTTGTTCACCTTCAATCTGTCTCCATTTTCCCTCTTTAACATATTGAACTAGCTTCTTAATTTTGTTTGGAATCTTCTTTCCAAGTAGTGGAAAATTTAGTTTTAACTCTAATGATGCAATATCTTCAAGCCTGTTTACTAATTCTAAGTTTTTTACATTCACCTCATCCTTTATCATCTCCTGATAGTTATTTTCAAAAAAACTACAAAAAATTTGATGATAAATTGTCATGCTACTAAGTGGTTGCCTGATACGTATATTAAAAGTATTTCTAATAGAAAGTGCAGCATTGCATACCTCTCTTACCAAATCCATTTTAATAATAAATTTACTATCATACTTCTCTAACTGTGGAAAATCGGCTAAATGAACAGATGTTTCTTTATACTTAAGCCCCTGCCATATAGTCTCTGTTATAAACGGCAATAAAGGAGCAGCGGCTTTTAATATATAATAAAAAACCGTGTATAAGACATTATAAGCATCAATTTTATTCTGATCTAGACCACTTTTCCAAAAACGCCTACGATTGCGACGAATATACCAGTTATTTAGCACTTCAAAGAAATCTATCAGAACTTTGCAAGCTCCTTGAGAATTATAGTTGTTCATAGAAGTTTGAATGCTTTCTATAGCTTCAAAACACTTAGAGATCATGTAACAATCAATAGTACTTTGATAATCTTTACAAACTTCAGCTTTAATTTCGTCTGCATTTGCATACATAGTAAAGAAGTGATAACTATTCCAAATAGGTTTTATCACGTTTCTTAAGACATCTCGTATCAAGTTTCCTTCTTTATCAAGCAATAAATCACCACCGCAAACAATAGAATTAGACAGCATAAGAAAGCGCAGCGCATCAGAACCATATCTATCAAAAACCTCCATTGGGTCTACATAATTATTCAAACGCTTAGATAATTTCTGTCCTTTTATATCCAGAACTACACCGTGACATATGCAATTCTTAAATGGTTCACTGTCAAACAAAGCAGTGGATAAAACAAAAAGTGTATAGAACCACCCTCTTGTTTGCGCTATATATTCGGTTATAAAATCTGCAGGGAAATTATCTCTAAACCATTTCTTATTTTCAAACGGATAGTGGACTTGTGCAAACGGCATTGAGCCAGACTCAAACCAGCAGTCAAACACGTCGGATATACGGCGCATAACTGATCTTTTCGTTGGATCATCAGGATTTGTTCTTGTTAAAGAATCGATAAATGGTCTGTGCAAATCATCTATTTTAACATTAAAATCTCGCTCTAGTTCTGCTATTGAACCATACACATCCACTCTTGGATACCTTGCATCATCCGATTTCCATACAGGAATTGGTGTACCCCAAAACCGATTACGTGAAATTGACCAATCATGTACTCCTTCAAGCCATTTTCCAAATTGACCATCTCTTATATGATTTGGTATCCAATTAACTCTTTTGTTTAGCTCCATCATCCTCCCCTTAAACTTTGTCACAGCAACATACCAAGAGGGCATAGCACGATAGATTAAAGGAGTATCAGTTCTCCAGCAGTGTGGATAATTGTGAATATATTGCTCAGTTTTGAACCAGTTTCCTTGTTCTTTCAATTTCTTTATTACCATATCGCTAGCATCAAAAACATGAATTCCAGCTAAATCTGGAACTTCAACAGTAAATTTACCACTATCATCAATTGGACAAACGGCTGGAATATTATGACCTTGGCAAAGGTAAAAGTCTTCTTCACCAAATCCAGGAGCAGTGTGCACAACACCAGTACCATCTCCTCCTATAACATAATCAGCAATAAAAATGCGAAACGCATTTTTTGTACCCTTAAAGTAATCAAACAGCGGTTTATAAGAAAGACCTATAAGATCATTTGCTTTAAGCCTTATATTACAGTTTTTATATATAATATTGTTTTTTTCACAGTAATCGATAAATCTTTCTAAGTAGCTTTTAGCAAAGATATATATCTCATCACTCAGTGAATTTCCTTTATTACCCTCTATTGTCATCCTAGTATCTTCCATAGTCTTAGCACCTCGACACTGAAATTCAGAAGTAGATTCCAGTGTCATATCCTGGAATGACACTAAGGAACGAACTAATACTGCACAATATTCAATATCTTTCCCTATTGCTAAAGCTAAGTTACTTGGTAACGTCCAAGGAGTTGTAGTCCAAGCAAGCAACTTACATTTTTGCTTCAATTGCTGTGGATTCTCCAAAAGCTCAAATGCAACAGTGACAGCCTTGCTAGTCCTTTCTTTGTAAGAGTTATCAAGCCTTGTTTCAAAATTGGATAATGGAGTTTCACATGCCCAGCTATATGGAACAACGCGTACTGATTCATACACTAGACCTCTATTATAAAGCTGTTTAAACGCCCACATAACCGACTCCATGAACGATTTATCCATGGTTTTATAGCCATTATAAAAATCTACCCACCTTGCTTGCCTGTTTACATACTTCTTCCATTCTAAGGAAAATTTCATCACAGAAGCACGACAATGGTTATTGAATTTTTCAATGCCGAATTTTTCCACTTCAGTTCTGCCGGATATTCCAAGTTCCTTTTCTGCACCCATCTCAGCTGGTAGCCCATGGCAATCCCAACCAAATCTACGTTCAACTCTCTTTTGCAGCATAGTTTGATATTTTGCAAATGCATCCTTTATAAAACCAGTAAGCAAATGCCCATAATGGGGAAGTCCATTTGCAAATGGAGGTCCATCATAAAAGACAAAACAATTATCTTTGGAACGTTCTTCAACCGATCTCTCAAAAATTTTGTTCTCCTGCCAAAATTTTATGATTGCGTTTTCTAATAAAGAAAAATTAGGGCTACTAGTTGTACCAGGATAATGCTTCATGCTCGTTTTTACTGAATAAAGCTTAAAGAGTATAGAGCTTTGTAAAAAATTACAAATCCAAAAAAAATGTAAATCATATCTCTATGAGAGTTAATTTACTGATAAATATTAATATACCAAATATATTTATTTAAATTTAAGGAGGTAACTATGCCTAAAAGTAATAACAAAAAATAATCTTATCAAGGATTTCATAACGCTAATAAAAGCATTGATACGAAAAATCCAACTTAGAATTTACATTTTTATGAGAACAATAATTCCAGAGAAATCCAGGCAACATATCATAAACGCAAAAGAAAAAAATTAATAACACCTAAAAGTACCCTATACGAAGCTTCATATATTGGCATAACAAAGAATTACAATTACTCTATAGTATTCAAAAATAATTGACTAGAGGTAAACGAAAAAAAGTACCTCTCTTATTTTAGAGTAGTACTTTCCCTCAAGCAAAAGAATAATTTTCCAACAAATGGCTAATAAAGCTAATCATTAAAACCTACTCCTAATAAACTATTCTGCCAAGCTTCCAGTACTTTCACATTTACTATTTTATTTCTATATTTACCTTCAGGATCACTAACACACACTGATTGCATATATGGGCTTTTACCAATAATTTGATTTTGGTGTTTACCTTTTTTATCACTAAATAAAACAGGTATAGCTTTACCTACCATGCTTTGATTAAACTCAAGCTGTTGCTTATTAATTAACTTCCGTAAACAAAGAAGACGTTCTGTTTTAACTTCTTCTAGCACTTGATCTTCCTTTTCTGCTCCTGGTGTACCTGGTCTTGGACTATATTTAAAACTATAAGCTTGAGCATACCCTACTTTTTCCACTAACTTCATAGTTTCCTCAAAATCTCTTTCAGTCTCTCCAGGAAAACCAACAATAAAATCAGAAGAAAATTCAATTTCAGGTTTCAATTCGCGAAACCTATTTATTATTTCTAAATACTCCTCTACAGTATACTTCCTATTCATTGCACGCAATATTTTATTTGAACCTGACTGCACAGGTAGGTGAATAAATGGCATGAGTTTTGGTTCTTCTGCATGCGCCAAGTAAAGGGATTCATGCACATCTCTTGGGTGAGAAGTCGTATAGCGGATTCTTTCTAGCTTTTCAATCTTGGCGATACAACTAATCAATTTCCCTAAATCCCACACATCCCCTTCGAATTCTCCACGATAAGCATTAACATTTTGACCGAGCAAATTGATTTCCTTCGCTCCATTTGTAACTAATTTCAGCGCTTCACGAAATATTTCATTCGCTGGTCGTGAATATTCAACCCCACGAGTATAAGGTACCACACAGAACGTACAAAACTTATCACAACCCTCTTGTATAGAAAGAAATGCGGAAGATCCTTGGCTATTACCATAGCATTCACCTGGCAATTTATCAAATTTTGCAATTTCAGGAAAATCAGTGTTTACTACATGTTTTTTACCCTTATTTGCCTTAACTATCAGCTCTGGCAGAGTAGCAATACTCTGTGGACCAACAACAGCATATACGAACGGAGCTCTCCTGAACACTTCTTTTCCTTCTGCTTGTGCTACACACCCAGCTACTACTATAATAACTTCCTTATTCTTTCGCAATGAATAAATCTTTCCAAGCTCTGAATAAAGCTTCTCTACTGCTCTTTCTCTAATGTAACAAGTATTTAGTATTACCAAATCAGCTTTTCCTACGTCGCTAACAACGTTGAATCCCAAAGGCTTAACCATATTTTCCATTAAAACGGAGTCATAAACATTCATCTGACAACCGTAAGTTCTGATATACAAACCTTTCATTTCACACTTCTTGCAAGTTGGTACATACTCTGATATATGAAGTGCAACCACGTAAGCACCGCCATTCAAATAGCATTACAAAAGATCGCCACTAAGCAACTAATGCTAGAGATTTAACAACCGGTTACACAATGAAAACTCAACTTCAATATCGATACTCACACAACATCATTTCTACTACAACTTTCATATAGGTAAAATTATACTAAAAACTAGTTCCCTTGTCAAGCATTTAGATAACAGGATTTATAGTTACTATTCAAGTAGCTCAACACTAAAATCCAGAAAAAAGAAATATAAATCCTAGCGTCACGTGCTGAAATAACACCATTTATTGTAAAAACAAATGGTCGCATATGAATTACCTTAATATCTAAGAAATCTACTAAGTAAAAAAAGACAAAAGAAACTTTAGCACTATCTATTTTTAGTACAGGCGTTTTTGAAAAGTCTTAAACACTTTATAAGTGTATTCCCAGCCTGCATAGATAAAAACTTAGAAATTTAGGTAAAATTTATAAAGATATAAAGCACATATATAGTACAAAAAATTAAACGTAAGACACGAGCTACATAATATTTCCATCATTTACCTTGTACAAGTTAAAGATAATTGAAATACCTTCACTATCACAATAAGAAGACTGGCAAAGTCTGTTAAGTAGTTTTGCTTCGTATCTCCATCAGCTACTTAAACTCTTTTAGTAAACAAAGCATTTACACAAACTTAAATTGCTTTTCTTGTTTTAGTTGCATATTTATATAAAATTGAAAAAAGCTAAAGACATAAATGCTAACAAGATTCGCCCCAAGCCCAACTGGCTATCTTCATGTAGGGAATATTCGCACTGCACTTATCTGCTGGATGTATACACGCAGTCAAAACGGAAAATTTCTGCTTCGTTTTGACGATACTGACTTCCAGCGTTCAGATATCAAGTATATAAATAGCATCATACAAGACTTGCAATGGGTTAATATAGATTGGGATTTAAACTTTAAGCAATCAGAGCGCTTTGAGCGCTACAACGAGGTGTTTTTACAGTTAGTAAAAGAAGGGTATATTTATGCATGCTATGAAACAAAAAAGGAGTTAGATATTAAGCGCAAACTGCAATTAAAGTGTGGACTTCCTCCCATTTACGATAGAGGTGCACTATTTCTAACTGAGCAGGAGAGAGCTAATTATGAGCAAGAAGGACGAAAACCATATTTTAGATTTAAGTTGGATAGAAATAAAATCGTTAAATGGGACGATGAAATTAAAGGTAAAATAAATATTGCAACCAGTCACATCAGTGATCCTATAGTAAGAAGAGAAGACGGAATTTATACATATATGCTACCTTCTGTCGTCGATGATATTGATTTTAATATAACCCACATCATACGTGGGGAAGATCATATACCTAACACTGTAGCGCAAATACAAATAATACTAGCATTAAAAACAAAAACTCCGACGTTTGCTCACCTTTCTCTACTACATTTTAATGATAGCAAGATATCAAAGCGAAAAGGTGGATTGGACATCAGATTTATCAAAAAAAGTGAAATTGAACCAATTACGCTCGTTAGCTACTTAGCAAAGCTTGGAACATCAGATCCTATTAAGGCTCATGCTGATATGCAATCTTTGATTGACTCATTTGATATTAAAAAATTTAGCTCAGCATCTACCCAATTTAGTCTGGGTGAAGTATATAAGCTAAATAGCAAAGTTCTGCAGAAGATGTCATTTAAAGCAGTGAAAGAGCGTCTAAATCAAATCAGAGTAAACTCTTCGGAGTTTTGGTATTTTATAAGAAACAATATAGAAAAGTTTTCGGAGGTAGCAAAGTGGTGGCAAATATGCAAATCCGATATAGAACCTGTGATTTTTGATAAGGAAATTATAAAAATTGCGCTCAATGTATTGCCGCAAGGCGACTGTAATGAAAACACATTATCAGAATGGGTTAAAGCTATTCAAAAGGTAGTGGATACAAAAACAAAAGACTTATTTATGCAGCTTCGTTTAGCTTTAACAGGCACAAAAACAGGTCCTGAACTTGCTAAGTTGTTAGTTTTTATTGGCAGAGAAAGCATCGTTGCAAGATTAAAAAAAGCAAAGGATAAGCAGTAGCAAAAACCATGGAAAGAAAGTATACAGAATCCTTAAAATGATATTAAGGATCATATTATAAAAACCATTATAAGGTAGCACCTATTGTAAGTAACAAGCTTATTTTGCTTCATCACTATGTTGATATAGAGACCTTTAAACCCCAAAGGGAATATGATTAGAGAACAAAAGTTACTGATACCAATTAAGTAAAATTTTGAAAAGCGTATTTCCAAAAATGAAAGGTTTTAGCGTAAGAAATCTAAAATATATGCGTAAATTTACTGAACAATACTTTAATGTTGAATCTATGCAATAGTTGTTACAAAATTGCCTTAGTTTTATATAGTATAGTGGTTACTGATAAGACAGAAAACCTTTTCCATCTTCAAAAAAGCTATAGAACACGGCTGGACATATAATAATATTACGGTAATATAGATAGAATGTGAATTACATAAAGTTAAGAACAAGCAATTACTAATTTTAAAAGCAAGTCATTATCTTCTTAATCAGATCTAGCATATCATATATTAAAGAATTCATATATTTTTACTTTTTAAAATATAGAAGATGATGCTTATGAAAAATATAGATAATAGGAAAATAGCTTGCAAAACATATAGAAAAGTTCTTGCCCAAACTGGGAGAAGAAGGATTCGCGTTTATTAGCAGGTAATTTCATTTGAATATTAAAGTTATGTTGCTTTATGGCAATTAAATTAAAAATAAAGACTTTAAAACCAAAGTATGCTGGTAAAATGAATTTTTACCTTTCTATAGCTGATAACTTATTAAAACACCCAACAAATCAACTTTCCAAAGGATTAATTTTGTTCAAATCTAAAAAGATAACGTACTTACTGAATATGAACTTCGAGACGTGATCGATCAAATCAATAGGTCTTTGTGAAATATCGAACAATAGAAAACCTATCATAGAACATAAAACAGCCATACTAGCAACAAAAGAATTTAAAATTAAGTTAATCAAATATAGTAAAAAGAGTCAGTGTTTTTACATAGTATTTAATACTCGCAATAAAATTATCAAGCTCAAAAAAGTTATAAATTAACATAAAAATGAAGGTTTTATATAGCTATATGAGTAAGCTTTCCGTAAAAAAAATCATTCGTGTGAATATACGGTTTTGCCGGATACAATAGTGCGCACTGTGCATCCTTTTACCTTGCGTTTATCAAAAGGAGAATTTTTTGATTTACTAGCAAAATTATCAATCTTAATTTCCCATTCGTGATTCAGGTCAACCAGAATTAAGTCTGCAACAAGGTTCTTTTGTACACGACCGCGTGGTACATGTATTATATCCGCAGGCTTATATGTAAGCTTTGCTAATACATCAAACAAACTCATTTGCCCACTGTGATAAAGTTCAAGTGAAAGGGGAAGAATTGTTTCGAGGCCCACAATGCCAAATGCAGCGTTTTCCAGCGGTAGATCTTTAGAATCACGATCATGAGGTGCGTGATCAGTTGCAATACAATCAATTACACCTGTTTTTAAACCTTCAACCATAGCTAAACGATCTCCTTCAGCACGAAGTGGGGGATTCACTTTTGCGATCGCTCCATGTTGTTTTACTATATCCTCAGTTAAAGTGAAGTGATGAGGAGTCACCTCACACGTGACATTTAACCCTAAATCTTTTGCACATTTAATCACATCAAGCGAGTCCTTTGAGGAGATATGCAAAACATGATAGTGCACGTTTTCTATATCTTTCATGAGTAGTATATCACGACTTACCATGATCGATTCTGACGCGCTTAAGATTCCCTTTACTCCCAATTCTTCAGAAATCTTACCTGCATTGATCGCTCCACCTGCCGATAAATTTAAATCTTCTGCATGTTGAGCAATAGGAACGTTCAGCATACTTGAATAAAGCAGTGCTTGTCTCATAACCATTGGATTCATAACTGGCATACCATCGTCAGTAAATCCAACTGCACCTGCTTCTTTTAAAAGTGCCATTTCAGTTAACCTTTCTTCCGAAGTGGTAATTTTAGCGTAGAATTCAACGTTTACATGTGAAGTTTCAAGCGCTCTATATTTCAAATACTTAGCCAAAACAACACTATCTATTGCTGGAACAGTATTAGGCTGACAAACTACAGTTGTCACACCTCCTGCAGCTGCAGATTTGCTGCCTGTATATATAGTTTCTTTACGCTCTTGGCCCGGTTCACGAAAATGTACATGAACATCAATAAGACCTGGCATCAGAACAAGTCCTTTGCAGTCTATTATCTCGTCAATTCCACTTGGAATTCCATCTAAAAGCAATGATTCACCAAAATCAACTATCTTATTCCCTTCAGTTAGCAGTGAGCCTTTTATATCAAGCTTAGTTTCTGGGTCAATAATACGAGCATTTATATATGCTACTTTATAATTTTCCTTCTGCCCTATTTGCAATAAACTCCAAGTTTCAGTCATAGGTTTGCACATATTAATTATTCATTAAATTTAAAGTTTTTTTAATAAAACACAATCAAATTAAAATAAAGTTATATGGATAAAGTCTTATCTTTACCTTTTTGAAAATAACATACACCATAAAGCTATCATTCTCATACACACAAAAATAAAGTTTAATTATCACCTTTTGATTTTTTTGAAAACAACTTAAGCTAAAGTAATTTTGAAACCCACCTTAGCTAGGTTCATCCTTTTTTAAGATTAAAAGGTTAAAATAGCAGTGAACATTAAAGTGGGGTTTATAGTTACGATGACAAATCTTCTAATAAAAACTAATTTTCTACCTTTCTACCTTATTTTGATAATACATACAACATTTAGTTAATTTAAAAGTTTAATTTAACTTTTTGTTATTATTTTCAACAAAATAAGCTTCCGTACTGCTAATCAAATAGCTTTGATATTGAGGATTTATATGAGCATAGAAATAAATGTACTAATTACTAATACGAATAAATTAGAAGAATACATAGATAAAAATGAAAGGCGAGAGCAAGAAAAAAAAGACAAGCAATCGTATAGTGCTATAGAGAGAAAGGTAAAAAAAGAAGAGCACAAGAGCGAAAAACCAAGAAGTCAAGACAGAACTATCAAGAAGGACAAAAGGTTAATCAAAAAAGGTGCTAGCCCTGAAGTACTGACTAGATTAAGAGGATCAATTAGAGAACAAGAAAAATATTATATATACTATATCCAGAGCTTTCTTCTGGCATTAAACAGAAAAATATCGAAAGAACTAGACCCTACAAAAAAAGAGGAAATAAGACAAGTAATTTCTGAAATTACTTGCAATAGCAAACATTACTTTAATAGTACTGCTACCCACAAGCAAAACAATCACAGGAATAGTGAAAATAGTAAACTAGAAAGTGGCTACAGCAGCGATGTTGAAGATGATCATAAAGTAGAAACAAACAACATAGTAGTAAGTAATAGTACTCAATTATTAAAAGCAATCAAACATCAAAATGATAAAAAATTTAAAAAAAATCTAAAAATTGTATGGATATTAGCAGCATAAAAGATAAGGAAAGAAAGAATATTTTATACTTCATTGCATTCTTAAAAAGGAAACAGAAACTTAAGTTCTTAGGTACCCTAATTAAAACGGTTAGCAGAGAGAACCCAGCACAGTTCATTTATAGCAAAGATGATGGAAAGACTCCTATTCAGGAGATATTAATCAACAAGATAACAGAAGAAAAACATGAATCTCATATAGTCCAGAATAACAATAACACGCTTAAGTTCTTCACAAAACTGTTAAAACATAAAACCAACTATAGTAATTTAGAATCATTCATAGAAGAATTACAAGGCTTAAAAGAAGAGCAAAAGGCATACTATCATAATTTCTTAAAAAAATCAACAGAATTAATAAAACAACCTAAATCAGAGCAAAAACCTGATATAGAAAAAAAAATTAAAGATATTATAACACATACTATAAATAGTTTAGATATTAATAGCAATTATTTATTACATTCAGCAATTAATAATTACGATAAAAAACTTTTTAAAGAACTGTTACAAAAAGGGTTGGATGTTAGCTTTAAAGACACAAATGGCAACAACACCCTACATCTAATAATTTCAAAATTGAAAAAAGAACAAAAGCTTGAATTCCTCAATATATTACTAAAAGTAGGTCAAAAAGAACAATTTATCAATGCCATAAATAATAGAAAGAATCAAGAAGGGCAAACACCTTTTCATAAACTACTCCAGTATATACAGGAAAAAAGCAAAAAGTCTTCATCAATAAATGAAATAAAAAATATAATAAAAAAAGAATTTAAAAATACTAACAAATATAAAGTCTTCAAGCTATTGCTAGAAAACGGTGCCAATATTACTACTCAGGATAAAAAAGAAAATAACGCTCTACATTATATCGTTTCATTCAAAGGAAGACAAAAAATTGCATATTTGAAGTTGATTTTAGGTAAAGATGAATTTATTTACGCTATAAATACTATTAATGAGAAGGGGCAAACACCTTTTCATAAACTACTCCAGTACATACAAAAAAAGAGTGAAAAATCTTCACTAACAAGTTTTAAAAATACTAAAAGATATAAAGCCTTAAAACTTCTGTTAGAAAATGGTGCTGATATCACTGTTAAAGACAGTAATAAAAGAAATGCTCTACACTATATTGCTTCACTTAAAGGAGAACAAAAGGTTGTATGCTTAGATTTAGTAGTAAAAAGCACAAATATACCTGAGAATAAGCTAAGTCAAGCTGTAAACGCTAGTAATAGTAAAAAACAAACACCGCTACAAGTAGCATTAATTTCCAAGGCAGTGAAAAGTAGATATAATCTTCCCAATCCTAGAAATCGTGATAACACAATCAAGTTCTGTGTAAAATTACTGCAAAATGGCGCTGACCCAAAGCAATTAATACTGCCTAAACTATTATGGAATAGAGAGTATTATCAAACTATAAAAGGAATAGAGAAGTCAATGGGTAAATTACTTATTCCAGATGACATGAGAACTAATTTAAAACTTAATTTTGGTAAGAAATTTAAAGCACGTGACATTGTGAAGCGTGTCAACAATGTTGCCTATAAAGTAATGATAACACTCATATTTGCTGCTCTAACCTGTGCAGTAGTATTCAGTGCTGCTCAGGGAAGTATTACAATTACTACTACATCATCTACTATAGCAGCTATAGGAATCTGCTATCTCATCTGCTTGAATTTAGAAAACATTTATGAAAAATTTAAAAAAGCTAAAAGGGAATTTACTGGAGAAAAACAAATTATACCTCAAGGTAAGATACCAAAAAATGATACACAATACAATAATTCTTCCAAAAGAATAGAAAATATGCCTAATGGTTTAGAAAAACAAAAAACGCAAGAACTGCAAGACCAATCAAAATGTATTGAAAGCCCCCCTAGTTTTAAAATAGACGATATATCAATATCCCAATTTACCAAGGAACTATTAGAATCCAACAAGCAATTTAATAAATCCTCTCTTCTGGTGCTATGAAGTCAATCTCATCACTCAAAGTTTTTTCAGCAACTTTTTTATAATCAATTTTCACATTAATTTCGCCTTCCTCTTCTTCAAGCCATGCCATAGTGTGCTTCATCCAATTTTTGTCATCACGCTTAGGAAAATCCTCACGAGCATGAGCACCTCTACTTTCTTCGCGGTTAGCTGCACATTCCATAGTAATAACTGCTTGTGGAACCATATTAGCGAGTTCTAGTGCTTCAACTAAATCGCTGTTCCATATCATACTGCGATCTTCAATTACAATGTCAAACATCATTTTTGCTACTTCTTTTATAGCTTTCTTACCTTCTTCTAAAACCTCAGCAACGCGAAATATAGATGCATATCTTTGCATAGTGTTCTGCATTTTATTGCGTATTTTCGCTACTCTAAACCCTCCAGAAGCAAATCTCATCTTGTTGAACCTATCTACTATCCAATCTGTACAATCTGAGTGCAATTTTCTATGTGGTGTATTGAGCTTTAATTTTTCCTTTGCTCTTAGTGCTGCAGCTCTACCAAAAACTATAAGATCAAGAAGCGAGTTAGAACCAAGTCGATTTGCACCGTGTACAGAAATACATGCTGCTTCTCCAATTGCAAATAATCCTTCTACTATTTCCTCCTTACCTTTTTTCAATGTGATCACTTCTCCATGATAATTAGTTGGAATACCACCCATATTATAGTGAACAGTTGGAATAACCGGTATTGGATCTTTGGTAACATCAACTCCTGCAAAAGCCTTTGCGGTTTCGCTAATCCCCGGAAGTCTCAGTTTTATTACTTCTGGATCAAGGTGTGCTATAGCTAAATATATGTGATCTTTCTTTGGTCCAACTCCTCTTCCCTCTCTAATTTCAATTGTTATTGCACGACTTACCACATCGCGAGAAGCTAAATCCTTTGCCTTAGAAGCGTAGCGTTCCATGAACCTCTCACCTTGAGAATTAATAAGGTACCCACCTTCTCCTCGACATCCTTCTGTCATCAAGCATCCTGAACCATATATTCCTGTTGGATGAAATTGCACAAACTCCATATCCTCAAGTGGCAATCCGGCTCTCACTACCATACCATTACCATCACCTGTGCAGGTGTGTGCACTTGTTGCAGAAAAGTAAATACGCCCATATCCACCTGTTGCTATCACCACCGCATGTGCACGAAATTTATGCAGTGTACCATCGCATAGTGACCAAGCAAAAACTCCACAGCACACTCCGGTTTTATTGTCCATAATTAAATCAATCACAAAGTATTCAACAAAAAATTTAACATTGAACTTAAGACACTGCTGATATAGAGTGTGAAGAATTGCATGCCCAGTTTTATCTGCTGCTGCACAAGTACGCTGAGCTGATTTTCCTTTACCAAAATGAGTTGTCATCCCCCCAAAAGAACGCTGGTATATTGTGCCTTTTTCCGTACGAGAAAAAGGCACACCGAAATTCTCAAGTTCAATAACAGCCTTAGCAGCGTTTTTACACATATATTCTATTGCATCTTGATCACCAAGCCAATCTGATCCTTTTATTGTATCATACGCATGCCAGCGCCAATCGTCCTCAGCAATATTCCCTAAAGCTGCACTGATTCCACCTTGAGCTGCAACTGTATGACTGCGCGTAGGAAAGATTTTAGAGATACAAGCAACTGAAAAATTAGTGGCAGCGATTTCAAGTGCTGTTCTGAGTCCTGCTCCACCTGCACCTACTACCACTACATCATACTCATGTTCTATAATCGCGTATGCCAACTTATCCATATTTGCTTATTCATAACTATAGACTTATAATATCAAAGAGGTAGAAAAAATCTATATTAGTTTTCTAGTATCGGTAGATAAAATTAATTGAGAGTTGAGACTACTACAGAACTTAGAAAACGAGTTATTTAGGCACTTAATTTATGTAATTAGTATATGTTACATCAAAGTCTTCATGCCATTGTTTTTTTTGCAAAACTTTCGTCACCAAATTACTTGGTTTTATATGCCTATGAAAAAAAACTTATAGAATCATGCAACAAACACATTCCATTGTTTTAGCCTATTTATAAGCTTAACTAAAGAAATATATAGCCAATCCAACACTAAGAAAAAACTGAGTACAATACCAATCAACCCCCACTACCACTACATCCATCTTTTCCCTTCTCTAATTTAGCTTAGTCTATCCATACTACCACAAAGTGTAGCTCTTGCTTTTCCTCGAGCTAAATAACCCAATAGAACTTAGCCTTTTTTATTCCGAAAGTTTATGTGAGCATAAAGTCCTTCATTCCAATTCCCTTATTAAGTTATTTACATAACCATTTATTGCTTATTTTAAATATTTCATCACATCTTCTAGTGATTATTTGTTAGGATTTTAGATAAAATGAAGCAGAATTTTGTGTACTACCACTTCTCTTGATATTTTCGTGTTATAAAGCGCTGAAAATATAGCACGTATTTTTTATATGTAAACCATTTACCATTAAAATCTGTAACAAGTAACAAACTCTATTTCATCATTATCAATAAAGTTTATTATTAAACCAATACTTTTTTCGTTCTAGCTTAACAAATTTTGACAATTAACTCAATCATACGTACCCTTATTCTGATCACATCAATAACATAATAAATTCTGTTAAAAGTCAAGAATTTAGCTAATAAGTTAATATATTTAATGAAATTTCTATAAATATTATAGAACTAACTGCAGAGTAAACGAAACATTATCCAATTTTGATCAACATTTTGTAACAAATCTGTTAAAAAAAACTTACAGGATCAACATCTACTGTAACTGTGGTACTTAAATTTAAGTTACAGCTTTGAATCCAATATTTCAGCTTCTTTTGTACGGATAAACAATGTTTATTATGTATCTTTAGTAAGATCCTATACCGATACTTCTTATTTAAGAAATTTACTGCTGCCGGCGATGGACCAAGAATTTCAAATTCTTTTCTTCTAAGTCCTGGTATCACACACTGAAATGGCAATAAAGAAGGAGCAGTAGTCAAACATTGATTATGCAAAAAGCTGGCTATTTTGCTTGCTGCTTTTTGTGTTGCAATCTGATCTTTACCACAAACTATAAGTGCTATCAACCTGCTAAATGGTGGCATTTGAGCTTTAGATCTCAACTTAAGTTCAAGTTCATAAAATAAGTCCCTTTTTTGATGCTGCAATGCTTTTATTATCAAACTTTCAGGATTATTTGTCTGTACTATTACTGTTCCTTTTTCGTTAAACCTTCCAGATCTTCCTGCAACTTGGTGCAACAACTGATACATTTTTTCTGCTGCCCTTAGATCAGAATTCTCAAGACTTAAATCTGCATTTATCACCCCAACTAAAGTTAATTTAGGGAAATTGTGTCCCTTAGCAATTATCTGTGTACCGATTATAACATTCACTTCTTCTTTCAATACTAAGTCAATAACATTACTCACTGACTTCTGATCACTACTTACGATCACAGTTTTCGCGTTTGGTATTAATTTTACTGTTTCCTCAAGTAGTCTTTCAATCCCTACACCATAAAGAAACAATGGCTGTTCGCTTTGACAATTAGGACATTTTTCTGGAAGCGTTAATTGATAAGAGCAATGACGACATAAAAGAACATTCTTTTTCTTGTAATACGTAAGCCAAACAGAACAATTTAAGCAGGAAATTTTGTATCCGCACTTTTTACAAACTGCAAGCTGAGCATACCCTCGGCGATTTAAAAAAAGCATAACCTGCTGATTTTTTTTTATGGCTCGTTCTATACCCTCAAAAAGCTGATTGGAAATCCACTGCTTATTATTTCTCATGTCTACTACTCTAATCAGTGGCAATTCTGCATCACCAAACCGCTTAGCTAACCTTACATAATTATAATTACCGTTTTTAACATGATGAATGGTTTCAAGCAATGGAGTTGCCGACGATAAAATTATTGGAATATTTTCAATTTTGGCTAAGACTATTGCCATATCTCGAGCATTGTATATAGTTCCTTGCTCTTGTTTAAAAGATGAATCATGCTCTTCATCAACAATAATTAATCTTAGATTCTTATAAGGCAAAAAAAGCGCTGACCTCGTCCCTACAATTACCTGCACATTTCCATTCGCTACATTAAGCCAATTATTGCGACGAGTTTTTGGAGTAAGCTCTGAATGCCACTGAGCTAAATTTCTTGATACTCGATCGCAGATACGATTTATCAATTGCGAAGTTAAAATAATTTCAGGTAGAAGAATTAAAACTTGTGCATTACACTCTCCAGATGTCATTTCAACATTTTCTGATGTCATCCTAGTATCAGGCACTAGAACCCAGTCTTTATTATATAACTGCCTAGCATGCTCATTTACAATGAAGCTTTCTAAATTACAGTGTCTTGATACTGAAGTCACATCATTTTTGTTAGAAAGCAACCTTATATTATAACATTCATACAATTGCATACTTGACACTGATTTTCTTTCCTGAATTCCAACGTCTGCACACTGAAATGACAAAGTTTGAGCAGCACCTAGAACGGTAGGCGGACTACTGTAATTCTTAATCAATTGCGCAACTACAGAGAGATAAACTTCTGTTTTCCCAGACCCGGTTTCACCATCAAGTAAAGTTACTGAATACCCATTCAAGTTGCTTATTATTTTATCACTAGCTGTTTGCTGCTCAGCACTTAATCGGCAGCTTATATTACTTATTTCCTGTTTCTGCTCAGCACAAACCAATTTGTTTACTTGGTTCACTTTTAACACTCTCCCCATTATCATTTTGGCAAGCATACCGATAGGTATTAAATTATATCGTGCAACCCACTCTGCAAATCCAATCAACTTTGGTCTAATGTTTGGTAAATCAATCTTTTGCTCAATAAATTTCAATTCTCGATCGCCTTTGCTGCCATATTTCCAAACTATGCCGATTAAGCGTTTCTTACCAAATGGCACTACTACGTAATCCCCAATTAAAATTTCAGCATTTTCCTTAATTGCATATGAAAATAACTGGTCAATTGGAAGTGGTAGCAATACGTCAACCGTTCTTGTCATAGCAACCTAAGTTTAGCACTATTTTGAGAGCTTTTGCTTAATTTTTATGAGCAAATTAATTTCAACTAATGTTATGTAAGTTTGTTTAGCTAAGATAATGAAAACATACAAGAAACTCATATATAGAAATTAATAGAACTTTCTGAACTTCATAAAAACTTTATGCAGAACAGAAAACTAAGCAAACCGAAAAAACAATCATTTGAAATGAATGAGAATTTGAAAAGAATACTTCAAAACCAGATTAAATATACGTAGCAATATGATTATAAGAGAACTCTTGTTACACGCAGTACCAATGCTTAGATGCTCAGTATTTGCTTTTATACATGGCTAAATTACTACCAAAAAATGAAAATAAGAAGAATACCTGTTATTGCAGGCAAATTAATACATAAAAATAAGCACAGCTCAATTTTCTGTTATCTAAATAAAATAAGCTGAAATGGTATATCAATTTGAAAGATATATTTGCTTAATATATCTGACTATACTAAGATGAAAATAAAATTGCTACAATTATGATTATTATGACTTCAGTGAGGAGCATTTCAGTCAAATATCAAAGAAAATGTAAACAAAAATATCGTAGGAAAAGCAGTATTTTAAAGTAATAAGGAAACATGTAGAAAACATACAAAAGGTTATCTGCTATTCCAGTGATCACAGAAAATTGGAATAATAGTAATGTGAATAATTTCAAAGAAGCATTTCAAGGTGTATTATCTTTCAGTTTCTCTAATCAGTTAGATATATAAAAAACAGAAAAGATAAAACCGAAGTACCTACTATCACTATAACTTACTACCAAAATCTAAACCTAATTTTAAAAACAACAACTGATGATTTAGGTTACCATATTGTGATATTTACTAAATCATTTCAATCAAAAGTGGGTAGCAATGTTGAACCATCAACTGCAATGACAAGCGGACTTAAGAATAACTCACTATAAACAATATCGCTGCACGATCATCTGTTTTAATTTCCACATAACAAAAATAACTAGTGAATAGCAGCCTATAGATGTTCACAAGTAAAGTAACTTCATCTTCAACACATTTCAAAAAAAACACACACACAAATAGAAATAACAAATTGAAACAAAAAACAAAGCACTCAGCAACTATTTTGCAGTAAAAACAATAAAATATATAATTTCTCGCAAAAACAGTTTTCAAAAACCTCTGCAAGGGAATGAATAAAATAGGCTAAATTACTATTTGATGCTGCAGGTACACACTAGGTACAATGAGAATCACATCTAAAATTACTGCTATCAAAGTAATTACAATAGTTATGTTATTAAAAAATCACAGATACAACATTAGGTAGTATAGTATATATGGTATCTTACAAACATAACAATAAACAACTTTTATACCGAAGCTGCTACAGAAGTGACATATTACAAAAAGTTTATCTACAACAAACTGGACTCAGTCTTTTTTAATAATTATATGCTATCAATTATATATAAGTTCCCATTTTCTAGAACAAAAGATAATTTATAAAAATTTAAAGGCAGTTTAAATAGAGCACTGCCGATTACTTCTGATTTTCAATTTTAAGTACATACAAGTAGAACATTTACTGTTAGCGTTAACTAAAGATGTAATTGTAAATTATGTCCATCAAAATAAGCATCAAAATTGATGAAATCATCAATATAAACAATATTCTATCAAGATATAGTGTCAAAATTAATAGCTATTATGGTAATAACATAAAAGGTCTTCTAGAAGATACTTCTGAAATGATCATCAATAGAACTAGGCCTGATTCATTATTTCAATGCATAAACACATAGAGTCATAATATAAGTTTATAGCCTAGAAAGAAAAAATAAATAGTAAATGTTCTAGTAGAAATTTATCTGAACAAGATCTATCTGAAGATCTATTGCAGAAACAAAATACAAAGAATCCTAATTTGGTTTATCACATACCTAATATGAAATGTTCAAAATGATATATATGAACACACTACTAATCATAAAGAAAAATTTGATAAAAATAACGATATCTCTACTATAGTAAATAAAGGTAAGCTATTATAAAGATGAAAAAGCTCTGCAAAATTATTGCAAAAATCTAAATGATTATGCGAAGAAGTAAGAAAAATAGACTATGTTATCATTCGTGGTTATGAATGAAACCGTACTATAGAAATCTTATTAAGACGCAAAAAAATAATCTTCTATATGTTAGGAATCAGATATTGGCAAAACTATGATAGTTGAAGAAGATTCAGCACTAAGTAGTGCTTCCAATATGCTGAGGTCCAGCATAATTTATGCTTTAGATTTAGGTTCATTCCTTGCAAGAACTCCCTATAAAGGAGACTTTAAAGAGAAAATAAAATCTATAATAAAAACAATTAAGACAAAACCTGGTGCATTCTTTTCATCGATGAAATACACCCACTGTTATTCGAGTAGGTTCAACAAGTGGTAACTTTCTTGATACTACTGGTAATCCATCTAAACTCGTACACATATTGCATCGCATAGGTACAACTACATACAGAGAATACAACAATAGTTTTGAAAAGGACAAGGCATTAGTAAGAAGGTTTCAAAAAATTAATATGAAAGAATCTTCTGTTAACGAGGCAATAAAAATACTAAACGATACAAAGCCCTACTATGAAAGGTACCAGAGAGCAATTATACAAAATACGCCATTAAATCTGCAATTGAACTTTCATATAAATATATTAGCGGGGTAGACATGACCTGATGAAGCATAGGCATATTACAATTCACAAAAGAAAACAGACGAAAAATTGCAAACAGCAAAGATATCAAGAAACTATCACTAGGATTACAAACATATTTTATAGATCTGAATTTAATAACATACAAAAAGTCAAACCTCTAAAAGAGAATCTCAAGAAGGTAATTTTTGGTCAAGGGCAAGCGATAGAATCTCTTGTTAATTTCATCAAAATTGCTAAATTCGAGCTGAAAAATTATAATAAACCTTTAACTAATTATCTCTTTACAGAGCAACAAATATAGGTAAAACTGAACTTATGAAAACAGCTAGCAAAAAAATATGAATATGAATCTTGTACGTTTTGACATGTCCAAATATAAAGTATTTTATACAATATCTAGAATAATTGATTCCCCCCATGGGTATGCTATAAGTTATAACTAAGATAGACTGTTTACAGAAAATGTATCTAACAGTCAATATAATGTTATACTTCCTAATCAAATCGAGAAAGCTCACAAGCGATATTTATTAATATATTACTACAAATCATAAATTATAATTGCACTATAATTCTAATTATGACAACCAATATAGAGATATTTGAACGCAGTAAAAACTCCATCAGTTTTAGATATAAAGATTTTAACATTGGTGATAGCAAAAAAAAGCAATAGAGACAGGTTTTTAATCACGAATTCCATAATCATCTCGACGTTGTTATTTCTTTCTCTGACTTAAATATGGATATAATTCTGCACATTATGGATAAATTCGCTCAGGAATTAAAAACACAGCTCATGCAAAAAGACATAATCTACTCAGTGAAGGAAGAAGTAAAATTTTACCTTGTACAAACTGGCTACAGTAAGGAAATGAGAGCAAATCTAATAAAAAGATCGATTGGAGAAGAAATAAAAAATCACTTAATTAAGAAAAATACTAAATTAACAATTAATTAAAGGAGAAAATTAAGGATTTATATGAATAACAAGAAAATAAGATCACTTTTGATATCGTTTATAAAACTCTTGTATTAAGCTTTACCTTTGTTATAATTTATAATTAATTTGAGTTATAGTAACAATGAGTGATAAAGTAAAACAAATCCTAAGTTACTACGAAAGTGAAAACCCTGGGGTAAAAGCAAACCTCACTCGTATTCTCATGCATGGAAAACTTGGCGGAACTGGTAGATTAGTAATTCTCCCTGTAGACCAAGGGTTTGAACATGGACCAATTAAAAGCTTTGAAGTTAACCCTGATGCTTATGATCCGCATTATCATTTTCAACTTGCAGTTGATTCAGGAGTCAACGCATACGCTGCCCCGCTTGGTATGATTGAAGCTGGTGTTTCAACTTATGCTGGAATGCTACCACTTATCTTAAAACTCAATAGCTCGAACTCTTTACATTCTAAAAGCCTAACTTCCGATCAGGCAATCACTGCTTCTGTAAAAGATGCACTACGTTTAGGCTGCACAGCTGTTGGATTCACCATATATCCTGGTTCTGCTAAGTGCTTTGATATGATAGAAGAAGCCTGTGAAATCATAGCTGAAGCTAAATCTTATGGACTCGCAGTAATAATATGGTCTTATCCACGCGGTGAAGGAATTTCCAAAGAAGGTGAAACAGCAGTTGACGTTATTTCCTACGCTGCGCATGTAGCAGCTTTGCTTGGTGCCAACATAATAAAAGTAAAACTTCCAACTATCCACTTAGAAAAAGAAAAAATAAAGGTTGAAAATATTGATTCCTTATCTAAAAGGATTAAATATGTCAGAAAATCTTGCTTTGCAGGAAAAAGAATAATAGTTTTTTCTGGTGGTGAATCAAAATCAGCAAATGATATATATAATGAGGCAAGAGAAATTAAGCATGGTGGTGGTAATGGTTCAATCATTGGTCGCAACTCTTTTCAAAGAAAAAGAGAAGAGGCTTTATCTATGCTAAAAGATGTAATGGATATCTACGCATAAAAATCGGCTGGGTGGCAGAATGGTTTATGCGGAGGATTGCAAATCCTTTTATACCGGTTCAATTCCGGTCCTGGCCTTTCTTGTTTTCTATATCTTGAAAAAACTACTTAATTTAACAATATTTTTAGTGACTAACTTACCTTAACAAACCTAAGTCTATCTGGTTATGTATTGAGTTTAAAATCTCAATTCCTTTAGCAAGTTAATAATCTTGTCCCAATTTTGGTTTATAATTACCAAATTCTGTATTACACCCATTATAAGTTTACCAAAATGGAAGATAATATAACTTACTCGTTGCACTGACCACACCACTATTTTCAACAGAGAAATTGCTTGCTCAAAAGTTTTACTATATAACTTAAATTCAATAACTTCAGCGCATTTACTATTTTGCAAAGCATTAGCAACAACTACTTTAGATGTTAATTTTTCATTAATCAACGCCATTTACAGGCAATTCAAAAAATATGTCTCCCTTGCTCGTACTATAATGTTTTTTCTTTACTTCCTAAAGCAACGATCTCGCACCATTAAGAAAACTATAACATATCAATACTGCTTAAGAAAAATAATTCACTGTAATCACAACCAGAAATCATACCCTTTATAACATAATTACTTTCTTGAACACCAAGCCATTGATTTCCAAAAAGATAGCCAGTGTTTCTATTAAATTCAGAAATTTTAATACCAAGCTATACCGCTTCATAATCTCAGTTGAAGCAGTACTGAACAACTTAAGTGCTCAGAGCTAAATTTTTTGAAGTCTCTCACTATCGAAATAATAAGAAGAATAAGATAATAGCAATAATAAATTTCGTGAAAAAAGCTTTTATCCATTATTTACAAGTAAAATCAATGAGAACGCTTTTTTAAAAATTACAACTATGCTTCCACAGCATTTTATGGTAGAAAATAAGCTGAAGAGTATCATTATAGAATGACACTACATAACTTACTGTTCCTGTTGCCACCTGAAATTGCCCATTCCTTGGTAATCATGATTCTAAAAAAGATACCTTACAAAAAACCCATAGAACACCTACCTGAGTCTTTAAACGTAAACTTCTTTGATAATAAACTTAAGAGCCCTGTAGGTCTTGCTGCAGGTTTTGATAAGAATGCGGAAGTTATAAGCTCTATGCTCTCATTTGGTTTTGGGTTTGTTGAAGCTGGAACTGTAACTAAATACCCCCAATATGGAAATAAGAAGCCGAGAATCTTCCGGTTAACCCAAGATGAAGGAATAATCAATAGATTGGGATTTAACAATAAAGGAATAGGTTATTTTCTCAAACAAATAAACAAAATTAGGTTTGATAATTATATTTTTGGCATCAATATAGGGAAAAATAGCATATCACAAAACAAAATCAGTGATTATGTTGACCTAATAAAGATGGTACATGGAAAAAGCAATTATATAGTGCTGAACATTTCATCTCCAAATACACCCAATTTACGTAACTTGCACAATAAACAAGAATTATCAGAATTACTGAAATCCATAGCTCTAACCAGGCAGTCAATTAACAGTTCTAAATCTACCCCTATAATGCTAAAAATCTCACCAGATATAGATCAACAAACGAAAGAAAACATTGCTGAGCTTGTGTTAGAATACAAAATTGATGGCTTAGTAGTAAGCAACACTACAGTTAGTCGAGATAATCTGTACTTTCATTATAATGAGAGTGGTGGACTGAGCGGCAGGCCGTTGTTCAAACTTTCAACTGAGTTATTGAGTGATATGTACAAACTTACCAAAGGCAAAATGTTATTGATAGGATGCGGAGGGATTTCAAGTGGTATTGATGCATACAAAAAAATAAAGGCAGGAGCATCTTTAGTACAACTATATACTGCTCTCATATATCACGGACCTCAAATCGTGAATAAAATCAATCTGGAGCTTGCAGAGCTAATAAGAAGAGATGGACTTAGCAATATCAGTGAGGCAGTAGGTTGTGATTGTGAGTTTTAGCAACTTTATTTTAATAGAATAAAACTGATTTTCTGATATAAAGGTATAAAATAGGAAGTGTTTCTTTCCAAGATAACAAACATGCAAAACTTAAACGACACTATATCCCAAATTATTAACTATAGGTTTAAAAACTATTCTATTCTAGAAGAAGCATTAACTCACCCAAGCTTAAATAAACGGAACAGCAAAAATCAAATTGAAAATTACGAAAGGCTAGAGTTTCTAGGTGACAGTATTTTAAATATGGTTGTGTCTACCATACTATTTAAACTCTTTCCTGAAGAAAAAGAAGGGAGGCTGGCAAAACGAAAAACGGACTTAGTCTGTGGTAGTACTATTGCTAATGTTGCCAAAGTGATAAAATTAGGTGATTTTATTATCATGGATAACAGTGAGCGATGTAATGGAGGAAAATGCAACCTAAAAAATTTAGAAAACGCGCTTGAAGCACTAATAGGTGCGATTTACATTGACGGCGGATTTAGAAATGTTGAAAGATTTGTTACCCAATATTGGGAAAAGCTAGCTAAATATATGCTCAACCCCCCTCAAGATCCTAAAACCTCGCTACAAGAATGGACACAGAAAAATAAACTACCCTTACCAAAATATGAACTTAAAAAACAGATTGGACCAGCACATAATCCAGAATTTACTATATCAGTTTACATAAAAAGTTATGGCAGAGTTTCTGCATGTGCTTCTAGCAAAAAGGCTGCCGAACAAAAAGCCGCCGAGTTAATGATAGGAAAAATTAATAATGTAAGAAAACCAATTTAACTTAAGCAATCAACCTAAATCTCAAAGAAGCTAAAAAATAAGGTATTTCATTGCTTCTAGGTATGACACCACACCATACTAGTTAGCCCAACGTGACTCTTACGGGATTTGAACCCGTGTTACCACCGTGAAAGAGTGATGTCCTAACCACTAGACGAAAGAGTCAATATGCAATTGACTGAATTATATTGATTACTCATATAAAGTCAATTCAATTGTTTTATAGCAAAACAAAGAGTAAGACTACTTTTACAAGCTAACCTTGTTTTGTTGCATAGCAAGTTAGCTTATAGCTAAGGTTATAAACAACTTACTGAAAATTCTGTTCTTTTACAATCAATTTAGTCAAATTTAAGAATAGTAATCCACTATTTATATTAGTGGATTTAATTATATTAAAATAAAAATGGTTAATAAATTCTAAATTTTAATAACAAACACTATATTATTCCAATTCTAAGACACTTGGAACACTGTGTTCTAGTGCAGAACTATCAAACCACAATATTCATGATATACATTGAGATGAATACTTCAAAAGTACGATATCAACTTTAATTATAAACTCATTTTGGTAATCTAAGTTACCTTAATTACATTTCTAGCTATAACTACAAATGTATAGACCCTTTATCCTATTGTTGCTACAATTAATATTTTGCTAAAAATTGAATATTAATGAACGAACTAAGAAAGTTAAGCATCACAGAGATGCGTAATGGGCTCAATCGAAAAGATTTTTCCGCTGTTGAACTTACAGAGGTACATATCAATGCAGTTGAAGATGAGAAATTAAATGCATTTGTAACAAAAACTCCAGAAATAGCAATAAAAGCCGCTAAAGCAGCAGATGAACATTTTTCAAAACAGAAAGACGATACAACTCCACCGCTCATGGGCATACCAGTCGGGGTCAAAGATTTATTCTGCACAAAAGGAATAAAAACAACAGCATGTTCAAAAATGCTAGAAAACTTCGTTCCTACTTATGAATCTACAGTATCTAAATTGCTTTTAAAAAGCGGAGCAGCCATGCTCGGTAAGCTGAACATGGATGAATTTGCTATGGGCTCCGCAAACACAAACAGCTGGTTTGGTCCTGTTGAAAATGTTTGGACTAGGAAAAGTGATGGGGAAAAGGTTGTACCTGGTGGATCATCTGGTGGATCTGCATCAGC
>CACRCM010000002.1:0-32834 GCA_902646575.1 uncultured Wolbachia sp.
TATCAATTTTGAAATAGATGAGGAAAGTGAAAAAGTTATTAGGATAAAATGTGCAGAAGATAAATATCTTACTCCTGTTGAAATTTCTGCCGAGATATTAAAAGCTTTGTGCGAAAGAATAAAAAAATCCACAGGGATAAAAGTAAAAAAAGCGGTAATCACTGTGCCAGCTTACTTTGACGATTCAGCACGTAATGCAACTAAATACGCAGCAAAATTAGCTGGTATAGAGGTTCTTCGCCTAATTAATGAGCCAACTGCTGCTGCGTTTTCTCATTCGATTAAAAAGAATAATAACAGTGGAATATACGCAGTTTATGACCTGGGTGGCGGAACATTCGATATTTCAATATTAAAGTTACATCAAGGAGTGTTTCAAGTCCTTGCGGTTGGCGGTGATACCGAACTTGGTGGTGATGATTTTGATCGCTTACTAAGCTCAATAGTGCTTTCTAAGTATAGAGAAAAGGCAAGTTTAAGTAAAGAACGTCCCGATATTACATACCTTAGTAACATTAGGATTCATAGCGCACGCCTTGTAAAGGAATATCTAAGTGAAAATACATCAGGCATTTTTGACTTCAATATCAACGGTGAATCATTTAAATGCAAAATTACTAAAGAAGAATTTGAACAGGCAATTACCCCATTGGTTAACAAGACTATCAACATAATCACTCGTACTATATGCGATATAAATCTTAAAATTGATAGTATAAAAGGAGTAATTTTAGTCGGTGGTGCAACTAAAGTACCATTAGTACAAAATTCACTAGTCACACTTTTTGGAAATAAAATACTAAGTGATGTAGATCCAGACAAAGCAGTTGTAATTGGAGCAGCTTTACATGCTCATGTTTTAACTTCGGGCTTAAAAGATAGGAATATTCTCCTCGACGTTTTACCCTTATCACTTGGCATAGAAACCATGGGAGGAATAGTTGAGAAAATCATACCAAGAAATACACCACTACCAGTTTCAGAAACAAAAGAGTTTACGACTTATGCTCACGGGCAAACAGCAATGAAAATTCACGTTTGTCAAGGAGAACGCGAAATGATAGAAGATAACAAGTCTCTAGCGCAGTTTGAACTAAAGGGAATACCGCCACTACCTGCAGGTTCTGCAAAAGTTGAAATAGAATTCACAGTTAATGTTGACGGAATATTGACTGTTACTGCAAGAGAAAAAAGCACTAGCATTGAACAAACGGTTGAAATAAATTCAAGTTTTGGCTTAAGTGAAACCGATATTCAAGACATGGTTAACCAATCAATAAATAACTTTGATAAAGATATGAAAGCTCGTTCTCTTGCAGAAGCCAAAGTTAATGGAAGTAAGTTTATACATCTGATTGAAAGCAACAATGGTCTTTCTATTAATCAAAGGTTAAAAAAACTATTGCAAAACGCAAAAAATGCTTTACAGGGAAACGACTTGAACAAAATTAATAACGCTATCGCTGAATTGAAAAATTCCTCTTTAAAGTTATATAAATAAATAGATAAAGTTTTATACGATACTGTGCAATATCCTATTCAACCGCAGAGCAATAGGTATTCTGAAATTAAATGGCAACCAATTAACCTTTCCCAATTTAAACGATAAACCAACTATGCTTACACGCCCAATTATATTTTCCATTGGTACAAAACTAATTTCAGGAAACCTACTATCAAAAGAATTATTTCTGTTATCTCCCAAAACAAAAAATTGATTATCAGGCACATAATAAGTCGGGCTATCATATGATAGTTCATTGAAAATATTATCTATTAAAATTTCATGTTCCCTCTCATGTGAAAGTGTTTCTATGTACCTTGGTATGCTACGATTTGATTCATAATCAAAAAAGTCTTCAATTTGCTTTCGCTTTACTTTTTGATTATTGAGGTATAATTCTCCCTCTATAATTTGCACTTTGTCACCTGGTATCCCTATTACTCGCTTAACGAACCTGATGGTATCGTTTCTTGCCGGTTTGAAAACGATGATATCACCACGCTTTGGAGGAGTATAAAAGATTCTGCCACTAAAGATGCTCGGAGAAAACGGGAAAGAGTATCTACTGTAACCATATGAATACTTACTAACTAAAATATAATCTCCTTCAAGTAGAGTGCTTTTCATTGACCCAGAAGGGATATGAAATGGTTCAAATAAAAAACTACGTATTGATAGTGCAATCAACAGCAAAAAAAATAATGAAGATAAGAACTTTACTGTTCTTGCTACCAAGTTTCTCCTTAATCCCTCTAACTTTTTCAACTTTGTTTTTCCTATAAATTATAGCTTATTATAATACGTAAAAGTAACAACGTAAAATTTTACTCGTGGACATTTTTTTTCGCTACTAAATCCGAGTTATATAAGTTAGCTTCACCGCTTACTTACACTTCGCAAAGTTTTTGTTGTTTGCTCCAGAGAGCAAATATTTGAAGTTGACAAAAGTTAAAATTTATAAATTACCCTTAATAAGGAAACTTAATAGATCCTTAACCAGTATATTAAAGGCTATATTTTAGACCGTCAATTACCTGAAGTTGTAGATATCAAGAGAATTAGTAGAGAGTTTCTGCAAAAAAAAACAGGCATACTATAGAGCTTCTTTTATAGGTAACAATAAAATTAACAAAGGAGTGCAAAAAATTGACTATGCTTAAAAAGGTTACCAAACTTGCTTTACACAGTAACAATATTAATGCTAACGTTACAGAAAGATTAAATAATACGTTTAAATATAATATTAAGCATACCAAATAAACTAACAATATAAATTTGCCTACGTTTAAAAGCATAAAAAGGAGTAAACTGTTATGATAAACAGTTTACTCTAACTTATTAGTTAAATTTAGATATAGCGTAATCTTAATAGAAATGTTTTTTTGCTTTAAACCTCAGCTATCACTACTATTGCAGTATTTGTTACAGCTATATAGTTATAGAATTAAAGGTTATAGTTATTAGAAAGTTTTGTGAAAAAGCAGTAAAGAAAAGCAAAAAAATCCTCATATAGATGAGCATTAGTACTGAAATTAAGAATGCTCTCTACCGAGGGTTTTGAACCCATAAAGAGCTCACTAGTAATCATCTTCATTTATCGCTTTCATTGAGCTAAAAGCAGAAACAAGTTTTCAAACAAAGCAAAGCTTCTTGTAGATCACCAGACACTAAAATAGTGTCATTTCCTTAAGTAACTTGATTTGTGCTAAGTTCACCACAATTACCCTCCTTTAGGATTAGACCTTTCATACAAAGCAAGAAATCAAAACCTATCACACACTATAAGTTCAGGTATAATAAAATTAATTTGTTTTAAATGTTCTGATTAAATGTTACTTCTCAACTAATTAAAATTCATTTTACCACTTACACCTTCTAAGACTTCAATTCCTAAACATTGATGAAGTAAATCTACATTTAAAGTTAGCAGTGCTACTTTTTAAGTAAAACTGTATTCTTTACTTATAGCAAGCTGAAGTTGGCACACCATAAAAATAAACTTCATAGAAAGCATCTATAATTTTTTAAAAACTTTTCTGGTTTTCGAGAATCTTATGTATACTCGCAACAGTACCATCTTATTTTTAACCATGAAAAACTACTCCAAATTGTTTACTAAGCTTAAGCACATATGGCACTACCAGTGCTGAAACCTTGCACTAGTGTAGAAATTATATTCTTGTTATTGATAGGGGTTTAGTAACTTATTGTATAGTACCCCACTTAAAGTTGCGTTTTGCACATATAAAGGCTGAGTAAACCAAGAAACATTCCTTGCTGCTGATCACACAAAATCGTATTCGCAATTTTTCTATTCCTTCTTTAATTGCTTAAGCAAGACGTTTTCCTACTCTGCTAATTCTCAAATTAAGTTTTCATCATTAAAGGAAGTTAAAAACATATTTACTGTCTCCAGAAACTATACAAAAGTTCCCATACTATTTCAAAGATCATTATTTCCATTCTGTTAAAAAAAAAGCACATACTCTCAAAATGATTAGCTATTTTTCTATAGCCGTTTCCATAGAAACTTTTCACAAAGCCTCTAATAAAATATTTTCTACATAACAGACATTTATACTAAGAATCAGTAAAATTAAATGCTTTTTTGTCTATAAAAGAGATACTGCAGCACTATCTATGCTACTTACAACCCACCTTCATATAAACTCTAAAAAAAGAAATTGACCCTTTTAAGTAAGGCTTTATAAAATTTTAAAGAGGTCACATCTACACTAAAACTTATTTAGCTACAATATTCTTAAATAAAAGCTAAAAAAGGCAAAGATTGTTAAGGGTATCATCTAAGTAACTAACACTAGTATATAGAAAAAAGAAACATAAACCCCGCGTCACGAGTTAAGGTTATACCATTTGGTGTAAACTCACCTTTTACTATCTTATGTTTATCTTTTCATAATACCTCACCTAGCTTATTTTGCATCTCTTGAACAGATACTTTTTTTTAACTTATCGCATTTCTTTATTTACTGATCAAATATACTAGACCATATAAAAAGAGCCATTACTAAAATAACTTTACGGTATAAAGAGTCACATTATAGCCCTTTGTGAGAGATAGAATCTGCTGTTTACTTACCTAGTATTAAGTATATTATAAAAAGTTAGTTTATAATTACTATTATCAGACTCAACAACCTTTAGATATTTAGATGCCATAAATCTCTATGAGAGTAACCACCTTTTTTAATATGATTACATATGACCAATTCCAGCCAAGGATTTACATCAATCTATTTTTAGCAAAGTAGCTATTAGCAGCACTATTCAAGACAATATTTGCTATCATAGATAGATACTGTCCAATAGTTTTCCCCTTTTTTATAAAGTAAATTTCTTCTTTGCATTATAGCTTTTTTAAAGCTATCCATTGTTATTTCTCTTATTGTCAGTACATTACATATATTTTGCATACTGATACTGATAGTCATCATATGCTGGAAGAAGAACTTCATTCTTGTCTGGTATAAAACGATCCATATCACTAACTTCTATTGCAGAATAAAGCCACCTTCTTCTCTTATGACCTTTTATAACACTGGATCATTTTTATCATAAAAATTAACAAATTTTAGCACTTTATATGCCAAATTATATCTAGAAATATATAATCTGATATAAAAATATAGATCATCTATTATACTTCAAGCAAAGTTTTTATCACTTTACCTGATTTAAGTGCTTAGACAATATTATCCCTGTTTTCACTTTGATAATCTCTTGTTTTATGATAAGGCCTTTTCTAATAAGTTATTATTTTTATCACATATTTTCACCTTTAGAAGCGAGTTTCCTTTATATAATATAAAATTACTTTGCTATCCCTCTTTTTTTTAACCTTAAATCATTAATATTGTTCCTCACTCAACCATACCAATGAGTTAATAACACATATATTACCATTTTTCTTTAATCTGCAATACACAGTAGAAAGCTTAACCAGCTGGTTTTTATCATCTATTTTAAATATTATACTATTTCTACAAAAACATACTTCAGTAGTTTTGTTACCTCACTCAGCAGATAACCTTCTGATTATAGTTTTAAAATTAGTAAAAGAAGGTTATATTAGTGAAAACTTCTTATCACACGTACCACAGTAACATTTTCCTGCTCTGAATTAAAGCATATTTCCATCTTCCTTCGTGATCTATATCTTAATGTAATTAATTTACAAACATTAATTATTTGTTGATAATGATACATAAGTATAGTTACAAAATTGTTGATAATACTGCAACACTTAAAATGAACTATATTACTAATGCATATAATAGGTTTAACATTCCTATAGTCAGAGGAAAAGGAGTATATCTTTTTGATAGAGATGGTAAAAATATTTAGACTTTGCTGCAGGTATTTCCACAACTTCCTTGGGACACTGCCATCCATATATTATAAATAAGTTGAAGGAATAATTGGATTCATTATGGCACTGCTCTAATATTTTCATTATCCCTCAGCAGAAAAGGCTTGCTGAGCGTTTAACAGCACTTACTTTTGCAGATAGAGTCTTTTTTTTTGCTCAAGCGGACTTAAAGCGACAGAGGCTACAATCAAATTTATTCGTCGTTATTTTTATTTAAAAGGTGAGGAAAAGCGTCATCGCATCATTACAATTAAAGGAGGTTTTCATGAACGTAGTATCGCTGCGATTTCTGCTGGAGGAGCAAGAAATTGCGCGAAGGTTTCGCTCCACTCCTTCCTAGTTTTGATAAAGTGCCAAAAAATGATATCAAAGCACTAGAGAAAAAGATCAGTAATGAAACAGCTGCTGTGTTTTTAGAACCTATACAAAGCGAGGGGAGAAGAGTGTATATTCTAGATGTAGAGTACCTTCAAAAGGTGAGAGAAATAACAAGATCTCAAGGAATAATTTTGTGTTTTGATGAGATGCAATGTGGATATGGACGTATCGGTTCTTTACTCTATTATCAGAACATAGAAATTGAGCCTGACATGTTAACTTGTGCGAAGGCTATGGGCAATGGATTCCCTATAGCTGCATGTTTAATAAAAGGTTATGTAGCAGAAGCGATTACCCCAGGAACTCATGGATCAACCTATAGCGTTAATCCTCTTGCTATGACTGTCGGTAACGCAGTGCTTTACATAATGCTGAAAGAAAGTTTTTTCAACCATGTTAGAAGAGTTAGTAAATATCTGAAAGAGAAATTGCTACCTTTAGCTAAAGAATTTCCAAAGATAATCTCAGAAATTCGTGGAGAAGGTTTATTGATAAGAGTAGAGCTTGAAGTACCTTTTGCTGATAAAATTGTTAGCCGATCTCTTGACAAAGGTTTAATAATGACTAGAGTTATTAAATAATAGAGTGATAAGAATAACCCCTCCACTTATTACTGAGGGTAAACATGTAGATGCAGCATGCGATATACTCCATAGTTTATTTTTTGAGGTTAAAAATATGCAAATGTTTTAGGTATATAAAACCTAGCTATACAGAACTTCAAATTTGCAAATGCTTCTTATAGCAGACAAAATTAACTCTGGTTTTTATCACAGTAATATTACACTTTAATGGGTCAGTTATTGATTTTAGTATTATCAATAATTTTTGTTTTGTTGATTTTATCATTTTTATTTTCAGGAGCAGAAATAGGATTAACCTCTATTAGCCGCTCCCGAGTGAATAAATTAAAGCTAGATGGCAACAAAAAAGCCAAGGTAATCGACCATTTATTAAATAAAAAGGAATTAACAATAGGTACAATATTACTCGGCAACACAATTATTAATATTACCTGCTCCGCTTTACTTACAGCAATAGTCATAAACTTTTTTGGAAACGAAGGCGTCTTTCTATTAACAATTACAATGACATTCTGCATCCTGCTGTTCTGTGAGGTATTACCAAAAACTTACGCCATGCAAAATCCTGAGAAGTTTACATCATTTTCTGCTTATTTTGTACTGTTTTTTGTCAAGATCTTTTCTCCATTGACGTTAGGTATTCAGTTTATTGTGAATCTCATTCTAAAATTATGTGGTCCTCACAAGGACAGGGAGGTAATATCTGCAGCAGATGCAATGCGTAATATGATTGTTCTTCATCGCAGTGAAGGAACCATGTTAAAACAGGACTTAGATATGCTAAACAGCATACTTGATTTAGCTGAGACAGAAATATCAGAAATCATGACCCACAGAAGAAACCTATTTTCTCTTGATATAGATCGAAATAAGGAAGAATTAATAAGAGAAATTTTAACCAGCAGTCACAGTAGGGTACCATTATGGCAAAAAGAACCTGATAACATCATCGGAGTAGTTCACGTAAAAAACTTAATAAACGCTTTGCGTGAAAAAGACAATAGAACAGAAGAGGTTAACATTGCTCAAGTTATGTCAAAACCTTGGTTTATACCAGAAAGTACGCCGCTTAGCGTGCAACTACATAATTTCCGTAAAAACAGGAAACACCTTGCGTTTGTTGTCGATGAGTATGGAGCCCTACAGGGAATCGTAACTCTTGAGGATATACTAGAAGAAATAGTTGGAGAAATCTCTGATGAACATGATTTAATCACAGAGAATTTCATAAAGAAAATATCTGATAATATGTATCACATAGAAGGAAAATCTACTATTAGGAACATTAATAGGCAGTTACATTGGAATCTTCCTGATGAAGAGGCTATAACTTTGGCAGGCATGATTGTAAATGAAATAGAGCGCATTCCTGACGAAGGTGAAGAGTTTTCCATGTATGGTTTTTATTTTAAGATTTTAAAAAAAGATAAAAACACTATTACTACTATTGAAGTACGAGTAAAAAATTGATAATACTGTAACAGCAATTAATTAATTTGATTTAATGAAAAGCACAGTAAAAATAATAGCTGATAAGCTAAAAAGCTACATAAAGAGAATCGAAAAACTTGAACAAGAAAAGAAAGACACATAAAACTATATTTGTGACATGTATGCAAAAGCTACAGATAAAGGTTAGGATACAAACGTGATGAGACAGATTGTTAGACTAAAAAAATAAATAATGATGATAGAGAAAAATAGGAAATGTTGCTTGGTACTTATAAGTATACATTGGAAATAAGTTGCGAAGAAGACTAAATGAATAACAGAATTGTAATTGGAATAAGTGGAGCATCTGGTTCTATTTATGGTGTACGTATTCTAGAGATATTAAAGAAGGTCAGTAAATCTCTTGAACTTGCTACAACAGATTCTAGCATCATGCACTCGAATAACACTGAATCAGGTTATGAAACTCATCTAGTAATAAGTAGTGCTGGAAAAATAACCATAAATCATGAAGTTACAGAAAAACTTGAGGATATTACATCACTTGCAGATTTTTACTATTCTGAGGAAAGAATAGGAGAAAAGATAGCAAGTAGCTCATTTAAAACTTTAGGAATGATTATCGCTCCATGTTCTATAAAAACAATGTCTGAAATTGCATCAGGCATTACTTCCAATCTATTAACAAGAGCTGCAGATGTAACATTAAAAGAAAGAAGAAAATTAGTTCTTATGGTGCGAGAATCACCATTGCATCTTGGCCATTTACAAAACATGTTAAAACTAACAGAGATGGGAGCAATTATTGCTCCACCAGTGCCAGCTTTCTATATTAAACCAAAATCTTTAGAAAATATTATTAATCACTCTATTGGCAAGGTATTGAATTTGTTTGATATTAAATTACCTAACCTCAAAGAATGGCAAGGAGTGTAGCAAATGTCAATTATCATTGACGGTAAAAAAATAGCAAGTAATCTACATAAAGAGCTATCACGAAAAGTTAATCTTTTAAAGAGAGAACACAACATTTTTCCTTGCCTTAAAGTCATCCTTGTTGGAAGCAATCCAGCAAGTCAGATCTATGTTCGCAATAAACAAAAAAAAGCAGAATCAATAGGTATAAGTTCCGAAACTATTGTTTTATCTGACAATATTTCAGAGGACAAATTAATTACAAAGATTAATGAATTAAATACAGATCTATCTGTTCATGGCATTTTAGTACAATTGCCTTTACCAAGTCATATTAATACAAGCAAAGTAATTAACATAGTAAGTGTCGAAAAAGATGTAGATGGCTTTCATGATGAAAATGTCGGCAGACTAGTTAAAGGTGAAAAAAATTGCCTTATACCTTGTACCCCTAAAGGTTGTTTATATTTGATTAAATCAATTGAAAAAAACCTTTCTAGTAAAAATGCTGTTGTGATTGGGAGATCAAATATTGTGGGTAAGCCAATGTTTCATCTATTGTTGCAAGAAGACTGCACTGTTACCATCTTGCACTCACAGAGTAGAAATTTAGCTAAATATTGCTCTAAGGCAGATATAGTAGTTGCAGCAGTCGGAAAGCCAAGATTTGTTCAGAAAGACTGGATAAAAAAAAGTGCAATAGTAATTGACGTTGGCATAAACAGTGTAAACACAGAAGGGCAACCAAGCCTCATAGGTGACGTTGACTTTGATGGGATAAAAGAAAAAGCCAAAGCTATTACTCCAGTACCAGGAGGCGTTGGCCCAATGACTATCGCATTTTTGATGGTGAACACTATTATTGCTACTTGTTTGCAGAAGGGAATTGATGCTTCTAGTTTTATATGCCAAGACCTATAGATGCAGTAATATAGTTAGGTAGGATGATAAAATTGAAAATATGGTTAATAACAATCTTTCTTTTGCTATATTCAAGTACAAACTTCTATAGTGATTATAATTTCCATTTACCGCACCGTGGATCCAACCATGATCTATGATTCTATTATATAAAAATATAAGTAATATAAAAAAATTGCTGAGTAGCAATGGCAAAATTTGTTGTACTTATATTTGATAATAGACCTACAACAATAGAACATATGATACTACCAATGTTCTGAAAAATCCATAAAGCAAGCCAAGAGCTAGGCAGCTATTCTTGGTCACATAGAAAATTGATATTATTCGCAAGTGAGAAAAAATTCAAGTGTTTTAAAAGACAAACATGACAATTAAAAAATATAATAGAGCAGAATAATATAAAATATAGTTTTGTCCGCTATATGAATAGCATGACAATAATTTAATTGAAAACACTGATTAATTGAATATGCATTTGATATCATGAATAGTTAACTTCCTGAATTGATAAAAGCAATAAACCAAAGATATTAGCAAAAGAGTTATAAGAATGTACATAATGGAGCAATGCAATTGCTCCATTATCACAACAATAAATCAAATATAATTAAAGTTTAATCTTATATAGTCAGATACTAATAAGTTTAATTAGAACTTGTCACCTTAAGTGAGTGAAGGAAAAGGGCTTGTAGTGTAGTTAAAACTAAAAGTATATTAAAAAAATCATAGTTTATGATTCATTAAACTAGATAGTGTACGAATGTTAGAATATGATGTACCTAGATATAATATTACTTCCCTGCTTATTTTTGATTTTTAAAAAGATATAACCTAGAAAAATGAACTCCATTCATGTACCGGAATAACAACTTTCTACCCAATTCATTAATTGTTTTAGTTATAAATATTATAAAATTAATAAATGAAAAAAGTAAAAGAGAACAAGGTTAATATTCGTTTTAAAACGCTAGCATTTTTTTTATGTTTTAAACGTTTAATAACCGCAATTTAGCTGTATTCAAAGATAATTAAGAAATTTATTATTTAAAAATCAGCAAAAGAAACCCTGTGGTAGATGGTTATTCTTTCTCTAAATCCTACAAATTGGCATTGCTGTCTTAAACACTTTATAAAACATGTTTTAGCTTATGTAGGTCAAAACCTATAGATCCATAAAATATAAGATTCACATAGTTCAAAAATAAAAACATAAAGTATTAATTACTTAATATTTTTATCATTTTACCTCACAGATTGAAGATAACTAAACACCTTCAATTCTTCTTAAGAAGACTATAAAAACTTGTTAAGTAACTTTTGCATCTTCTATGAGCTACTTAGCTTATGGTTGATGTATATCAAATGACATCTTCGTACTTCACTGCTATAATATTCAACACACTATTTTTATAAATCATACAGTTATGTACCAAAGTTTTTCGTTCTTTTGTATTCGTATCACAAAGCCATGTTTGAAGAGATTCTATGCGAACAAAAAACAAAGTCTTTAACCGCAGGGCATTTATACTAGGTGGTATCCAACTTACCATTTCTGCGATTTTTAGTTGCAGATTATATAATTTACAAATACAAAACAGAAAAAAATACGAAGCACTATCTAACAATAATAGGATACGAATCGCCACTATTGTACCTATGCGAGGCAGAATTTTAGATAGGAATGGCATCGAGCTTGCAGCAAACAAAATTTCTTATGTTGTTTCATTTAATGGGCAAAAGGCTTCTAACAAAGAAGTCGATTTGCAAACATTATCAGAAATTGAATCCAAGATAGCAGAGTCGTCAGAAATAAAAGTAACCGCTTTTTATAAACGTTATTATCCTTTCGGTCCAATATGCTCTCATACACTAGGGTATACAAAAAAACAGCAAGGCACGAGTGAAACAGGAGTAAGTGGTATCGAATATACATACGATAATATACTAAAAGGTAAGCCAGGAAAGTCTGAGCAGGAAGTCAATTCTAAAAACCGTGTCATGAGAGAATTGTTGAATATACCACAGCAAGACGGTCAAGATGTGCAGTTGACAATTGACATTGATTTGCAAAAAAAAATTGCAGAAATATTTAAAGATCACAATGGCTCTGTAGTTGTAATCGATGTAAATAACGGAGAAATCTTAGCATTATATAATTCACCTTCTTATGATAATAATCTCTTTACTAGCAAATTATCGAATGAAACTTTGGAAAGCCTAAATGCTCCTTCATTACCACTTATAAATCGTGCACTATCATACCAAATTCCACCTGGCTCAATATTTAAGATAATAGTTGCACTTGCAGGTTTAAAAGATGGAATAATTATCCCAGAAGAAAAATTCTCATGTAAGGGTTATATGAAAATAGGTGAACGGAGATTCCGTTGCTTACAAAGTAAAATTCATGGATGTGTGTCTTTGAATCAAGCAATGGTTCTTTCATGTAACACTTACTTTTATAATATAGGGAAAAAAATAAGTGTAGACTCTCTAGTAGAAATGGCCAGAAAATTTGGTATTGGTAGTGGTCCACTAATTAAAACATTTAAGGAAGAAGCTCCAGGATTGTTGCCTGATAAAGATTGGCGTTCACAAAAGCTATACTCAGAATGGTATTTAGGCGATACTATAAACTTAGTTATAGGACAAGGATATTTGCTCACAACACCACTGCAGCTTGCAGTTCTTGCAGCAAGAATTGCAACAGGGAAAAAGGTAATTCCCCACATTAAAACAAGTAAAACGATACGAGATTTTCCTAACATTAATATAGATTATGAGCATCTCAGAATAGTTCAAAAAGCTATGTCTGACGTGGTGAATTCTAAAATTAGAGCCTATAGAAGAAGGCTTGTACTTACAAGCAGTATACAAATCGCCGGCAAAACTGGTACACCAGAGATAAACTCTAAAGGTGAAAGTCACAAACTATTTATCGCTTATGGCCCTTATCATGACCCACGCTACGCAGTCTCTGTATTTACAGAATATGGTAAAGCTCCACGCCAGGATATTGCTATAGCTAATGAGATATTACAACACATGTTTTAAAAGTGATTTGTACAAAGATTAACTTATTTAACTTATCCATAAACCATTGACAACTGTTTATAGCTTTGTTATCATTAGTATTGTGTTAATAGTGAGAGAAAATGTATACATCCACTACTACGCTATCAAAAGGTAGTACAAATCACTGGGAACTTATCAAAACTAAGTTAACTGTATTTCAACCTTTAATTACCATTTTAGCATCATCTGCATTGAGTTTTACAGCTGGTCAATATCTTCCTTGCATCACTACAACAATTTCTAGTTCTGGTGTCACCACAGTAACTCCTTTGACAATTTTTATCGTTTTTGCAGTTGCTACACTAGTTTTAGTAGCATACCTTACCAAACTCAGTGTTTCTAAAGTCAGTAATAAAAAAGAAGTAAGTCTCAGTAAAGGAGCTTTCAAAGAGGAACAGCAAACAAAAAAAATAATAAAAAAATCATTGCTTGAAAATCGATCAATTGAAGAAAGTTTTAACAAAACTGTTAAGAGGCAAGGTAGTGAACCACAAATAAAAGTTGATAGTGATATTGATTTGAAGAATAAATCAAGTATATACACTTCTACACAGCTTTCATTAGCTCCTGACACAGCCGTTTCACAAACTGACGCTGCAGGATCACCACACAGTGCTGCTACGCAGTTTTCTCTTACTTCAGGCTTAAGTGAAATCCTTTCATCAAAAAGAGTTAATAGTTCTAACATGCTTGAAGCTGGAATTGGTAATGATACTAACCAAGGAAGTAGTAAAGATATTTTACTCGAGCAGATAAAAAAAGGAGTTAAGCTAAGGCACACCAAAAACACAAATGTACAGCAAAAACAGTCTGGTACTATTGGTCAAAATCAAGATATGGTTTTGATTCTTAATATCGCACTTGCACGGAGGAGAATAGCAATCAAATCCTCAGACAGCGAAAGTGAGTATTCTAGCTTCAATAGTAGTTCAGGTTGGAGTACAGATGAAGAAAGACCGAAAAAAAAGAGGCTAACAAAACACAAGGAAAAGTATACACCTCAAGCTCTCCCATCAGACAATGAAAAAGGAAACATAACTCCCGAAAGTGGTTATAGATCTGGTGACGACATTAAGCCTGAACTCGCATCATTATTACACTCTGCACTAAAAACAGATAAGCCTTCTGTGTCACCAAAGCCAACCAATTTACAAATGAGATCTAAAATTTCTCTTATAAAGGAAAAAAGTAATACAGATCTAGTGAATAGTGAGGTACAAGATCCATCTACTCTTTCTTTTAAAGAACGTATGAGTCGATTCGGAAATTAGAAGAAAAGAAAAAAGATATAACATACTTTCTTATCTTTAAAATAAGTTTACTTACAAACCTAATCGTATTAAGATTACCTAATATAATCAAATCTATTAAGTGCGCTTATCTAAATATTACCTACCAACTTTAAAAGAAACTCCTACTGATACTGAGATTACTTCTCATCAATATTCGATACGCGCAGGTTTAGTAAAGCAAATAGCATCTGGCATTTATTCTTGGTTACCACTTGGCCTTTCAGTGCTTAAAAATATTGAAGGTATCATCAGAGATGAAATGGATAAGTCTGGCGCTATTGAAGTATTAATGCCTTGTGTACAGCCGGCAAATCTTTGGCAAGAGTCAGAACGTTACAATAACTACGGCAAGGAGATGTTACGTATTAAGGACAGATATGAGAGCAATATGCTTTTTGGTCCAACTCATGAGGAGGTAGCAACTGATTTGATTAGAGGCATGGTAAAGAGTTATAAAAATTTGCCACTTTGTTTATATCAAATTCAGTGGAAGTTTCGTGACGAAGTAAGACCACGTTATGGTATTATGAGAGGTAGGGAATTTTTGATGAAGGATGCATATAGTTTCGATATAGACTATAAAAATGCACTGAATTCATATAATTCAATGTACAAGACTTATATAAAAATTTTCAAGCGCATAGGATTCACTCCAATTGTAGTTAGAGCAGATAATGGACTAATTGGAGGAAATTTAAGCCATGAGTTTCATATATTGGCAAGCACAGGTGAAAGCACTTTATATTATGACAATAAACTTCCCGAATTACTGAAAAGTGAAGATGTTGAAAGTTTAAAGAGTATATATGCAGTTGCAGATAATATACATCATACTAAAACTTGCCCTATACCACAAAAACAGTTAAGCCTTAGCAAGGGTATTGAAATAGGTCATATTTTTTACTTCGGAAATAAATATTCAAAGCCAATGAACGCAAAAGTTACTACACAAGATGGAAAAAATGTCAATATACATATGGGCTCGTACGGCATTGGAGTTTCAAGGCTTGTTGGTGCGATAATAGAAGCTTTCCATGATGATAAAGGAATTATCTGGCCAGAAGCAATAGCTCCCTTCAGAATTGGTTTAATTAACCTACAAATAAAAACTGGTAAATGTGTAGAGATTGCAAACAAAATATATAAAACTTTGAAAAGCGATAAAGTGCTTTACGATGATACAGAAGAAAGCATAGGAGTTAAATTTGCTAGAATGGATCTAATAGGCCTGCCATGGCAGATAATTGTTGGAAAGAAGGCAGTAAGTGAAAATTTAGTTGAAATAAAAAATAGAGTAACTGGAGAAGTGAAAGAAATTCAGATTGAAGAAGCAATAAATCGCTTTACCACAGAATGATACGTGGTATTGGCATTGATATAGTACATATATCAAGAATATTAAAGATACTGCAAAAGTATGAGGAGAAATTCCTCAATAAAATCTACACTAAGCAGGAAATAGAGATAAGCAGAAAGTACAAAAGTCAAAAAATACGTGCAAAATATTTTGCTAAGCGCTTCGCAGCAAAGGAGGCTTTTGTTAAGGCGTTAGGCAGTGGATTCAGCCAGGGCATTACAATGAAAGATATAGAAATATATAGCGATTCAAGAGGGAAGCCATATCTTACCATTAGCAAGGATTTTATTTCCAAAGACTGCATATTGCATCTTTCTCTAAGTGATGATGGAGATTACGCTACTGCGTTTGTTATAATCTGCAATGATAGCTAAAGTTTGCCTTTTACTATCGATTTACTATACTTATTCGGTAAGGTTTATCTTATTTGAATGCATAAAATATTAGTAAAGAGCAATTGTAAGCCCTTAGTTGGAGAAATTAAGATTAATGGTTCAAAGAATGCTATTTTGCCGGTAATGGCTGCAAGTCTATTAAGCAGTTCTTCAGTAACTTTACATAATGTACCTAATCTAATTGATGTACATCTGATGTCTGAACTGCTCGAAAAGCTTGGGGCGAAGGTAAACTTTATGTATAATAAAGGCTATAAAGCAAATCATATTTTTGAAATTGATTGTAGTAATATCAATAATTACATAATATCACATGAAACTGCAAGTAAGCTACGAGCATCTTTTCTAATGCTGGGTCCAATTCTTAGTAGATTTGGCAAAATTACAACTGTCTTCCCTGGTGGATGTAATATTGGAAAACGTCCCGTTGATATGCACATCAAAGCATTAGAAGTAATGGGAGCTGAAATTGAAATTGATGGTTGTAACATAATTGTAGCAGTGAAAGGGAAACTAAAAGGGAAAGAGATTACATTTGAGAAGACAAGTGTTGGCGCAACAGAAAATATAATAATGGCAGCAACCCTTGCAGAAGGGGTGACAACAATAAACAATGCTGCAACAGAGCCAGAAATTTTGGATTTAATAGAATTTCTAAAGAAAATGGGAGCTAATATTAAAATCAACAATAAAAAAATTACAATAACAGGAGTTGAGGTATTAAATGGGTGTGTCCATAAAATAATATTAGATCGCATAGAAGCCGGTACATATGCACTAGCTGCTATAATAACTGATGGTGAGTTGATGTTAGAAGGAATAAATCTATCTGATATAAAATGCATTGCAAATGAGTTGGAAACTATAGGAGCTAAGATCGAATTACTTGATCAAGGTATTATTGTTTCTAGAAAAAGCTGTTCTATTAAATCCATCAACGTTGCAACAGATTCGTACCCTAATTTTCCCAGTGACATGCAACCACAACTTATGTCCACAATGTGCATTGCTGATGGAACATCTGTAATTGAAGAAAACATTTTTGAGAACAGGTTCACACATACAAGTGAGTTGAGAAAATTAGGTGCTAACATAAACATAAAGAAAAACAAAGCTACTATAAGCGGAATAAAAAGCTTATACGGAGCTAATAATCTATATGCTACTGACCTGAGATCAACAGCGGCTCTGGTACTCGCTTCTTTGGTAGCTAGTGGAGAAACTACGATAATTAATTCACATCATTTATGGAGGGGATATGAAGTAATGCATGAAAAACTCAATTCATGTGGAGCTGATATCTCCATTTTATCTTGAAAACATGTTATGAATAAGGAACGTTATTTAACTAAGCGAACTACAGTAAAAGAAATGGACGAAATTCTATACAAAAAATACAAAGTATTAGATCATGGATTTATTCGAGTAATAGATTATATGGGCTCTGATAGCGCTATACTACAAGCTGCTCGTGTCTCTTATGGAAAAGGAACAAAACAGATAAATCAAGATGAAGCACTTATAAAATATTTGATGAGACATTACCATACAACTCCATTTGAAATGTGTGAAATTAAGTTTCACGTAAAACTCCCGATTTTTGTTGCAAGACAATGGATAAGACATAGAACTGCAAATGTGAATGAATATTCTGCAAGATATTCAATACTCGATCATGAGTTTTATATACCAAAACCAGAACAGGTTGCAAAACAATCTGATAATAACAAACAAGGCAGAGGAAAAGCTTTTGATTTAAATACCTCAAAAGAAATAATAGATTCTCTGATAAATGACTCTAATTTAGCATATTCTCATTATAAGAAGTTTATTGAACAAGGGCTTGCAAGGGAAATTGCTCGAACTAATTTAACGCTTAATTACTACACACAATTTTACTGGAAGGTAGATCTACATAACCTCTTTCACTTTTTGAAGCTCAGAATTGACAAACATGCTCAATACGAAATCAGGGTCTATGCAGAAATTATGTTAGATATAATAAAGAAGTGGGTCCCGCTAGCCCACAGTGCTTTCATTGAATATTGCTTAGAATCAGCTTACATTCCACGATCTAGCCTAGAAGTAATTCGCAAGTTGATTAAAGGAGAAAATGTTACTAGAGAAGAAAGTGGAATTAACAAAAGAGAATGGAACGAGCTAATGTCCATGCTTTATAAGCAGTCTTGAAGATTATGCATCAGCTTTTTTCATCATTAATTCTCGTTTGTTTTTATATTATATTAAATCATCGCTTTTATAGAACACCTCATTAAAATCACTTATAGTCCCAAAATCCTAGCCTTTAATAAACAAATGATTATTTACAACATAAGCTTCAGAAAGAGTAACCAGCTTTTTATCAAGCTCAGAACCCCGTACATAAACTTTATTATATGGAGCAGTCATTCTATCGCAATTACATTTTTCAGTAATATGCTGACTACTTAAGTTTTGATAAAAATTATCCATATCTCAATTTTGAGCTTGCAGTATTGCTTAACACTTTCCCACCTCAATAGGACTTACTACCCTGATTGTTTAAATGGTGGTTTAAATTTTTTTTATATTATCATCTTCTATATCGCTTACAATATTTGTCATAGTAGCTTCTTTCTGCTCGTTTTTATCTTCTTCAACTTCTCTTTTCTCCCTAAACTTAACTTTGCTTTTTATTGAAAATTCTTCGTTCATAAAGCTACTATTATAGGTGCAACTTCTACATTTACCTGATTGTCACCTTCTTTAAATCCGTCAGATAATTTTTCAGATAATTAATTATCACTAAAAAATGGTTCACCGTTTAAATGCTTAGCATAGTTACCATAATTCAATTCATATATTAAACAAAACCAGCTTTCAAGTTCAGGACAAAAGCTTTTATTGAAAATAAAAAATAAATTCCTGTAGTCAAGCAACATGTAATAACTAGAGCTAATACAATGTAAATATTCATTATCTTCATACTTCTGCTATATAATACTTACTTGCATCAAGGATTATCTAATTACTTCCTTTGTCAAGCTGTAAAACTGCTGTGGAGCAGCCGTTGCTCATATCATGGCCTTTTGCTACTTTAAACAAAATAATTTCACCTTTTTCTATAAGCCTTTTTAATTCCTTATTCTTTCAATCTAATCCTTCTTCTGCTTGTCTCTCCTTTCTTACCAATTTTGGTTCTTCTTCAGCAATTTCGTTTTGCATCTGTAAAAATATATCTTATGTGGTTAAGCCATTCTTGTTACTTAGAAAAGTATCTAACACATTCAATGCAATCGGTAACAATTCACTTCCGTCATCAAAACTTTTTTCTTGTCTCTTATTATAGAGGTTAGGGTTATAAATTGCATACCGTAGGTAAAATCCATAATCTACTATCGTTCCTTCACCCAATGATACCTCCATTGAGAATTTGTAATGATTGAGTAGAAGATCAGAAATTAAATATCTACCATCATTACTGTTAATATACAGTTCACTTCTGCCATTAAGTTCACTATATTGTTATAATAGATATAGAAATTTTCACAATTAAGATTCAGCTTTATCTAAGCTATCAAATTGAACTATACTGTTAAGCCTCTCACGCAAAAGATTTTTGCTTTCATTCATAAGCTTCATACGTGCAAAAAAGTAATATTGGTCTATAGGCTCGCCTTTTTCTATCTTAAAGTTCAAAATAATTGTATCTTTAATCATCAGTGTTTTCTATAAATTGAATAAATCTATTAATTATATCATGTGCACATGAAAAACATGTTAAAGTTAAGTTCCTTTGTACCTAGGTAAGATAATTACAATTTGTCATTTCAGCACACACCGTATAATTTTATGAACATTTACTTTTATTAAGGTAATTCGCATAAGCAGAAAGGTATCATTCAGTGCTTAGGAATTTTTGTACCTTCTAGCTTAAGTAGATATTATAATATATAGTAGTAATAAAGCTAAGTAAAATACATTTATACAATATTAAAGCTTGTTACTTTTTCTAGAATCGTATCTACCTTTTAAAAAAAAATAGAGATTCACAGAAAAAAATAAAAAATTTTGAATAAATAACTAGATACAAAAAACGTTATGCATAACTAATAGGTTATTACTTGAATATTATTATAGTTATCCAAGATCAATGCTAATGGGCAATGACAGGCTTGAACTGCCGACCTTCTCGGTGTAAACGAGATGCTCTACCAGCTGAGCTAATTGCCCATTTAACAACATTAAAACAACTTCAAAACACTATTCTATAGCTCAATATTGTTGTTGTAAACAAAAAGTAGAATCAAATACAGCCTAGTTCCTAGTTGACCATTTACTTAACTAAATGTTAATATTGAAATTGCTTTAATCAAAACATAAAAAATGCAAAATAATATAGTACCAGTCTCAATAGTAAAAGAGTTAGAAGATTCTTATCTCTCCTATGCAATGAGCGTAATTATAAGCCGTGCTATACCTGACGTGCGAGATGGGTTTAAACCAGTTCATAGACGCATATTGTATGCGATGTCAAGAGCTGGATATGACGCTGGTAAGCCATATAAAAAGGCTGCTCGTATAGTTGGGGATGTAATGGGAAAATATCACCCACATGGCGATATGGCTATTTATGACTCCTTAGTTAGAATGGCCCAAGATTTCTCTTTGCTTTTACCACTTATTGATGGACAAGGTAACTTCGGTTCAATAGATGGAGATCCACCAGCTTCGATGCGATATACAGAAGCAAGGCTTCATAGAATGTCACACTTTCTATTGAATGATATTGATGAAGATACAGTTGACTTTAGGCCAAATTATGATGGAAATGAAACAGAGCCTGTAGTATTACCTGCAGAGTTTCCGAATCTATTAGTAAACGGTGCAAGTGGCGTTGCAGTTGGCATGGCAACTAATATTCCTTCCCATAATCTTGGCGAGATAATCGACGCCTGTATATTATATATAGATAACCCTAAAGTTACTCTAGACGAGCTACTTGAAGTGATACCTGGTCCGGATTTTCCAACTGGCGGAACGATCCTTGGTAAGTCTGGAATAAGGTCAGCATTTGCCACAGGTCGAGGCTCAATTATCGTACAAGGCAAAACCCATATAGAGGATCTACCACAAGATAGACAAGCAATAGTTATTGATGAAATACCTTATCAAGTAAATAAAGTAAAATTAATTGAGAAAATAGATGAGCTTGTAAAAGAAAAGAAAATTGATGGTATAACAGGAATTAGAGATGAGTCTGATAAGACTGGCATTAGGGTAGTGATTGATCTTAGAAAAAACACTGCAGCAGACTTCGTACTGAATCAAATGCTGGGACTTACTCCCCTAAGAAGTAGCTTTAGTGTTAACACTTTAGTTCTCAATAATAACAGACCTGCTTTAATGTCATTAAAAGAAATCATAGCAGCTTTTGTTGATTTCAGAAAAGAAGCATTAACAAGAAGAACAGAATTCCGTCTAAGAAAAATTAGAGAAAAAGCTCATATATACATAGGGCTCTACATTGCGGTCTTGAACATAGATGAAGTAATAAAAATCATTCGTGGTGCAAAAGATCCTGAAAAGGCAAGTGAAGAGCTTTTGAATCAGGAATGGAAAACTTCAGCTGAAATAAACACAATTATTGAACTAATTTCAGACAGCATGAGTTTTTTAAAAGATGGAGTGTATTATAGATTAACCGAGCTACAGGTAAAAGCTATTCTTGACATGAAATTACAGCGTTTAACGGGACTTGAAAAAGGTAAATTAGAAGCTGAGCTAAATTTAATGGTCAACTTGATAAAAGAATATATCGCTTTTCTCGGTTCAGAAAAAAAATTAATGAAAGAAATAAAAAATAATTTACAAGAAATAAAGAACAGATTTGCCGTATCACGAAAAACTGTAATAGAAGAATCAGATACAGATATTGAAGCCGAAGATCTCATTCCACAAGAGGATATGGTAGTAACCGTAACTATGAATGGTTATATTAAGCGCGTGAAACTCTCTCACTACAGAACTCAGCGTCGTGGTGGAAAAGGGAAATTAGGACAAGGATTAAAAGAAGAGGATGTAATTACAAAATTATTTGTTGGAAATACTCACACTAGTCTTTTATTCTTTTCCAACATTGGTAGAGTCTATAGACTAAAAGTTTATAAGTTACCACTTGCAGAACCAACTGCACGTGGAAGAGCACTTGTTAATATATTCCCTCTTGTTGATGGTGAAACAATTACTAATATAATGCCTTTGCCAAGTGAGAGTGACGAAAATCAGAATATAGTTTTTGCTACTGCTCATGGAAACATAAGACGCAACTCTTTAGCAGACTTTCATTATATTCCAAGTAATGGAAAAATAGCAATAAAACTCGATAAAGGAGATAAACTAATATCGGTTAAAGTATGTAATGAAATTGATCATATCTTACTTTCAACAACACTTGGAAAAGGTATCAGATTTGTCGTAAGCGATGTACGCCGATTTAAAAGCCGCAATTCAGATGGCGTAAGAGGTATAAAACTTGCAAAACATGACAGTGTGATATCCATGACTATACTAAATGGCATAGGTGTCACAACAGAAATAAAAGAGCTTTACTTAAAAATCCCACTCGCAAAAAGGCTGGAAGCCGCAGTTAGTAGCTCTATCAATCCTAAATTAGAAAAGAACTTGAATGATTTAGGAATAGGTAATGAATTATTCTTAAAGCTTGCAATTAATGAAGAGTTTATACTAACTATAACTGAAAATGGCTTTGGTAAAAGAACTTCTGCATACGAGTATAGGGTAACCAATAGAGGCGGTGTTGGTATTACCAATATTCTTACTACTAGTAGAAATGGTAATGTTATCGCCAGCTTTCCAGTTGAACATGGTGATAATGTAATGCTCATTACAGACAAAGGAAAGTTAATTCGCATTTTGGTTAATGACATCAGAATTACAGGACGCAGTACTCAAGGTGTCACTCTATTTAAAACAAAAAGTAAAGAGAAGGTGGTGTCAGCAGCAAAGATTGAAGATCATGGTTCCACTGAAGATAGAACTTCTGAAGTTGAAGGCTCTATTTCTTCTTGATTTTGTAGTAATGCGGTAGGTGTAGCTAAAAGCAAAAAGTGTAAGTTTTTGTTGATTAATCTACAGTATTTAGATTAAAATATAGACTATACAGCAAAATAGAGATTAATGAACAAGAAATTAACTAAAAGTAAAAAACCACCGGTAAGCAAGGAAAATAAAAAAATATTTCCTGTTAAAGACTCTACTAAAGATAAAAGTAGAAGAGATTTCATAATATTAACTACATGCGCTATGGCAGGGATAGGAGCTGCAAGTAGTTTTTGGCCATTGATTAAGTCTATGAACCCTTCCTCTGAAGTCTTAGCAATGTCCACAGTTGAGGTTAATTTAACTAATATTCAAGAAGGACAAGAAAAGAAAGTAAAATGGCAAGGTAAGCCGGTATTTATTCGAAGACGTACAAAGCAGGAAATTGACGCTGCAAGAGCTGCTAATGTGGAAAGCCTAAGAGACCCTGAGCCAGATGAGCAAAGAGTACACAAGGGAAAAAATGAATGGTTAATTATGATAGGAATATGCACTCATCTTGGATGTGTACCAATCAATCATGTTACAAAAGATGGTAATGGTTGGTTCTGTCCTTGTCACGGGTCATATTATGATACATCAGGCAGAGTAATCAGAGGACCTGCACCAAAAAATATGGCTATACCTAATTATTTTTTTCTAAGTGAAAATGTCGTAGTAATTGGCAAGAAAGCTTAATTGATACGTTAATAACCAACCTATACTCTATTTTGAATAATCTTCATACTTTAGCTATATTGATAACTAACAGCTACATTTTTACGCATAACCTCTAGTAACAAATTGCTTTGTGTCATAATCTTTTGTTGATGTATCTGCCGTTTAACTGCTTCTATATCTACCGTATTGCTTTTAATGCCACATAACATCATCAACCTTGTGGTACCATTTTTTCTCAATTCTACTATTTCATCCATACCTATTTTACTAAATAAAGCCTGTAAATCAGGATTTAAGCTCCGTACTTTTATTTTAAATTCCTTTGAATTTGGCAGCTTAAGATTACTTGCCAATTTATCAAAATTTAAACAATTTACCTTTTGTTTCTTGAGATTGTTCAATAAATCTTCTGAGTCTTTAACTATAACCTGTTTCAATTCTAAAGTACTTTCCAACAGCGCATAATCAAGTTGTACTTTATCTATTACTTTTATAATGGAATAGCCTTCGCTGAGATTGACTGGACCTGCTACGTCACCAGTTTCTAATTTTTCTAGAATGCCCTTGAGGTTACCTTTCAGCTGATTTAAATTAACTGTTGTTTTACGCATTTTTATTGGAGATTCTGGAATGAAGTTGTTATTATCATTGCGTAATTTTTTCACTAAATCTTCAGCTATACTATAAACACTCTCGTCTCTCCGGTTAGGAACTATAAATTCTTGAAGCATAATAAGATAATCCGGCTTTTCTATTTGCTCTCGTGCATCACTTACTTCTTTACCGCCTACATTGATAAATGGTATAATTCTCGTTTCAATGATCTTACCCCACAATAGTTGACCTTCTATCTGTTTTTTTAAAAGACTAAGGTCTATATTATATTTTTTCACGTATTGATCGACTTTATCAGTCTTAATCTTAAAGTTTTGAATTAAAAATAATATGGTAGCGTTATTTAACTCTTCACTACTCAATTCTATATTTAACCTTCGCGCCTCATTGATAATAATAATTTCATCTATTAACTGCTTAAGAATTTGAAGCTTCATTTCTCTTCCATCTTTGGTGCCGAACAATGAACTTATCAAATTAATGCGTTTTTCAACATCTAAATTTGAAATTGGCTCACCATTTACATCTGCAACAATTTCAACTGCAAGCAACTTAATTGGCAACATCACCAACAATAAAATTAGTGTTTTACACATAAACAAGATTATTTACTAATAACCAATTTTATCATAAGTATAAAATTAATACTAGCTAATAAATAATTTTTAAAAATTCTCTTCATAACATATTCATAAACACTTCAACCTGTTAACATACCAATATTATATTAATATAAACTAATAGAGTAAGAAAACTTTCAGTATTCCTAAATTAGGTATTTTGATTCCTTATATGTAACATTGCTGAGAAATAAACTAGTTCATGTATGACAAACAGAGATGAAACTATCTTCGCTTTATCAACTGTATTCGGTAAGTCAGGCGTTGCAGTAATTAGAATTTCAGGTAATCATGCGCTTAAAGCTTTAAGTCATTTTCATATTAAGAAAGATATTAAGCCAAGACTTGCTACTTTAGTCGATTTATACGACGATTCAGGTCAATTGATTGACAATGGAATAATCATTTATTTTCCTGCTCCAAGCAGCTTTACAGGTGAGGACATTATAGAGCTGCAAGTGCATGGAAGCAAGGCGGTTATAAAAATAATCTTAGAGGAATTATCAAAAATTTTTGTTATGGCCAAACCTGGAGAATTTTTGCTCAGGGCTTTTCTAAATTGCAAACTTGATTTAACGCAAACAGAAGGAATCGCAGACTTGATTAATTCTGAAACAAAAATGCAAGCTAAACAAGCAATTAGGCAGATGTCAGGAGAACTGGAGAAGCTATCCAACAGTTGGAGGAAGAAATTAATAACGATACAATCAAAAATCGAAGTATATATAGACTTTCCAGAAGATGTCGCAATAGAAAAAAACGAACTGGAAAAAATTAATAATGAAGTGCAAGCTCTTATGCAGTCAATACAAGATCATTTAAATGATAATAGGCGAGGTGAAAGGTTACGTGAGGGTTTACATATTGTAATAACTGGTAAACCAAACGTTGGCAAATCAGCACTATTTAATTTCCTTGCTAAACGTGATATCGCTATTGTTTCTGAATATGCAGGCACAACAAGAGACGTGCTTGAAGCTCATATTGACATTGGCGGATATCCAATTATCCTTTCTGACACTGCTGGAATTCGTGAAAGTTCAGATCCAATAGAATCAGAAGGTATAAGCCGAGCAAGAAAGAAGTCTTGTGAAGCTGATCTAAAAATAGAGCTATTTCCCTATAGTTCTACTGTCATCAAAAATGAAGTCCAGAAATACATTTCAATATCAAACACTCTTATGAAACCAAGTCAAGGCAATACTATTTACGTGTTGAGCAAAGCTGATGATATCAGCAACGATCATTATATAAAAATTGATGGTATAGATTTCTTACCTATTTCTATTTCAAAAGGAACAGGTACAGAGAAGCTAATTTCTGTGATTAAAGAAAAAGTAGAGGAAAAATTTGGTTACGATAGAGATACACCTGTGATTACCCGACAAAGACATAGAAATTGCATGAAGAAAGCTATAGAACACTTACAACGTTTTAGTATAGACAATCCAATTGAGCTAATGTCAGAAGATTTAAGGCTTGCTGCATCTGAACTTGGTATGATAACAGGAATTATCAATGTTGAAGAAATATTGAGTAATATATTTAACAATTTTTGTGTGGGCAAGTGAAATTTTTATAGATTGCTTGAAATCGAATGTTGTGATAAAAAAAAAATGGACGGATGGCCGAGCGGTTTAAGGCATCAGTCTTGAAAACTGACGTACGTGGCAAGCGTACCATGGGTTCGAATCCCATTCCGTCCGTATATTGTTTTAGTTACCTATATAAATTAAGATTCTACTCTTAAAAAAAACTAATCCTTGGAATGATAACCTTATCATAGATTTCACTATATACTTGGTTATTGTCTTTAACTTCAATTTGAGTGACAATATGGCACCTATTGGTCTTCTTTAGTGCTATTTCTTGAAATCCTTTTCTAACCTTATCATAAAAACAGATATCCATCTCTTCATATTTATTTTTATCATTTACCCTGTTTAATCCAACTTGAACATCAATATCTAGAATAAACGTGATATCTGGGCATCTAATTCTTAGTAACTTATGGAGATCTTCTATCAGTTTTAAGTCAATACCTAACCCATATCCTTGATAAGCAATCGTTGAATCAATAAACCGATCACAAATTACTATTTTTCCTTCTTTTAGAGCTGGTAGTATTAACTTTTTCATATGCTCATACCTCATTGAAATAAATAGCAGAAGTTCAGAGATGGGATCAATATTGTCCCTCAAAGGTATTCCTCTTATCTTCTCTGCGAGACTACTTCCACCTGGCTCTCTGGTCAATATCACATAATTTTCACCGCGAATTTGTTTAAGACGATTTGCAAGTAACTTAGATTGTGTTGTTTTGCCAGAGCCGTCTATTCCTTCGAATGTTATAAACATAAGTTCTACAATTGAAATGCTAAAAAAACATGTAAACAGTATACACAGGAATCATTTGACATTTAAGCAATAAGATCATAAACTACATATAATATACAACTCTCTTTAGGCTATGGCTGCACTGAATACTCCCAAGGTAGATTTAGAATTTACCGCAAAGGATTTTAATCTTTTAGGTGTAGATAACAAATACTATACATTAAACGACTGTCGCGGCAAAAATGGTCTTATTGTAATATTTATATGCAACCACTGTCCTTACGTTCGATCAATTATTAGCGATCTGGTAAGCGATGTTGATTTATTAAAAAAAGTTTATCAGGTTAACACTGTTGCAGTAATGCCAAATGATGTAAATGAATATTCAGAAGACTCCTTTAAAAATATGATCAATTTTGCTAAGAAAAATAAATTTACATTTCCATATCTAATTGATAGTACACAAAAAGTAGCTAAAGAGTATAGCGCTGTTTGTACTCCTGACTTTTTTGGCCTTAACGCTAATTTGAACCTTCGCTATCGCGGACGCTTTAACAATGCAAAAAAAGAAAAAGTTCAAAACTACAAAATAGGTAGTAGTGATTTATTTCAAGCTATGAAATTTATCGCAGAAACTGGTAATTCTCCAGTTAACCAAAAGCCAAGTATTGGTTGTTCAATTAAGTGGTCCGGTTCCATAGGTTAAACATCTCATGCACGGCAGCTCTCAGTATTTATTTGATATTATAATTTTACTTTCCGCTGCTGTATTTATAGTTATAGCGTTTTGGAAAATGAATATCAGTCCAGTGCTCGGTTATTTCGTTGCAGGCGCATTGATTGGCTCTCATGGATTTAATTTAATACACTCAGCTAAAGCAATGGATAATTTTGCAGAATTTGGTGTAGTTTTTTTATTATTTATCATAGGTCTTGAATTAACATTTGAACGCCTTATCGCTATGCGTATTCATGTATTTGGATTTGGCTCTCTTCAAGTGATAGTTACTATGGTAGCAATATGGTGCATTGCTCTTGCTTTTGGAGTGAATACAAATATGGCAGCAGTTATTGGTGGCGGACTTGCACTATCCTCAACAGCAATAGTGTTGCAGGTTCTACAGGAAAAAGGTTCTCAAGCAAGCCAAGTTGGTAGGTTGTCGATAGCAGTACTACTAATGCAAGATTTCGCAGTGGTACCTCTAATAGTATTAGTGCCCTTACTTACCAGTAGCTCTAAAAATAGCCTGATAAGCTCACTAGTAGGTTCACTAATACAAGCAACTATTGCACTAGTATTGATATTTATAACTGGTAGGTTGTTGCTCAGGCCCTTATTCTCGGTTATTGCTAAAATGGAAAGCAATGAGGTCTTTATATCAACAACACTCCTAATAATACTGGGAGCAGCATTTATTACTGAGCAATTTCATTTATCAATGGCACTGGGTGCATTTGTTGCTGGATTGTTAGTCGCAGAAACAGAGCACAGACATTCAGTAGAACACGCAGTGTTACCATTTAAAGATCTGTTCCTTGGCTTATTTTTCATGACTGTCGGTATGTCTATCGATATTGATCTTTTGCTTAGTAAACTACCGCTAATCACTTTATTGTCAGTCATCCTTATTGTTTTAAAAACATCTATGATATATGTATTATGTAGATTCTTTGGGTTTAAAAGTGCACTTGCTATACAAGCTGGGTTATTGCTTGCACAAGGAGGTGAATTTGCATTTATTCTATTCCGTCTAGCAGATGAGCTAGATGTACTACCAAGTGAAATCGCTCAGGTGCTTATGATGGTAACTACAGTAACTATGGCTTTTACTCCTCTTTTATCAGGACTTGGAGAGTGGATAGCAAATTCATTTAGCACTGAAAAAGTAATATTAGATGACGAAGCTGTCGAAACAGACACACAAGATCTTTACAATCATGTAATAGTTGCTGGATTTGGCAGGGTAGGATATATGGTAACAAAAATGCTTACTGCAGAGCACTTAAGCTACGTTGTTGTAGACATTCAGTCAAAAATAGTCAAAGAAGGAAAAAATGATAGCTTTCCTATATATCTTGGAGACGCTACAAGATATGAAATTTTAAAATCAGTAGGAATAGAAAGAGCTCAGGCTCTTGTGATCTCAATAAAGAACGAAGTGACTATAAAAAAGATAATCTCTTTAGTTGCAGCAAATTTCCCGCATGTAAGTATTATAATACGCCTGCCAGATCTGAGCAATGTAGAGATCTATAGAGATTTAGGAGCTAGTAAAATTATCCCCGAAACATCCGAAATGGGACTGCAATTAGGTGGTGCAGCATTGAGCTTAAGTGGAATTAGTGAAAGCGGAGTTGCATCTTTAAAAAATAGGTTCAGAAAAGGCAATTACAGTATGATAAAGGATATTAGTAGCGATATGGATGAGTGATGTTTGTTCAATTCTCCTCCACTATTCCAGTTTATAGCTAGGTTAATTTCAACATCAGCTGTGTACAGCCATACAAACACTGCAACATTAAAAATGAGAAACTTACTTGATAAATTTTGCCAACTTTCCTAGCATGATAATTAAAGCATTTAGTTGGCCTTTTATACCTTAATAAAATTTTTAAGTTTTGACCTATAAAGGTGAAATGCGCTTACATAGCATTTAAAACAGCATAGAAGCACTAATACTGAAAATAGATGCTAGTTTATAGGGTTTTATCTTTTTTTTATTTAGTAAATTTCTTAAATATTAAAGCAACTTATGAACTGGTAAAAAGGTATCATTCAAGTAACTTAGAAAAGTGTCATAAATATAACTAAACTGACATCCAGAGTCTGATTATCAGCAAGCACATCAAAATAATGAGCATAAAAAGTAGCTGTATTATACTAAAACAAACATCTTTAACAAAGCTGTATAAAAGCTATATCCCACAGTGTAGCTACTTAGATGGCAAAAGAAAAAGGAGATACTAAGATGACAGAGCAGCAATGCAGAAAATAACTGTTTTTTATGGCACAATAAAGTCTAGTATTTTCCTATAAGTTTTTACACAATTGATATTTCTGAAGTATTAGCTAGCATATTTATACGATATTAGATAAGCAGAAAGAATTAATTCTAAGGAATATATTGATAGTTGTAGACTTTCTATGTGGATTACGTAGTAATTTAATACAAGCAATCTAGTAAGTTTTTATAAAGTTAAATAGGTCATTACATAGCTTTCTTTTTAAACATTGTAACATTAATGATGAAGATGCAAAAAAGGATTAGTTAAGCTTATACAAAACTTACCAAACTTGATCTGTGCATGGTAATAATATTAACGATAAAGGAACAAATTGGTTCTAGCAAACCGTAACCTCACAGAAGTTACTTTTCCTAATTTATTAGACAATGATATTAGTAATGAATATATAAAAATTTTAGCTAATGTCTGATTGATAAACTTCGAATAGTTTAACTTACTTAATAATGAAATTGATAAGGAAAGCAAAAAAGCTTTAAGTAAGTTTATATCTTCCAGTGTATCTATGAGTGACCTAGTTACTAAATTTTATTTAGATCTTAATAACAACATTTCTACAAGTACAGATTACAATCATAAAACCTTAGAAAAAAATTATAGAATCCGGTTAGATAATAACAATTTCATGGAATAAGAGAAAGCATCTCTATAAATATGGACTAAAAACAATGACGCAGTTTTGGAATTATAAGTATGCTATAAAAACAGAACAATTCTATTTAAAGCACTGAATAGATAGAAAAACAATATAAATAAAGTATTAACATTCATTTTTCATAAAAATAATAATTATTAGATGTCGTTAGTTGCATACGAAAATTGTATTTTTTTATGAGTTATCTAAGTCAGAAAAGTAAATGTTACTTAGATAATTACGGATTTCTTCCAGATAAGTAAAGACAATATTGTTCTTGATCAGTATCTAAAAGAGAAGCTGTTAAGTATTGGAATTCACAATTTTATCATACAGGATATAGGTAACAAAAAGACACTCGGAAGTGCTGAATATTTGTTCTAAAAAATGTAAGGATATCAACTAAGTTAAAGTGATTTAAAGAAAAAAGAGAGTAGAATATGCATTAGAGCATTAAAACAGTAATAGCTATAACTATAAAATTATTGAGCTTATTAACCGAAGTGATAAGGAAGAAAAACGACTTAAGTTCCTCAAGGGCAGTGGCTAACAAAGGATCTGTTTCACAAAATACAAAAAGTAGCAAATTTTCTATCATAGCTGCTTCTATGTTAACAGTAGTTAGCACTATTTCAGAAAAATAGCCATTCTAGTTTACCTAGAAATACTAGCAGCTGGAACAACAAGTTGAAATTAGTTATCTAACTGGTGCCGCAAGCATATATTGTTGTAGTAAGATTTCAGAAGCACTTGAAAAACAGCAATATTCAAGATTTTGATAACAGTTAATAATTCATTGTATACAATTCACAATAACAATTAAAATATTTTTTTACTTTTCACCGTATATTCCTCAACATATTATCTTTAAGTACTAATATAATAATATGGCATTATTAATAGTTGAGTCACCTGCAAAGGCAAAAACGATAGGTAAGTATTTGGGCAAAGAGTTCAAAGTAGCTGCATCTTTTGGACATGTAAGAGACCTTCCAGTAAAGAACGGTTCTGTTGATCCAGATAATGACTTTGCTATAAAGTATGAGATTATCAAAAAAGCAGAAAAGTATGTAAAAGAGTTAGTCAAGGAAGCGAGTAAAACACCGGATATATACCTTGCAACAGATCCAGATAGAGAAGGAGAAGCAATAGCCTGGAATGTAGTAGAAGCATTAAAAGAAAGGAAAGCAATCAACAACAAAAGCAACATTCACAGAGTAGTTCTTAATGAGATAACAAAAAGGGCGGTGCAAGAGGCTATCAAGAATCCACGCAAAATAAATATGGACTTAGTGCGTGCACAGCAAGCACGTAGAGCTTTGGATTATCTAGTTGGATTTAGCTTATCACCACTTCTGTGGACGAAATTATCGGGAAGCAAATCTGCGGGAAGAGTACAATCTGTTGCACTTAAGCTTATATGCGAACGAGAAGATGAAATTAACAAATTTATATCACAAGAATACTGGAGCATAAAGGTAGAAATGCAAAATAGCAAAGACGAAACGTTTTTTACTATGCTGAGCCACTATGATAATAAAAAGCTAGAAAAATTTGATATTAAGAATCAAGAAGAA
>CACRCM010000003.1:0-30817 GCA_902646575.1 uncultured Wolbachia sp.
AGCAAATTAATGACTTTATATATAGCTTTTGCTTATTTGAAAGCCGGGATAATGAATATGGAAGATAAATTTCAAGTAAGTAGAAAAGCGTGGGAAAGGAAAGGCTCTTCTATGTTTTTAAGAGAAGGTCAGTTTGTTACAGTGAAAAAATTGCTCGAAGGAATCATAATAGTTTCAGGTAATGACGCTTGTATAACACTAGCTGAAGGCATTGCTGGATCAGAGGAGAATTTTGTGATTGAAATGAATGAGATCGCACAAAAACTTGGTTTAAATAATAGTCACTTTGTCAACTCAAGTGGGTGGCCGGATGAAGCTCATTTTATGAGCGCGAGAGACTTAGTAGTGTTAGCAAAGAGAATTTTCATTGATTTTCCTGAGTATTATGATTTGTTTTCTGAACAATATCTAATATATAATGACGTTCTGCAAAGAAATAAAAATCTTTTACTTTTTCATGGAATCGGGGTTGATGGGTTAAAAACTGGTTATACGAGTGCTGGTGCGTATGGAATTGTAGCATCTGCAAAACAAAATGATAGGAGAGTTTTTGTTGTTGTAAATGGGTTGAGTACTGGAAAAGAGAGGATAGAGGAAGCAAAAAGGCTGATTCAATATTCTTTAGACCATTTTTATACTAAAAAAATATTTGCTAAAAATGATGTAGTTGAGGAAGTAAATGTCCTGTATGGAAAAGATAGAAAAGTACCTATCACGGTTGCGAGAGACGTTATTATAACCTATAGTCGTAATTTGCATGACAAAATTAAGGTATATATTGAATATAAAGATATGATACCTGCACCAATTAAAAAAGGGCAAGAAGTGGGTAAGATTTTCATAAAAATACCAGGTATCGAGCAGCAAACTACACCGCTTTATACAGTAAATGATGTGCAAGAATTAAACTATATAGAAAAATTTTTTAGGATATTATTTTAAAGCTTAAATAGTTTATTATACTAATAAGTGAGATATGAAAATGTATAAGGCGTAAAATTTTTCCTATGTAATATATAAACTATTTTTTTATTGGAAAAGTGAGAAAGACATAAGTTGTCAGATATATGTTTTCAGAAGAAAAAATTAAGAAATCATAAGTTTTAAAACCACTTGATTTTATATTACAATAGCTTTTTTGTTTCTTTTTACATGATGAAATTTACATTATTTTGGTTACTGGAATATTTAAAAACCAATGCTGGTTTAGAGGAAATTGTTGATAAGTTGACCTATATAGGGTTGGAAGTAGAAGATGTGATTAACGGTGCCAAGTTAGCTGAGTTTACTATTGAAAAAGTGTCAGAAGTCGTGCCTTGTCTAAATACTAATAAATTAAAGTTGTGTGAAACAGGTGATAACAGTAAAGTTCTGCAGGTAGTTTGCAGAAGAAAAAATGTTAGAGAAGGCATGAGAACTATACTCACACCTTTTGGTAATCCATTGCCGGAAGATGATTTTATGGCCGGATCTACAAAAATACGGGGAATGTCGAGTGAAGAGATGTTCTATTCTGCTTCTAAACGTGCGCTGATTCAAGGAGAAATTGAAGAAATAATTGAGGTTTCTGATGATGATAAAGTAGGAGATAAATTTTTCGATTGCAATCCTGTAATTGATATAAATGTTACTCCAAATCGTGGAGATTGTCTAAGTGTTTATGGAATAGCACGTGATTTGGCAGCAACTGGAATCGGAACATTAAGGGCTTTAACTCACTTTGATGTCATTCCAGGACATGGGGATGACATCAAAGATAAACCTCAGTTTCTAACTACCTTAATGAAAAGGGATTCTTCTATATATGTTAAGGTTACTGATGGGGAGAGCTTCATTAGTGGAATACATATTGTCAATGTAAAAAATAGAGAGAGCCCAAAATGGCTAAAAGATAGGTTGCAATCGATAGGGATGCATTCCGTTTCTACAATAGTTGATATTACTAATTACATCATGATGTCTTTTGGTCGCCCAATACACGTATATGATGCAAAAAAGATAGAAGGAGAACTCGTAATACGCAAAGCAAACAGTGAAGAAAAATTTACTGGTTTAAATGGTAAAGAATATTTATTAAATAAAGACATAAGTGTTATTGCTGATAGTAAAAATATTCATGCAATTGCTGGGATTATAGGTAGTAAGTGCAGCGAATGTACTCTTGAAACTACTGATATCTTCTTAGAATCTGCTTGGTTTAATCCTATTTCTATCGCTAAATCTTCAAGGCAGCTGGGCATCTCTACAGACTCAAGTTACAGATTTGCACGTTCAGTTGATCATAAATTTGATGGACTAAGCTTTGCAATTCAGATGGTTTTAGATTTATGTGGTGGAGAGGTGTTAAGTGTGGTATCTGCCGGCAAATTAGATAAGGTTGATACCAAAGTAAACTTTGATTATCGAGATGTAAACAAGTTTGGAGGTATATCTGCATCACCTGATGAGATATTCGATATCTTGACAAAACTGGGATTTAGTATTGATAAGAGAACTGGAAGTAATTGGAATGTACGAGTACCAAGCTGGAGGCCAGATGTTGCCATACCTGCTGATCTGATTGAAGAAGTAGTGAGAATATATGGCTATGATAAAATAAAGGAAGAACTATTAACAAGTAATGCTACTATAGAAACCAATGTGCAAGATGGCTTGCGTATTTTAATGGTGAGTAGAGGATTTCACGAAGTGCTCACTTGGTCATTTATGAGTAAATCAACAGCTGAAAAGTTTGGTTACTCGAATAAGTTAGTTACTATCGATAATCCATTTAATGATAACTTCAATGTAATGAGACCAAGTATTATGCCAAATTTATTGCAAGTTACTGCAGATAATATTGCCCATGGGATATCTGATCTTGCGATTTTTGAGATTGGGCCAGTTTATGATAGTCTCGATTATCCTAAGCATGTTTTAAGTGAAATTAGGTCAGGAAATAATTTGCCGCGGAACCATTATAATTCCGATAGAAAGGTAGATATTTTTGATGCAAAGGCTGATCTAATAGCAGCTTTAGAATTTTTTAATGTCAATTGTGATAGCTTAACTATAGAAAAAGTAGGAAAAGAATATTACCATCCAGGGAAGTCAGGCACTTTTTCTTTTGAAGGTAAAATATTGGGTTATTTTGGAGAGTTACATCCTAATATATTAGATCTTTTTGGCATCAAACAAAAAGTTGTGGGTTTTGAGATGGTACTAGAAAATATTAATAATGTACCTATAAATAAAAAAAAATTTACTGATTATAAATATCAAAGTGTAAAGCGCGATTTTGCATTTATTATAAATAAAGATATAGCAGTAGGTAATATAGTCAATATGATAAAAAAAAGCTCAGAGCTCATTACAGAAGTTTATATATTCGATATATACCATGGAAATAATATGGAGTCGAATAAGCTATCTATAGCATTATCAGTTACTTTTTGCTCTTCAACTCACACTTTAACTGAAGAAGAAATTCAAAAAGAATCAGGTGCTATAGTTAACTTAGTATATGAAAATACCGGAGGAGTTTTAAGGTGCAGCTAAAGTCTATTTTAAGGAGATAGTTTAGTAAAAATGGATAGGAGATTTTTTGAAGAGGATATTAGTTAATAAAGTCTATAAAAACTAACAATTACAAACTGTTACTAGTAATTATTCAACCATATTCTCAAGTATTACAGCTTTTAACCACAGTTACGAGTACAACTAAGAATAGTTACCGTATTCCACATAATTATTTTATATGGTAACAACTTTTTTTATTTAAAAATTAAAATGTTATATACTAACTGAATAATAGACTTCGATAAAACTTATAATAGGTTTAGGAATCTAGCATATCTCTCGGTAAATAAATTTCAAAGTATCTTTATTGGCTTGGTTAAAGCGAAAAAATAACCTATTTAAGAACTAACGGAGTAGTTAATACAAGAAGCAATTGAAAATTTAAAAGAAGGCGGCGATAGTTAAACTTACTTACCTGATGTAGCATCGGGAATGCTGAATTAATTAGGCATAAAGAGATTAACTAGGTGTAAATACTTATGTAAATACTTAGTCTGTTATGAAGAAAATATAGTTTAGAAAGGTTTTTTAAATCTTTCTAAAAGAGTCGAATTAGAGGGGCTATTATAAGTAGGTAATTATAGTATGATCTATTTGTTAATTAAATTGGAATATACGGTGATCATTAATGTAATAGGATATAGTGGTACATTTTTTTTGAGTATCTTTCTTGGTAAAAGAAATAATACCTAATATGATAAATCCAGTTGCTTATGGTGAGTAACTCGAGTTTTTTAGGAAAGCACACATCTTGGTTTCACTATGTATTATTTTAAATTATCTAAAGGGTTTCTAGTAGAGTGCTCGTCTATAATTATAGTTGCTGTGATTTTAATTTCTTGTGTTACGTTAATCTAACTAGTTTTACTTGTAGCATTTCTCATTTTTTAGGCTATTAGTAGAGATATATCCAACTGAGAAGCGTGAGTAAATATAGGAGACAATCGAGATCAAATGGTGAATAAAGTTGATATGGATGATAAGCAGATTGTAGACTAAATTATTATAACAAAGAATGTAGATAATATGGTATAAAGAAAATTTCTTCGCTGCTGCTATGGAGTTATTTTACGCTATGGTTGGTGGAATAGGCATAGACTTTAACTTTAAAGTGAGAAAGGAGATAGTAAGCGAAACGCAAAAAAAGTTAATGACCAAAGTGAGTTAACGTGAGCTTTTCTTTCTGGTAATGGTAATTTAGGTGAAAGCTATTATTTTTATAGTAATTTATTTTACTAACGGTAAAGTAATACCATACTGCTTCATATACTTTCCTTTCATGTCATCATATGATTTTTCACACTCGCTTTTGCTATTTAAAAACACAAATTGGCACGCACCTTCATTAGCATAAATTTTTGCAGGAAGTGGAGTGGTGTTGGAAAACTCTAGTGTGACATAGCCTTCCCATCCAGGCTCTAAAGGAGTAACATTTACTATAATTCCACACCTTGCATAAGTTGATTTACCAACACAAATACCCAATACATTTCTTGGTATACGGAAATATTCAACTGTGCTTGCAAGTACAAAACTATTTGGTGGAACTATACATACATCTATTTCTTTGTCTATGAAGCTATTCTCGGGAAAATTTTTAGGATCTATGACAGCTGAATTGATATTAGTAAAAATCTTAAATTTATTACTTACTCTCGCATCATATCCGTAAGATGATAGCCCAAAAGATATAACACCTTCACTACTTTTGTGACCTATAAAAGGTTCTATCATTCCAAAGTTTTCAGCTTTTTCTTTTATCCATTTATCCGGCATGACTGACATGATTGTTCTTTAAAGCTATGTAATACCTATTATAATATTAAATAAAATTTAAATGTAAACTATAGGCCTAGCAGCTTCTATTATTCTAGTATCTAAACAACTACATAAATAGTATCTGAAAGTGAGCCTCCTGTTTTATGATGCTTCTTCTCTCTGTCATTTCAGCACTTGATACTGAAATAAGGGAAAAAGAGGATAGATCTTAGTGCAGCTAGTTGGATAACATTTATGGAAACTACGATGTGACTTAGTAGCTCTTTACCTGTGTAACCATTTTCTGTTGTGCTAAGTGGATCTAAAACCCTTCTAACTTTTATGTTTCTTAAGACTTTTATTAGTAACAACTACTGTATTTGCAATTTTGTCGTGCCAAGTTTGGCAGCGTTTGTTGAAGCTTGACAATAAAAAACCCAGAAATAATGGTGAAGCTGATAATATCATAGAAAAAAATCTCTTTGTTGCTTGTTTTAGGGTCACCTTTTTAAAGGTCTGTGCGTCTACGACTTTGAGTCCAAGTAGTAGCTTTCCAGGTGTAGCAGCAAACCTTACCCACATGTATGTGACATAACTAAAGAGTATAATGAATTGGGCTATTTGATTTAAGATTAATAATTTAATAAATCTACTTTGTACCACCTTTTCTTCTGTAGAAAGTGACACTTGCATTTGATGTTTTGTAGCAATTTGACTGAGTACTTTGCCATCTTCTGAGTTTATAAAGAACTGATTTAGGGTTTGGCCGCAGAGCTGTAAGAATAAGATGATAATAATTAAATCAAGCAATATTGATGTGTAGCGCTTAAGCCCCATCACATAATATATACCATTTTTATCATTTTTTGCCTTTTGAATAGTATTTATAGGAAAAAAAATAGAGAATAAACGATTAAAAATTTTGTGTAACATAATAGTATTCCCAAATATTTAAGTACTCCTGGCCGGACTTGAACCAGCATGCCTTTCCAGGCAACAGATTTTGAGTCTGCTGTGTCTACCATTCCACCACAGGAGCTTAAGTTTTAATGCTATAAGCAACACGGAATTAGTCAAATTTTTTTACTTTTATATCTTTCAAACGGAGATTAAATATTCTACTATGAGTAATAGTTACTAGTTACTCTAGAAATTTAAAATGAGTGAATCAGCTAATTTTGTCGATTCGGGAGATATAGACAAGGAAATATGTAAATTACCACATAACTTAGAAGCAGAGCAAATGCTTATTGGCGCAATGATTCGTGATAATAGAATTTGCGATGCGGTTGAAGATGTAATCGCAGCAGATAATCTCTATGATCCATTGCATCAAAGTATTTTTACTCAGATATCTAAAACTAGAAAACATGGTATGGTTGCTAATGAATTGAGCCTCAAAATGTTTTTTGAGAACGATGAAGCATTCGCTAAGTGTGGTGGAGTCGAATATCTTGCAAAGCTTGCAGCAAAGGCAAGTATTGCACTTGATATCCATAGTTTAACTAGAATAATCCGTGATACTTATTTAAGAAGGTATTTAATTAAGCTCGGACAGGAAATAATTGATGATAGTTATAGTTATGATATTGAAAACCCTGCACAAGTGCAGATTGAACAGGCGATAACTAAGTTGTTTAACTTAGCAGTAAAAAAGCAAGGCGAGAAGACGTATGTAAAGCTTGCAAGTTCGGTTAAAAATGTAGTCGAAAAAATAAGCACGCTGAAAAATAATCCAGAAGCGCTAGGTATTACAACTGGGCTTCGAGATTTAAACCAGCTTCTTGGTGGTCTGCAGAAATCTGATCTATTAATTCTGGCTGCAAGACCTTCTATGGGTAAGACAGCATTGGCGCTGAATATTGCACTTAACGCTTGTAAGATTTTGCAAAAAAGAGGAGATAAGCAACACTATATAGTATTTTTTTCGCTTGAAATGTCGGCAGAGCAGTTAGCTGCGAGACTGATTACTATAGATTCAGGAGTTAGCTATTATAGGGCATTAACCGGAAGAATTAATGATTTTGAATTGCATGAGTTTATCAATGCTAGTACAAAATTATCTGAATTATCTTTTATAATAGACGATACTCCTGCATTATCAATCAGTGCTCTTCGTACCAGAATACGTTTGCTGTATCAATTGTATAATGTAAAAGTAGTATTTATCGATTATCTGCAATTAATTAGAGGAACAACAAAAAGGAGTAACGAGAACAGAGTACAAGAAATTTCAGAAGTAACTCAGGGTTTGAAAGCAATTGCAAAGGAACTAAATATTCCCGTTGTTGCACTATCCCAACTTTCACGTTCTGTTGAGCAGAGGGATGACAAAAAACCACAACTTGCTGATTTGCGTGATTCGGGAAGTATAGAACAAGATGCAGATATAGTAATGTTCCTTTATAGAGAAGAATATTATGAGCTTAGAAAACAGCCGAGTGAAGGAAGCAATAAACATCGAGAGTGGCAAGAGAAAATGGAAAAAATTAGGAATATTGCAGAGCTTATTATTGCAAAACAAAGAAACGGGCCAGTTGGTAGTGTAAAGCTATATTTTGACTCTAATCGAGGTGTATTCAAAGATTACATGGAAAGATATAGTTTATAGTCTTTAGCGGTCTTTTGTTAATACCTATCTTTACTATGATTTACTAATTTGTTAGTAAAATTGACTCTTCTTTTTATTTGTGCTAGAATTTAAGTGCTAAGTAATTTTAGCGAGGTATGTAATAGAAAGTATATTTAATAAAATCAATGCACTTTATTTTGTGAGTGGTATTTTGGTTACTCTGCTCTATTGATATAAGGAATTTCCAGAAGAGAAGCTAAAATTTTTATCCTAGAGAAGCAATCGGTTAGTAAGGAGAAAGCAATAGAGGTTAATGATGAAGTTATTGCTTATCTTGATAAGCTGAAACATCAAGAGCATAGAAAGGAAAACAAGAAAAGACTTTGGACTGTGCAGATCTCAGGAATCCATTTTAAAGAAAGAAAACAGGGTAAGGTTTTAGACTCTATAATTTCTAACAGTCTGTCTGGCGAAAATTTTAAAAAAGGAGATAAGATTTCTGGCTTAGAAAATCAGCCAGCTAAAAAAGAAACTAAAGTTAACGGTTATTCAAATCAAAACAGTAAGTGCAGTTAGTTGGCTTGCTCATCAGGCAGCAAAATTCGCGCCTTACTTAGCTACACTTTATTTGCCTTATGTTTCTCTATAACTATTTTACTACTTCTGTGTCAGCACTGTTTGATAATGTTTAAATCGCTAAATTATCTGTTACTAATCAAGTTATAATAAATAACAAGCTCAATATTTTAAAATAAAACGGTAAAGGATAATACTATGTGCCCTCTGCTTGAGTGTTAATCTTTAAAAAGACTGGTGTAGGTTTAGGTAATATTACGCCTGAGCTTATGCATGCGCCGCATAGGGATTTTAAATTGCGTTGCTTTTTTGGAATTTGCAATTGGTCAAGTATTACCTCTGCTGACTTTGGAACGATTGGTTGCAATAAAATACCAATTATTCTGATATACTCCAATAGTTTGTGGATTACTAAATTCATGCGCTCTCTATTGGTTTTGCTCAGCGTCCAGGGTGTGCTTCTGTCTATATAAGCATTAGCTTCAGATGAGATATTGGTGATCAGAAGTATGATATGGTTAAATTCATACTTTGATAGATGATTTACCACTTGATTGAGTATAGCTTTGCAATTGGGTAAACTCTCAGCATCTTTGAGTAAATTTCGGTTGATTATTGGTACAACTCCCGAGCATTGCTTGTGTAAAAATGAGATTGTTCTTTGCACTAAATTGCCTATGTTGTTTGTCAGTTCCGAGTTTATTCGGTTGACCATATTTTTCTTATTAAAATTGCCGTCTTGACCGAAGCTTATTTCTCTAAGGAGAAAATAGCGTAACTGATCAACACCAAACTCTTCAGCTAATCTGATTGGGTCTATAATATTACCAAGTGACTTGGATATTTTTTCTCCTTTGTTTAGCCACCAACCATGAACTGCGATTTGTTTTGGCAGCGGTAAATCTGCTGCAAGGAGGATTGCTGGCCAATATACAGCGTGAAAACGCAATATATCTTTACCAATTACATGAACATTAAAAGAGTTATCATTTGCCCAAAACTTTTTATATTCCTTGCTTTCAATATTAGGGAAACCTATCGATGTGAGGTAATTAGTTAACGCATCTACCCAGACGTAGATTATATGTTTATCATTACCTGGTACTTTTATTCCCCAATTTAAACTAGTGCGAGAGATCGAAAGGTCAGTTAATCCTGATCTTGCAAATGATATCACTTCATTTTTTCTGCTCTCAGGAAAGATAAAATTTGGCTGATTTTTATATAATTCTAGTAATTTATTCTGCCAATCCGACAGACGAAAAAAGTAACTCTCTTCTTTTATCCATTGAACTTCACCACCTGTTGGTGTTTTACCATCTATCAGCTCCGATTCTTGATAAAATGCTTCATCGCGTACTGAATACCAACCTGAGTAGTAATCTAAGTATATTTGTCCTCTCTCTTCAAGTCTATTCCATAAAGCTATAACTACTTTCTCGTGACGCCTTTCCGTGGTGCGAATAAAATCATCATATTGAAAATTTATGGATTCAGCTAGTTTTTTAAATAAGATACTTGCTTTATCTGTAAATTCTTTTGGCTGCATTCCTTTTATTTTAGCTGCTTTTTCAATTTTTTGTCCATGTTCGTCTGTGCCAGTAGTAAATTTAACGTATTTTCCAGCTAATTTTATGAACCTTGCTGCCACGTCACACAAAAGAGAAGTATACGCATGGCCAATGTGTGGTTTGTCGTTTACATAATATATTGGTGTGGTGATATAAAAACTCTCGAATTGTTTCATTAGGTTAACCATTCGCTGAGCCACACAGTATATAATTGATGCTCACGTCTTGAGTCAAATTCCACTCGCGCTTTATTATATTATACGCCATACCAGTCATACTTTGCAACGTTACGTTATTTTCTCTTAGATGATTTGCAATTTCTGATGGTTTGAGAAATTTATTCCAATTATGTGTACCTTTTGGTAGCCAGTTTAATATGTACTCTGCACCAATTATTGCAAAACAGAAGGACTTAATGGTTCTATTTATTGTGGATATAAATATCAGCCCCTCTGGTTTTAGTAGCTCTACCGCTTTTTTCATAAAAAACTCTAAGTTATTCACATGTTCAACTACTTCCATAAGCAGAACTACATCATATTTTTTGCTATTGCTTAACTCTTCAATACTAGTGTGTATATATTCTATATTTGACCCTACTTTTTTTGTATATGATTGTGCTGCTTTTATGTTTTCTTCGCATATATCTATTCCTACAACATTAATACCAATGCGTGCCATTGACTCTGATAAAATACCACCACCGCATCCAACATCAAGAAGTGATATTTCATTTAAGTCGCATTTTTTAAACTCTTTTATTTTCTCTATAATGTAAGATCCTCTCACAGGGTTCATCATGTGCAATAGCTTGAATTTGCCGTCCTCATTCCACCATTCACCTGCTATTTTAGCAAATTTTGACACCTCGTCTTCATTATAAGTTTGTGTGTTTTTTTTTCTACTGATATTGCTAAGCTTATCAAGACGTTTTTTATGCCTGCTTTCTTTTGAAAACTCTGTTTCGAGAAATTGTTTAACTATGTTTTTTGCTAACTCATTGTTAGTGAACCCTGCACCAAGACACAGTACATTTGCATTACCATGTTCGCGAGCCAATTTTGTAATTTCAACACTACCACATAAAGCAGCATAAATTCCTTCAAAACGATTCGCTACAGTACTCATACCTAACCCTGTGCCGCAAATTAATATTCCATAATCTGCTTTTCTGTTTATTATATCTTCTACAACCTTAATAGCATAGTCTGGATAATCTACACTTTTTTGTTCAGCAGTGCAGCCGTGATCTGTCACTGTATAACCTAGTGTTTTCAGGTAAGGTTTTATCTCTGATTTTAATTCATAGCCAGCATGATCTGAGGCAATTGATATTATATTTGACATATTAAGAATAATGGCTTAAAGGTATTTGATATAAATAATTTATTTTGTTTTTTTGTCAAGTTGTCTAGTGCGAATGATCTTTTATTAGTCTTAAAATTTGAAATAAATTTTGAGTCAAATATGTATAAGTACTATATAATTCTTATCCTACTACTAACTTAATAGAATGGATTGCATAGATATTATAAAGTCAAGGTTATTATTATCTGATATAGTAGGTAAGAAAGTTAGGCTAATAAAAAGAGGAGATAGTTTTGTTGGACTCTGTCCATTTCATAACGAAAAAACTCCATCTTTTTTTGTGAGCAATATTAAGGGATTATATTATTGTTTTGGCTGCTCAGCTCGTGGTGATGCATTTGAGTTTATTTCACAGACTGAGGGCTTGAGCTTTAGAGAAGCATTAGAAAGACTGGCGTCAGTTACAAGTGTTGAGTTGCATAAAAACTTCAGTGCTGCTAAATTTAAGGAAAGTGATAAACTGTTTTCAGTGCTAAGTTTAGCTGCAAATTGGTTTGCACAGAAGAAGAATCAGGGCGTTGTAGCTTATCTAAAAGAGCGTAAGATTTTACCTAAAATTATAGATAGATTTAAAATAGGTTATGCACCAAGCTCTGGTTTAAAAGAATATTTGAACTCTTCCGGTATTGAAGATAAAATTTTGACCGATATTGGTTTAGTAAATGAAAGTTTTCGTGATTATTTTTGTAATCGGCTGATATTTCCTATATACAACATCGCAGGCAAAGTTATTGGTTTTGGTGGGCGTGCGTTAAGTTCTGGGCAGAAGCCAAAATATTTAAACAGTCCAGAGAGCCAGCTATTTAAGAAAAGGGAAAACTTATATGGATTAAACTTTGCTTTAAGCGAAATACTCAAAAAACAACACGTATTTGTTGTTGAAGGGTATATCGATGTGATAGCATTTCATCAAGCAGGAATTAGCAATACAGTTGCCACGCTTGGTACTGCAACTTCTATAGAGCAGATAAAAAATCTATGGAGATTTGCTAAAGAAATCTCCATATGCATGGATGGCGATAGTGCTGGATGTAATGCTGCAGTTAAAATTGCAGAATTTGCTCTATCAATTCTCAAACCTGGATACACGTTAAAGTTTGTGACTTTATCAAACAACAAAGATCCATATGATATATGTAACGAACTGGAATATAAAAAAGAAGATGTGCTTTCTGCACTTGATCATTCAACAGAACTGCATTCTGAATATCTATGGCGTCATATAGTCAATAGTAATCTGCGAGGCTATGAAAAACTTACTCCGGAAAAATATTCAATTCTTGAGCACAAGTTCATGAGATATATCAATGCTATAGGTAACAGTAGTATTAAGAGATACTATAGAGATTACTTTTATGATAAAACCAGTGAATTAAGAAGAAGCTTTAAAAAGCAGATTTTCAATAGTAAAATTAGAATAGCAAAAAGTAAATATTTTCACAATAAATCTCCAGAACTAATTGAAGCGGAACAAAATCAAGCTATAATTCTACGTATAGCAATAGAGTTTCCTAAGATCTTATACTATCCTATATTTTTTGAACAGTTTTCTCATTTTGAATTTACTAATGTAAGAATGAAAATATTACAACGGCGTGTGATTAATGCTGTAAATAATGGGAGTATATTTAATAAAGAGACTTTATTACAGGGGTTTAAACAGTCTAATGATATTGAGGTTGTAGAGTCTATATTTAAAAAAACTAGTGTACTGAACAGTCAATTAAACGAGAGAAAATCAGCAGAAATTGTGTGGAATAACATAGTGCTACTGAAAGAATTGAATATATTACAAAAAGAAAAAATCAAGGCAAGGCTCAATGGTAATTTTGACTTAGAAGGAAGGTTAATAGAGCAAATGAAGCAAATAGAAAGTAGTGTACAAGAGATGCAAATGAAATTTATTCGAAAGTTAAATAGATCGAATGTAAAAACTGCTTGACGAGTTTTAATAACCATAACTCTAAAACTTGTTTTTGATCTGTAGGTTCAATGACAAAAATATAGTAAAAACTTAAGGTATTTTTATGAATTATATAAAATTATGGTGGCTTAAATGTCTTGTAAGTTTTTTCTACATTCAGTTCTAAATTGCGCTTAAATCAGGCGAAAGAATTGTCAGCACCGGTTTTAGGGATTAGGAGGATTGAAACCAGCAATCACATAGTTTCTTTACTTCGTAGTCTTTTAAGTTTTTGTGATTGGAGAAATAGTTCTAGTACGTTTTCTTTTCAATTCAGTAGAATACCCAATAAAAAGGCCTATAGAAAAACTGAGAATTTTAAGTGGTTAAAGTTGCTACTATATAAATTTTTAACTTAATCTTGAACACAAGAAGTGGAATTAGTTGTACACAAATAAGTGGTGTTTATTATATCTACCTTACAAGAATACATGTATAACTTAAATCTCTTCTGGTTACTTTAGAAGAAGTTAAATCTTTTTTACACATTGAAAACGATCAAGATGATAAGTTAATTTCAAATTTAATTTTATGGCAGCCGACTGTTTCAAATAGTATGTATGTAAAAATCTCTGGTAAAACAAACATGGCGAGTTTGTGCGAGGGCTGCATATCTTGTTAGTCTACTTAAACTGTAGTTCTGTGAGAGTAATAATATCTGCTGCTGCAAAGATGTCTAAAGATCAAGGAAAGAGAACTTAAGTATTACTTCATGTAGGTGTAGAAGAAGGCTACGTTGAATTTTTCAATCACTTGAATGTAATAAGGTTGACGTTGTGTATAAAGCTGACTATGATAAAGTTTCCTGAGAAGATAAAGTTAGGTATTATATAGCATATTTCTGCTCTTTATGAAAACTGAGAAAAAGTGAGTGCTATTTATCCGAAGTAAAAGGAATATATTGTCCTTCATTGCCAAACTGCGGGTTGTTTTGTAGATAAATATAAAATGGCTAAAGAATTGCTGACATTATATTTAATGTTTATGACTGTATGAATGTTACAATATCAAAGATCCAAAAAAGATGTCATCTTGATACTGAGTCCAGTTTTTTATATAACCTCATTGAAAACTTCTTTTAATATAAAATCAACTACTTTTTATGCTAGTTTACTTATTTTATAATCAAAATCTTCAGTATTAAGAACTGGAATAGCAAGTAGGAAGGGTGCTGAGGTGACACACTATATTTAACCTTATAAATTGTAATGTTTGTACAGCCGTATGCGTGATACTGATTTATCAGTAAATCTTTATCTATGTTTTTACAAAGATTACTATGGAAAATTCAAGTTATAAAGGATTTAGTGTTTAAATCCTATAATAGATGCTGAAATTGCCTTTAAAAAGCAAAATATTGTTGATGTTCTCTGCAGAGAGAAAAACGGGGTGCAAGTGATTGTTAAAATGATGTACCCGAAAGTCTTTGGTCATGCTATTAGAAAGGAGAGGAATTCATTTTAGAAAGAAATTAGAAGGATTTTAAAACTTATTGGGGCTAGATGTGTTACTGTCTTAGTTTACTAATCAATGTGAATTAAGCAACCGGTTAGCTCTGGGTAATGTTCGGAAATGAGCCTCCTCTTGAGAAAGAAGGGTTTAATAGTGATAATGGCATAAATTACAAGCATCAAGTGGCGGTTAGGCTAATAGTACGGTGAACGTAAGTGGAGCTTCATAAGTTTTGTAAAATTAAAGAGCACAAAGGTGTGCTGATAAGCTCTGACTAAAAGGCAGTGTTGATGAGTTGCATCTTTCATTTTTAGATATACGCAAATAGTAATTTCATTGGTATAGAGAAGCTATCTAATCCACTGTTATATAAACCCAGAAGGGCAGAGTAAGCTTGTGCTGCATATATGACAAGGCAAATACCGCAAGGAGTGCTGTTGAAAGTGCAGGTAAAGAAAAATGGGAAAACAAAAGGAGATACTTACAAAGTAAGACTGTAAGTGTACCTACCAGCAAAATCTAAGAAATGGAACCAACTATCATATAAAAAAGTGCTAGAAAGTTGCTATGAATCTACGAAGACATGTTGTTAAGGTTATTTGACAAGGAAGATGGAGTAAAGTAGAAAGTTTTACAGCGTCTTCTTATACGTTTCTTGAACGGCAAAAAAGCTTGATTATTTTAGGAGAGTCACTGAAAACTCATTGGAATACCTATGATAAAAGAAGCTTATTCAGGTATTATATATTTGTTTGCTCTAGAGTTTATAATATCTGAAGCAATCAGCGACTATCATTTCTATGGCTTTTTAAAGATAAAAGATCTGCATGGGTACTAGAAAATGAGATTAACTAATTAGTATCATCCTTCCTTGTCATAAAAAAGGGTTCGACTTTCTTGATTATAATGTACGTAGAGATATAGCAAGGAATTAATTATTGTGTCTTCAAAAGAAAATATTAAGAAATTTCTTTTAAAAAAAATGTTTTAATAAAAGCAAATATAGACAGTTCATAAGCTGTAGTAATTAAATAAGAGGATAAGAAAAACTAATTACTGTTATGTATATGCAAAAAAACGTTTAATAAGATCGGCGATGAAATTTGACATAGTTTATTTTATGGAAACAGAAAAGGAGAAGACATTTATGTAGAAGAATTACATTGGATAAAGAATCACTACTACTTTAAAGTAATAGATCATTGTTAATAGGCATTTATTACTTTTTTATGCAGAAACAAACTAAAGGAAACAAGGTTTATGAATAGCTTACTCAAATTAAGCGATGTTCCTGATTAGGTGTTATGTTGAAATTATGGTAAACATAAATTTATTTGATTTTAAATGGGAAAACTCTTTTAATGAAGAGTGAAAGAACAAAAATCTTAGTGAAGCTTTTCTTTTAGGAGAAAAGGGTTTTCTATTATTGATGTTAATACTGAGAATGCTGTTTCTTAGTGATCATGAAAAAATAAGGATTTAAATAAAAAGCTTAAGCATAGTAGAGGATCTGTATGCTTCCTTTTCAAAGGAAGGTGGTATTGCTATTGCTCTTCTTTCTTATCTAACTAAATTGCTGAAACTGTAGACTTTGAAAAACGTGCTTAATATTATGTATAATTCAAGTGTGCTCAAAATGAGCTGATAAAGAGGTCAATGCTAAAATCTTAATCAGATTATTATATATTATTTTGATAAGCTTAGATGTAAGTCTAATTGTATTATTCGGGTGAAGATACTAAAGTTTTTTACTTTATATTTATTAAATTGCAAAGTTTTCAAAGATAAAAGAGGATTAGCTTTCAAATGTAGTTGAAAATGGGTCTATTTTTTTAAAAATGCAGGTAAAATTAGTGAGGAAATTAGAAAAATAATAGGGAGTGACGTAATAATTTAAAAAGCATATGAAAAATTAAATAGATTCAGTTAGTCAGAAAATGAATTTATTGCCTACGTACAAGAAATAAAACAGATTTTTGGTGAGCAGACTTGTATTTTCGCCGAAAAAACTTGATGATACTATAGAAACAAATGTATTAAAGTTGACTGTAAAGAAGAAGGTATCAAAGTTGATGAAAAAAAAGGAAAAAGTTGAACTAGTAAAGGTAATATTAACTAATAATGTTGGTGTTAATACTATTGTTGAGTTTACTAATCTTTCCATTAGTGAAATTGAAGAGTTAAGAAGAGTTTTCTTAAATTGAGAAAAATAGTGGTCAAGATAATGCCTAGATGATGGAAATAAATGTAAGAAACCTAATCTACTTTCAGCTCCTTAGCATGTAAGGTGTGTGGTAAAAATTCTAGTTCCTTTGCAACACTTAATTCTTTATTTTTTGTGTGTATGCCAAGCTTATTAAATTTCCGAGCAACAGGGAACACTCTTGCTTCAAGCGAACCAGTAGTTTTATTATAATCATCAACAGCACTTTTTAAGCTTTTCCTTAAATTATTAAAATTTTCGCCCATTGTGCAGATGCGTTCATATAAAATATGGCCCAATTCACTAATTTTTTTTGAACTCTCGGCTATCATTTCTTGTTTCCACCCATATGCTATTGTTCTTAGTAGTGCAATTAAAGTGATCGGTGTTGCAATAATCACTTTTTTTTCTATTCCAATCTCTATTAAAGCAGGCTCATGCTCTAATGCTGCACTAAAAGCTCCCTCCCCTGTTAAAAAAAGCACCACAAACTCTGGCGTATTTTCAAACTGATTCCAATACTCTTTTTTGCTCAAGTAGCTTATATGTTTTTTTATTGCCAAGGAATGATTTTTTAATTTCTCTCTTTGTATTTTTAAATCATTTTGCGACATAGCATCGAGATAAGAATCGAGCGGCACTTTAGCATCTATTATTACTTGTTTTCCAGAGGGCATCTTGATTATTAAATCAGGGCGCAATAAATTATCCTCATTTTTATCAACTACTGACGGCTGAGTAAAAAAATCACAGTATTCAATCATTCCCGCCATCTCCACCACTCTTTTTAACTGTATTTCGCCCCATTTTCCCTTAATGTGAGGTTTTCTTAAAGCATTAGCAAGACTGGAAGTTTGGTTTATTAACACTCCAATTTGCTCTTTTAAGCCTTCATAAGCTCCTATCCTTTCCTTTTCTAGCTCACGTATTTCACTATCAAATTTTTCCAATCTTTCTTTTATTGGAGCTACAACTTCATTAATTGTTGTCTTTCCTTTTTTTAAATTACTTTCTGTTTCTTTTAATTTACTGTTAATTGCTTCCTTTGCTAAGTTCAAAAAATTATTATTATTTATCTGTAAAGCGTCAAGAGACAATGCTTTAAAAGTATTTGTGAGTCTTTCTTCTGCTTCTGTTAATAGCTCTATTTCTCTTTTCTTCTCCTCGCGTTCTTTTTGCAAGGTTATTTCAAGCTCTGCATTGCTTACTTTTAAATTTATTATTTCCTCATTTTTATATAGTAAAATCTGTTTTGTTTCTTGAAGCTCACACTCTAACTTATATAAATTGTCTTCAAGATTTGCTGCATTTATTTTTTTTTCACTTAGTTCCTTGCTCTTTTTTATATTAATATAGTAAAATAATAATAAAGAGAGAAAATTTAACCCAAGAAATATAGAATTAGAAAGCATCAAAATATGAGAAAATCTTACTTATAATGCTATCTAATTTTTGTGTATATAGGAAAAGAAAAAAAAGAGCATTTAAGAGGTACTATTTATATGAAGGGTTTGCTACGTGATTATAGGTTAATAGCTTAGCCAAGCACCAGCAGTGTGTTATTTTGCTTTTAATTCGGTAGTTTTTAAACTTGATGTGTTGCCGCTTGTCGGACACTTTAGATACAGGACTTGCAACTTTAGGTACAATTGGAAGTTGAGCATATATTTTAATTTTTTATTATTTTATTAAGTATAATAACTCTTTTATTTTTTTTGTTTATTATCGCCGTTAGTTTATATAATCATCCTCTATTTCTTCTTTTGAGATTATGACTACCAGTGATATGGAGTCCTTTTTTGGTTCTCAAAATACCTAAATAAAATTTCTTTTAATTATTAATTATAGTATTATTTCTATTTTAGTTTAGAATTGTGCTTGGGGTGTATTGTAATTAGTAGTTGATGTAGCAATTTTATTTTACAATTGATAAGCTTTAAAGAACAAGTTAGATTCGATAAGTTACTAGAATGGTTTTTGCAGCTTAAATTTCCAAAAAAAATATGTAAAACTTCTGTGTGATTAGCAATCTACTTAGAAAACTTTTTTATGCTTTTTACATACCTTATTCTTTAAATTAATAAAGAATTAACTCGATTATTAAGTATGGAGTTTGATATGTTAACTATTTTGTACTTTGAAGGGAAAATGCATGGTATAAGAAAGTAGTTTAGTTCTTTTTCTCTTTGATCCTCTACGATATTAGTGATTTGGATGGTCCCATTCACTTGCAAATCTTAATGTTCATATGGTTACATGTTGACTAGTGGAGTAACATCTCCTTTTGGACTCTTTTAATTATAAATACTTAGAAAAATTACTAAATCAAAAAAGGTAGAAAGAGCTTGTAGGCTGGTTTTAACTCTTTACCCTCTAAATTGGCGGTAGTAATTCTTTACTGGTGCTTAATTAAAGTACGATTTAGTTAAATGTAGAAAAAATTCAAAAAATAAATGGCTGCTAATTTTATGTAACCTATAAAAAACACCTTTAATTTTTTACTGAATTTTATCATTGAATTTGCAGATCAAAAATAAGTTTTTGGGTTAGAAACAGAATCTATGTTACTGATGCAGTTACTGAAACTTGTCGAGTAGCTTTTAGGTCTGTTTTTACAATCAGTATTATGTTCTACCTTAGGGCTTTAGTTATAAATCTCATCATTTTAGCGCACATATATTTTAACTCTATTGGCATACAAATTTGTATAACTTTTCCCAGTGTTAAGCAATGCAAGTCCGATCTTATCTATAGTAGAGCGCAGCTCTCCTATTTCCTCATTGTTTTCATTTATTATTTTAGTTCCAATATTTGGAAGCGTATTATTTCCTTTGACAGGGTAAAGTTTTCTTCTAAGTGTTTCTTGTCTACTCATTCGGTTTACAACTTCCTGACCTATATAACATCCCTTATTAAAGCTTATACCATTTATTTTATCGATTAAATATTGCAGCGGAAACGACGAATTTTGCACCATGTCTTTCGTTCCATCTGGAATAAGGTTTTCAATTCTAACTCTTTCATATTGAATAAAATCCCCAATTGGTTGACTTATTTCATCTTTGTGTATTATTCTCATTCCTAAAGACTTGTGCCTTGGATCCTGAAAAATAACTTGCGATTTATTACTATACTCTATTGATTTAGTATTAAACAAAACTCCAACTCTGTATAGTGCACTAACATCCTTAACTTTCACTCTTAGGTAAGTTTTAAGCAAATTTAATTTCTCAATAATTTGTTGCAGGTACGTGTTTTCACATTCCAGTAAAGTATATTTACCATATTTAATGAGAAAAAAATCGTATAAGTACTTTCCTTGAGAATTAAGCAATAAAGAGTAAATAGCTTTTTGGTTGCTCAGATTATTGATATCGTTTGTTATAATACCCTGCAGGAAATTCTTTGTATCTGGCCCATATAGGACTACTACACTACGGTTTTCTAATGGTATATAACTCATGCAATTTCTGTCAATAAGCCTAAATTTTACTATACAATACTAGATGTTTCTTGTCTTTCAACATTTTGAGAGTTCAAGCCCTTGAAATCTAATTTGCTAGTACATATATAACCTTGTAGGTTAATTTGTTGATGAGGGAAAACAAATGTCAAGCGTAAACTTAAGTGTATTAGATGATAGTGTTCTAATCAAGCCTATCAGCGAAGAGAAACAGGGTGGAATTATGCTTCCGTCAAGTGCTGAAAAGAAACCTACTAAAGGTGAAGTTATAGCAATTGGTCAAGGTTCACGTAGTCCAAGTGGTGAGCGTATGTCCTTAACTGTAAAGGTTGGTGATAAAGTGTTTTATCGTCAATGGGCTGGTACAGAGATAGAGCATAGTGATGAAAAGTTTATCGTAATGAAGGAGTCCGATATACTTGCTATCGTTAAGTAGCAGTTTTTAATTTATTAAATTAGAATAAAGCACAATATAGTGCATTACAAGTAATTTTATTATAGTTTTCTGAGTTTTTTATTAGTAAGGGGTTATAAAGATGACTAATGTAGTAGTATCAGGTGAGCAGTTACAGCAAGCTTTTCGTGAAGTTGCAGCAGTAATAGACTCGACAGTAGCAGTAACTGCAGGACCTAGAGGAAAAACAGTAGGGATTAATAAGCCTTATGGGGCACCAGAAATTACAAAAGATGGTTATAAGGTAATGAAGGGTATTAAACCTGAAAAACCATTGAATGCTGCAATAACAAGTATCTTTGCTCAAAGTTGCTCTCAATGTAATGATAAAGTTGGTGATGGTACAACAACATGTTCAATACTAACTAGTGGTATGATAGTGGAGGCTTCAAAGTCAATTGCTGCTGGAAATGATCGTATCAGTATCAAGAATGGAATGCAGAAAGCAAAAGATGTAGTATTAAAAGAAGTTGCTTCAATGGCTCGCACAATTTCTTTAGAAAAGATAGATGAAGTAGCGCAAGTTGCTATAATTTCTGCAAATGGTGATAGAAGTATTGGTAGTAATATTGCTGATGCTGTTAAAAAAGTTGGAAAAGAAGGTGTGATTACTGTTGAAGAAAGTAAAGGTTCAAAAGAACTAGAGGTTGAGCTTACTACTGGTATGCAGTTTGATCGTGGCTATCTTTCTCCATATTTTATTACAAATAATGAGAAAATGATCGTGGAGCTTGATGATCCGTATCTCTTAATTACAGAGAAAAAACTTAATATTATCCAGCCCTTGCTTTCTATTCTTGAAGCTGTTGTTAAGTCTGGTAAACCTTTACTTATCATTGCAGAAGATATTGAAGGTGAAGCATTAAGTACTTTAGTCATTAATAAGTTGCGTGGTGGTCTAAAAGTTGCTGCAGTGAAAGCTCCAGGCTTTGGTGATAGGAGAAAGGAGATGCTTGAAGATATAGCAGCTTTAACTAATGCTAAGTATGTCATAAAAGATGAACTTGGGATTAAAATGGAGGACATAACTCTTGAAGACCTTGGTATTGCTAAAAATGTTAAAATCACTAAAGATAATACTACAATTGTCAGTGAAAATAGAGTTACCGACAGAGTAAAAGCTAGAATTGAGCAGATTAAATCTCAAATTGAGTCTTCAACTTCTGATTATGATAAAGAGAAATTAAGAGAACGTTTAGCAAAATTATCAGGTGGTGTTGCTGTGCTAAAAGTTGGTGGAGCAACTGAATTAGAAGTTAAAGAACGTAGAGATAGGGTTGAGGATGCGTTGCATGCAACAAGAGCTGCAATTGAGGAAGGTATAGTTCCAGGTGGTGGAGTTGCGCTTCTTTATGCTTCATCTGCTCTTGATAAGCTGAAAGGTGCAGATGATGAGGAGCAAATAGGTATAAATATTATCAAGAAAGTTCTTAGTGTCCCTATTAAGAGATTAGTCAAAAATGCTGGTCTTGAGTCTGCTGTTATAATTGACTATTTAATTAAGCAGAATAATAAGGAGCTTATATATAACGTTGAAGCTATGAGTTATGCTAATGCGTTCGCTGCTGGTGTTATTGATCCGGCAAAAGTTGTTCGTATTGCTTTTGAAACAGCGATATCTGTTGCAAGCGTGCTGATTACTACTGAATCTATGATAGTTGATATACCAAATAAGGATGAAAATGCTTCGTCTCCTATGGGAGCAGGTAACATGGGCAGAATGAATGACTTTTAAATAAATGAAACTTTGGGGCAAGGAGTCTGCTTGCTCCAAGGTAATGTTTTTTTTATTCTCTAAAGGTTAACATTTATGGAGGTTGTGCTGCTTCTTTTATTTCTTTCGCTTTATTTACTTCCTTATAATGAATAGGTAATGTAGAAGTTGGTAACCTTAAGGTAGTTATTAGTTATGTTGGTGTATATTAATAAGTAATTTTATTAGTGTTGTTTATTGTAATAACTATAATCTGAATTATCTTTTCATATGTAAAGGATAAGTTATCTTTTTACTTGTACTCAAATTGCATCTGGTAAGAAAAATTGCAAAGTTTTACTTGTTTTAGTCAGGTAGATGAAGTAAACTTTACTATTGAAGGTATAATAAAGGTTATAATGAGGAGCTTGAGAATTATGATCTTTTTCACTTCTCTCGATTACTAAGTCAACACGTTAAAAATATATATCCACTGGTACCTACTCCGGAAGAGTATAGGGACGAAGCAGTAAGAATGATATTTTTATCAGTAATGGCATGAAAAGATATAGTATTATTCTTCTTTAAAATGATGCTTTTGAGATAATCAGCAAGTTGTTACTTCAAGCGCGTGATACATAATTGTATGCTAAGAGCACCAAAAAAACTTTTAGGACAATAAAACATAAAAGAGGAACGTTAATATAATAGATGAGTTATGGTATTACATAGTCAAACTCAGATTACTTAAAATTTGAACTTTTATCTTAAAGAAGCACTACATATATCAAATAGTTTCAATTTCAAAGGGTTTTTTTATCATTATGAGATAAACAGACAGTACATCAGGTAGTATATAATGAATAGTATCATATACTATGGGAGTAAAGTAGCACAAGGTAGTAATTAGTGCAATAAGTACTATAAAAGACAAAAAGCTATTTTTTTTGGTTATTACGCTTTAGCCGAGGTTTCTCTGTGCACGCATGTACATTAGTTGGTTATAATTTAATATATACAAAAATAAAATACAGCCAAACTAAAAAAAACAGGTAAAGATTTCTGTATATACTAATGAGATTTCCTCCTTTCACTAAAAAAGATATCGTTTAGTCTTTTGTCTATAGTTTTTTCTATATCTTCGATTAAAAGCTGCTTTATCATAGCTACTTTTTGTTTTTCTTGAGCATGACGTTCATTGTTGTAACTACAATGATCTTTGCTTCTATAGCTACTATCGTTTGTTTTACTATTTCTTTTGCCTTTGATCATGAATTTAAGTATCTTTTTTACCTTTTCCTTTAAAAAGAGTTTCCATCCTGTGCTTAGAAATAATTTATAAAGAAAATGCGGAGCAAGAAACGCTATCAGCATCCTAAAAGAAATTCCATAATTCAGGTTTCCTCTATTATTAGAGTACCATTTGCAATATTGAAATAAATGATAAAATGCTCTTTTAAAAGAGCCACATTTTGCAGTATACCAAAAGCCGTTGCTGAGAAACATGAATACAATACTGGATGCATAAAGGTAGATTATAAGGAAGAATAACTTTACAGTTATGTCCTTTAGGCCGCTTAGTATGTAATTTAATAGCTTCAATTTATAGAAAAGTGGTATCACTTTACATCCTCTTAAATATGGCTGGGGTGGAAGGACTCGAACCTTCGCGTGGCGGTACCAAAAACCGCTACCTTACCACTTGGCTACACCCCAATACTTGTTTATATCAAAACATTATTAACCCAATTAGTAAAAGATTTATTTGCCTTTTCTATTGGTATTACTATAACAGCTGGCTGATCATAAGAATGCATTGCCTCAATTTTTTTTATAATTCTATCTACTTGACCGCTTCTGCTTTTCATAATTGTCACTATTTCATAACTGTTGTGAATTTCACCTTCCCATAAATATAAAGAATTTACTTCAGGAAATATGTTGACACATATAATTAACTTTTTGTTTAATAATTCTTCAGAAATAGCTCTAGCTTCTTCTAGATTTGAAAAAGTTGTATAAACTAAAACTATACTATCCATTGGAAACCTACATAAACGTATTCTTACTGTACTTTACTTAGCTTAATTTATCAAGAGAAAATAGGCAGAGCTTCTTTCAAAACCTCCATTGTAGTTTAAAAGCAATTTTCCGCCAGAAAAGTGTCTAAACTATTTACACGAAACCACCTATTACTCAGATTACCTATAAAAATTGAAATGTTCATCCACTAAAATACGCGAAGATGGAATGTTTTAAATTAAACTTTCGGTTAGAAAAAAAAACAAAAGAGGATGTTACTCGTTGAGTAACATCCTTTTAGAGAAAGTAGGTAGTTCTGTTTGTCCTTATTTACCAGCTGTAACTGCTTGCATAGATGTGTGTAATTGAACGTCAGTTTTAATAGCCATATTTGTAGAAGGTTGTTGCTTTGCCAGTCTATCCAGATAACTTATTTTTTTAAGGTCAGCTTGTTTTTTTACCTTGCAATCTGATTCGGTAATCACGATTGATTTTGAAGAAGAACCAAGTAGATCAATTCTTCTATCAGCAGAACTACTGCTTAAGCTACTAGATGAAGGACATCTTTTAAGAAGATTAGAATTGACTGTTACAAAACTTTTAGAATCTAAACTAGAGCTAATAGTAGTACTGGCAGTTTTCATAGAACCAACATCTGATAAACTATTTTCTAATGAGCTGTCAATAGATTGTATCGAACCTTTTCTATTTCTATGCTTTTTTGCCGTTTCATTAAGCTTTTCCATAACATTAGAAAGTTTGTGTTCTATTTTGCATCCTTTAACGACTCTCTTGATCTCATCATGATGTTCAGAGAAAATTTCATAAAGATTGTTGTCATCTTGAGCTAACAAATTTTGTAATTTCTTAGCGTTTAACCTGCTAACAAAATCTGCTTGCTGTCCTAATTGATTGATTAACTGATCCTTTTTAAAACCTTGCTGACCATCAACAGAATAAGCTTTTTCTAATATTTTTCCTTTCAGCTCAGAGAATATCTTTTTGGTTAAAACAGAGTTGCCTACAGCTTTATCCTCAAAAACCTCCTTAATGAACATTTCTTTTATACTGTTGAAATTTTTCGTTTTTTCTTCTGTTTTTAAAACAACAGTTTGACATTGGTGATCTACTGAATATGAAATTTCATCTAGATTAGATATATTTTTACCAAAATTATTCATCTTGTTCCCTATTATTTTCAGTGCAGAACTAGTTTCCTCTCTTGCTGCTTGTCCTATATAACTTACAGCTTCTTTTACTGAGTCCTTAGCGCACACAGCACCATCTTTAGTTTTGTCTGCAGCATATTTGAAGCTGTTTTTTATTTTTGCTCTGTGTTTATGTACAGCTGTACCAAGTGTCACGAATGCTACAGTTGCAAATATCCCACTTACTATACTACTGGCAATTGCTGGAGCAGCTGCAATAGCAAAACCAGCACTCACTGTTATAGTCGTACCTATTAGCAAACCAAGTATCACTTTGTTCATTACCTCTAATGACTTTACCCTCTTCTCTAAGAATTGCATCTGTTGCAATAAGTTACTTGAAGAAGGTGTAGAGTTGCTGTATTGTTGATTTTGCTGAAGTTGTGCGTTAATAATACCTGGATTTGTTCTGCTGTGATTCAACATTTTAAACCTCATTATTAATGAAATACGTTCATATTGTACACTTCAATTCTTAAGTTAGTGTTAACTTACCTATAAAATAGCTCTACTTAAAGTATTTTCTGGAAGCATAAAAAAATGAAACTGAAAGCTTTTTGAGTTAAGGTGCTTATTAGGTAACAAAAAGGGATATTTATACTTTTAGGTATCACAGTTCTAGTAGCAATGATTTTATCATTTTGTTGCTATACTGACCCTTCATGGAAACATAGTGCATCTCAAAAACGATAACAAGGAATTTAAAATAAAGCCAGAAAATTTTATAGAGTCAACCACCGTATTACATAGAGAAAAGGAAGTATATAATCATGGTTTCTATTCCGGTGATTGATCCATGAATAAAATAGATTTGCAATTTCCTATTAAAGGGGTAATATTAGTGTATTAATTATAGAGTCAGTTATTGTGTTTGATGAGAACAATCCTTGGAATTTAGGGAAGAAACCGATAAGGAGTAAAATCTCTAATGATGAAGATACTTTCAGTAAAGCTGTGTCTGAGGTAAAGTATTTCTTTGTTAGTTTAACAAGAAATGGTAGCAGAAAACCTTATTTAATTATTTTTATTATTTTATTCTTCTACGCTTGTACTGGTTTCTATATTGTTCACCCAAGTGAAGAAGGTATAGAACTTATTTTTGGTAAATATTCTAATACAGAAACACCTGGTTTGCGTTATCACTTTCCTTACCCCATTGGTAAGGTTTTTAAAGTGAATGTTAAGGAAGTAAATCGTGAAGAAATCGGGGTAAGCAGTTCCTATGGGAGAGATGCAGATCGTGGTGAAGGTGTGATGCTTACTGGGGATGAAAACATAGTTAACGTTAATTTTGAGGTCCAATGGCGCGTTAAAGATGCTAAGGATTATTTGTTCAAAGTGCGGGACTATAAACCTGGTTTTAGTGTTAAAAATGCTGCTGAAAGTGCTATGAGAGAAATAATAGGTAAAAACACGATCTCTTTTGCACTTGGTCAAGGTAGACAAGAAATTCCTATAGATACTAAAACTTTACTGCAACAGATTCTTGATGGGTACCAAATGGGTATAGAGATTTTATCTATCCAAATGAAAAAAATTGATCCACCAGAAAAAGTAATTAGTTCGTTCAGAGATGTACAAAGTGCTCGTGCAGATAAAGAGCGTATTATAAATGAAGCATATGCTTATGGCAATGATATTATACCTCGAGCAAAAGGTGAAGCAATAAAGATAAAGCTAGATGCGGAAGCATATGAGAATGAGATAATAAGCGAAGCAAAAGGTAATGCAAATCGTTTTTTTTCTCTTTATAAAGAATATAAGCATAATCCTTCTCTTGTTAAGAGCCGTATTTATCTTGAAACTATGGAAAATATTTTTAATCAAGTAGATAAAATTGTTATCACTGATGATTTGAAGGGTGTGTTTTCTTATCTACCTCTTACAAGCTTAGGGAAATAGTTATGCTTAATAACATTAAAATTGCTTTTGTTTTTATATTTGCTGTTTTGCTAATCTTCTTATTTAATTCGATATTTGTAGTACAGGAAGCAGAGCAAGCAATAGTTATGCAATTGGGTAGAGTTGTAAGGGATATTAGAAAAAGTGGTTTATATTTTAAGTTGCCATTTATAAATAATGTAGAGTTCTTTGATAAGAGAGTTTTAGATTTAAGCCCAGATACAACTGCAAGAGAAGTGATAACTGCAGATCAGAAACGTATTATAGTAGATGCTTATGCAAAATATAAAATAGTGGATCCTGTTACTTTTTACCAAACTGTGAGAAATGAGTTAGGATTAATTAGAAGATTGTATCCAATCATAGAAGCTCACTTAAGAGAAAATATAGTCAGATTTTCACTAATTAGTTTATTAAATGAAAAAAGGTCAGAAGTTATGCAATTAATCCAGCGTGGAGTTTACTCTGAAGCTGGAAAGTTTGGTATAGAAATAATAGACGTGAGAATTAAAAGAGCAGATCTACCAGAAGAGAATAGTTCTGCAATATTCCGCCGTATGCAAACTGAGAGAGAAAAAGAAGCAAAAGAAATAAGGGCAAAAGGAGAACAAATAGGGCAAGAAATTAGGTCAAAAGCTGATAAACAAAAAAGGGAAATTATTGCTAGTGCAGTAAAAGAAGCCTATGAAATAAGGGGGCGTGGCTATGCTGAAGCAACCAGGATTTATAATGAGGTGTTTAAGGCCGATGAAGAGTTTTTTAACTTTTACCGTTCTATGAATGCTTACAGTAAATCGTTTGCGGGAAATAACACTAAATTTGTACTTTCACCAAATAATAGTTTCTTAGATATTTTAAATAAGGGATGGAAATAGTTTATGAGAAGTAAGGTTTTATCTATATTTTTATGTTTTTTAATTTCATTCTCTTTATATGCTAGGGTATTTAACTGGAGCACAGAAAAAGCTGCAGATATCAATACTTCTATATACAATTGTAATCAAGGACTTGCTGACTTAGTAGAAGAACTTCTACCTGCATTTGTAAGTATTTCGAGCGAGCAGGTTATCAAGCAAGGAAATAGCAACAGAACTAGAGTTCCCTTGCCAAGAAATGATTTTTTTGATGGTTTTAGAGAATTCTTTGAGTACTTTGACCAGTTTTTTATGGACAAAAGTCCTAGCATTAACAGAGAGGCAGTGCTACTTGGGTCTGGGTTTATTATAGATAAAAGTGGAATTATAGTAACTAATTACCATGTTATTAAAGATGCCCAACATATTACGGTCACCATGAATGATGATACTTATTTTAAAGCAGAGGTTTTAGGCTATGATGCAAAAACTGATCTTGCTGTACTTAAGATCAAGGCTGATAAGGACTTCTCTTTTGTAACACTCGGTAATTCTGATAAAGCAAGAGTTGGTGATATGGTTATGGCAATAGGTAACCCATTTGGCTTAGGTGGTTCTGTAAGTACAGGAATTATATCTGCAAGGTCTAGGGACATTAGTATTGGTACCATGAATGAATTTATTCAAACTGATGCTGCAATCAATAGGGGAAACTCCGGAGGACCGTTATTTGATTTAAATGGAAAGGTTATAGGTATTAATACTGCTATTTATTCTCCGTCTGAGTCTGGAGGTAATGTAGGTATAGGCTTTGCTATACCGTCTAACCTAGCTATACCGGTGATTGATAAGTTAAAAAACGGCAAAAAGGTGAAACATGGTTGGCTCGGTGTACAAGTTCAGCGTATAACAGTAGAATTTGCAGAGTCCTTAGGTTTAAAAGATACAAAAGGCGCATTAGTTGCAAGTATAGTAAAAGATAGTCCTGCAGAAAAAGGTGGGATTAAAGTAGGTGATGTGTTATTAGAGTTTGATGGCAAAATAGTCGATAGAATGGCACAATTACCTCAAATAGTTTCAAGAACTGAACCTGGAAAGAGAGTGCAAATTAAATTGTTAAGAAAGGGTAAAGAAGTTAATATCAAAGTTATTATTGGAGAATCTACGAATGATAACCAAGATATCAATCAAAAAGAAAATGCATCGACATCTGATTATATAACTGGCTTAACTATTTCAAATTTATCAAGGGAATCGAAGGAAGGTAATGCATCTATAAAAGGTGTACTAATTACTAGTGTGGATATTTATAAGAATCCTACATTACGTGATCTTAAAAGAGGAGATATTATTACGCAAATAAATGATGCTGATATAGAAGATGTTGAAAGTTTTCAAAATCAAGTAAATTTAGCAAAAAAGCAAGATAGTAAAAAAGCAATAATGCTGCTTGTTTATCGTAATGGTAATCAATTTTTTACTTTAATAAAGTTAAAAAAGTAAATTTTTACTAAGTTTACAAAACAGTGGTGTCATCATTTTGCCGCTATAACGCTTTAGCTTTATAAGTAACTTAAGGTCTATATTATTTTGCTAAAATGGATAACAAGTCATAAATAAAATCAACTTCCTAAAATTTATTGAGCTATGCTTTCGAGATAAATAAGTGCCAGAATGTGAATATAATAATTATTAGTATATAGAAGTTGTAGCAGATATACTGAAAACGGCAAGTACCATAAAGTTAGGCAAAATATATTCAATGCTTACACGTTTAATGAATATAACCCACTGGCATAAATGACTATTTTTTTTCTAGAGAGAATGTAAGATTGTAACATAATTGAGGGAAATGTTGACTACGGGCAAAGACAATGATTCCTCTGCTTAAGCTTTGGGTGAGATGTTTAGAAAATGTGCTATAAACTGCTTCGATCAAACGTTAGTAATTAAATTCAACAAGAGAGAAAAGGAAGTGATTGTTTTCACGATGCACAGTTTTCCTTTGGTAGGCAGTTGCATAATAAAAATTGGATTTTATGTATTGATCGCTGGAACGACATTATTTGCATATTTGGAAAAGGGATTAGTTGCTGTAGATATGAAGGAAAAAAGAAGAAGTGCTGAATCGTTATGAAAATTTTTCTAGTGATTTCTTGCATGAACTCAAAGCTGGACATTATGGATTCAACAAAGTGAT
>CACRCM010000004.1:0-30451 GCA_902646575.1 uncultured Wolbachia sp.
AATTACACGATAAAGTAAAAATAAATGCTGTGAATATCAACGGAATATGCTTTAATCCTTTGCTTCCAGTGTTATTTTCTATTATTGAAATGACAAAATCATATACACACTCAACTGCAGCTTGTAAGTATCCTGGTATTACTGACTTCTGCCTTACTCCTAAGAACAAGAAAAGTGTAACTGATATTATTGAAATCATCATAAAAAGAGATGAGTTGGTGAAACTTATATCGTACCCGAATAACCTAGGTAACTCTATTATTGTATATATTTTAAATTGTTCTAGTGGATTTAATGCCATTTTTATTATAAAACTTAAAATACATCAGTAAGTAAAATATAAATTCTATAAGGTAAAGTCAAGGATTAAGATGATATATACTCTGTAGTACAGCCTTTTTTACTCACTTTTTCTGATAGCTTGAATATTTTCTGTATTCTAGATCTAAAGTTACATTTATAGTAGGGTTATTACTTTCATAATCAAATTTAATTTTATTGATAGATAAATCTTTTTGGGAGTCATTTTAATATAGCTAGAATATGGTAAGCTATACCACTTAGTTTGCGAGAACGACTATAATCCAGCAAAGATACAGGGCATTTTCTGTTATTGTAGTGTTGATACATTAATGAAATGTTTATTAAAGTGGTCAATTATTATTATGTTTTAAAATTTATTAATTATATTTAATTTTTAACATCTCAGTTTAATATGCCATCCTGACTATTGAATAGTTCTTTTTGTGTATTATTTGCTGGCAAACAAAATTCCTCTATAGTTAAGTTTTCCAAACGTTTGTTGCTACTTGGCTTGGTATCAATAGAAAAAAGCCATAATTTTTAGAATTGGGTTTTGTTGTAATATAACCTACCGCCTTTTTCTGAAATATTAATGTCTAACTTGTAGGGAACTTTATGTTATTTAACCACTTTTAAAACAATGCTACCGAAAAATTATAAGGTAAATTGCAATAATTTTGATCATGTATTATATTGGCTTTCTTTCTACAGCCATCAGGAACTCTTGAGTTATGTACTAACATCTTTCTTGTTAAGATTCTATATTTAGAACTAATTTTGATGATATTAAAATCTTCCAGACTAGCAGCTAAAAAGGACTATTTTTTGTTATTCCGTTCAATAAAAATAAAATTTTATTCTAAAGTCTTTTTCGGTTTCAATGGAAATTTTCTCATATTATTTTATTATATAGTGTTTTGATAATTTTAAAAATTAGTTGACGAAAATTCGTTGATAATTGTATATATACTCGAAGCCGGCTTAGCTCAATTGGGTAGAGCAACTGACTTGTAATCAGTAGGTTGTCAGTTCAAGTCCGACAGCCGGCATGTGCGTTGGACAAGAATAGATGGTGCATGGAATAAGTAAGAAGGAACCCATTAGCAAATAAGTTCCTGAAGATATAAAAAGAGCAGAAGCTATTAAATTTCTCTTTCCTCTGAATTATAGGTAGGAAGAAGCTGTGAATAGGCTAAAAAAGGGAAAGTTTCTCAAGTAGAGTAAAATTTTGTAGCTCATGAGTAACCTTGAGATTTTTCAAAAGAAACTTAAGATACTGAAAATAAAAGTAGTTCAAAACAGAATAATCTTCATAGGGAACAACATGTAGTTGTAGAAGGAGTAAAAGAACGAGGAAAAGCTTATGATTAAAGTTGATGTTAAGCATTAAAGTTATTTAGGCTCTCAAGATCTAATAGCTAGAATCTACTAGCAGGACCTTGTTGGTGCTTATTCTTAAGTTGTATTTGTAAAGTTTTACTTAGTAAAGCGCAGTTGCTGCCGCTAATTTGCTAAATAGGTAGTGTTTTTGATAAGCAAGATGTGCCGTTATTGTATGTTCTCACAGCGTAAATCTGGATTAGATTTTCAGATAGGCTATTGAGAACCTTGACTTTTTAGATTAAATCTGATCAAATTTAAAAATGACAGTTTATTGCATATTTCATACAGCTAAGCTATTGATGCCTTTGAACTTTATTAAATTGGTAAGTTATAGTTTTAAAATGCCTATTGCTTAAATTCAGTGGACATTAGTTTTTCTATTGTGGATACTATAGGCCGTTAGTATTTTTACTCTTTTGTGTCTAAAATCCCATAGTTTGGTTCTAAACGTTCTAAAAAGAGTATTGGAACTGTTATTTTAGATGTATAGAAACCTTTTTTGTTAAATTAAGCATGGATATTCCACTATTAGCTAATATATTTCTGAATATTTTGATTGGTCATTCTTTTTATAAGAAACTATTCTAAATTTTTCCTTTATTTTTTTTTGGTAAGATTATTTTAATTCGTGCATAACTTTGTTCATAGTTAAACATTTTTTAGATTGCACATAAATATTTCATTTTCCAAAAAGTTGCATCTAGTATATGTTTCGCTTTTAAATCACTTAGTTACCTATTTACAGTAATACTAATTGTGTAACTAACTGCTGAGTAATTTTATAAAATCAACATCAACTTTCAGTTTCTAAGAATAGAATTCAGTATTTTGTCCACCAAAGGGTAGCATTTCTTTCTCGTCTATTGTTATAGTTGTTATTTTTTCGTTATTATAAGCTTTGTTTTTCTTCCGCTAGTGGTTTTACTTTTCTTTTACTGATGGTTTTGTTTTACCTTTCGCTGTATAGGTTTCAGTCCTTCTTTTGTTGGTGACTTTTTTATATTCTTTTCTTTATTTTTAGTCTACAATTAGGTCTTTAACAAGATCAAGCATATCACTAAGAGTGCTTCTCATTTTTTGTGGCTTCTAGTATATCTTCAGTGATACTGAATAAAAAGGATATTTATTTGGAAATTTACTTGTTGAACCTGTGCCAATATGAAATCTTGGGTTAGTATTAGGTTAAAATAGTAAGGATAGTTTGCTAATAATCTAGCTCATATATTCTTTAGTGATTAAACCTTACTGAGAACTTTAAGTTTGAGCTGGGACTTTTGTTATAATGCTGACCAAAAACAATATTGGATTTCGTAGTAAGATTATTACTCTATTCAGCACTAAAGTTTAAACCTGTATAGTAGGGTATTGACCTTCTAAATCAATTACTACATTGTTAACTATGTTTGCTAAAGATAAGGTGAGTAACATAGCTAAAGTGCGTAATCTCTTCATTTTTATATATCTCCTTATATGGGGAAAATATATATAATACACAAGTACATATTTTCTTATATTAAAAAATATGATTATAGAATTAAAGATGCGCTACTCAGATTTTTACACAACTATGTTTACTATCTTGTTTGGTACAGTATATATAGTTCGAACTTTGTTTTGATCTATCTTATTGGATACAGAACTCATTGCTATTTTTTTCAATTCTTCTTTAGGCAAATTAATTGCTACCTCAATTATTGCACTCAATTTTCCGTTGATTTGCACTGCTACAGTTACTACATCATCAATCAGTAGTGACTTAGCAACTTCTGGCCAGGGCTGTAGATATAGCATGCCTTCACCCCCTATTTCTTGCCATAGGCTTTCGGCTAAGTGTGGTATAAACGGTTCGATTACTCTGATTAGAGTGCATATGCTTTCATCAATGAGTGATTTTCCGTTCTTTATATCTATTTCGGCTATTAAGTTTGTCATCTCACGGAATTTTGCCACTGCACAATTTAATTTGCAGCTTTCTAAATCATCTGTAAGCCCGTGTAAGAGTTTGTGCATCTTCTTTCTATACTCTAAAAGTTTATTTGTAACATTTTTATCTGGTGTTATTTCAGTATGTGATAGTATATTTCCTTTTTTGATCTCGGTGTCAGCTACTTGGGTAGTAGGGGATTGATTTTGGATAACAATAGGTTTGAATTGCATTACCATACGCCATAATTTATTTATATAGCGAAAACAGCCTTCTATACCGTTGTCTGACCATTCTATGTCTTTTTCTGGAGGAGTGTCAGATAATACAAACAAGCGGGCAGTATCTGCACCGTATTTTTTTATGATAAAATTTGGATCAACTGTATTTCTTTTCGATTTGCTCATCTTCTCGACTTTACCAACTTGGACTTTTAAACCTAGTGCTACCAATTCTTTTGCTTCTTCAGGAAATAGCCATTTACCATTCTCATCTTTATAAGTTGTATGACAAACCATTCCTTGGGTAATTAAGGTAGAGAAAGGCTCCTTAATGTCAAAATAACCACATCTAGTTAAAGCGCGGCAGAAAAATCGTGAGTAAAGCAGGTGCAAGATTGCATGTTCTATTCCACCTATATAATAATCGACAGGCATAAAACGGTTGCAAGCATCCTTATTGATAAACTTATCTTCACTACAAAATGCAGCGAAATACCAAGAAGATTCAAAAAAAGTGTCGAATGTATCAGTTTCACGCTCCATTTGTTTTCCACATTTTGGGCAGTCAACAAATTTCCATGTTGGGTGTTTGTCAAGTGGATTGCCACCGCTTGTAAATTCTACGTCCGGTGGTAAAGTTACAGGAAGGTCTTTTTCTGGTACTGGAATAGTACCACAATCTTTACAATATATAATAGGTATAGGGCATCCCCAATAACGTTGCCTTGAGATTCCCCAGTCATGTAAGCGATAGTTTACCGTTTTTTTACCTATTCCTTTTTCTTCAAGCTTCTTGATAACTACTTCTTTTGCTTTACTAGCCGTCAATCCATTTAAAAATTCAGAATTAAACATCACTCCATCATTGATGCATGTTTCTTTTAAGGTATCTATAGTTTGTGTGCCTTCTTCACAAATTACGGGAATAATTGGTAGATCATGTTTTTGTGCAAATTCAAGATCACGTTGATCATGCGCAGGACACCCAAAAATTGCACCTTCTCCATATTCTGTCAATGCAAAATTCGCTACATAGAGTGGCAACTTCCTATCAAGAAGTGGATGTTTGACATTTAATCCGGTGTAAATTCCAATTTTTTTGTCATTTTTTTCCATTGTTTTCATATTGTCAACAAAATCCTGTATTTTTTTGTCCTTGAAATTCTTTATAATAGGGTGCTCTGCTGACACTGCACAAAAGGAAGCTCCAAATAGAGTGTGAGGGTGAATTGTAAAGATTTTTAATTTTTTATTTAAACCGATTATTTCAAGCTCTATAGTGATGCCTTTAGATTTTCCTATCCAACTTTCTTGCATTGTTTTGACTTTTTCTGGCCAATTCTTTAAATTTTGCAAGCACTTGAGCAAATCTTCGGCAAAATCAGTAATCTTTAAAAACCACTGGGTTAACTTACGTTTTTCAACAACTGCACCTGAACGCCAACCTTTTCCATCGATTACCTGTTCATTCGCAAGTACTGTTTGGTCTACTGGATCCCAGTTAACCCATGACTCTTTTCGGTAAGCAAGCCCATGTTTTAAAAGATCTAAAAAAAGTTTTTGCTCGTGTTTACAATAATCAGGCTCACACGTGGAGAGTTCACGCTCCCAATTATAGGAAAGACCTATAGATTTTAGTTGCATGCGCATGTTATCTATATTCTCTTTTGTCCAAATTGCGGGGTTAATATTGTTGTCTCTTGCTGCATTTTCAGCTGGTAATCCAAACGCATCCCAGCCAATTGGGTGCAAAACCTCAAATCCACGCGCTCTCTTATAACGTGCTATTACATCTCCTATTGTATAGTTACGCAAGTGTCCCATATGAATTTTACCAGATGGATATGGAAACATTTCCAACACATAACATTTATCTCGTTTACTATTCTTGCTTATAGAGAAATTCCACTTATTTTGATAAAATTTTTCAACGGTTTTAAAATCATATTTCATATAAATCCAAATTTAATCACAGTTCATATGCAACAAGGGATCAATCGCTTGGCCATTGCGCCGTATTATAAAGCACATTTGTGGATCTTTATCTTGTGTGCTTGATTTACCTGCAGACCCAATAACTTGTCCTTGTTTTACTTTATCACCAATTTTAACATGTATATTTTTCAAATAGGAATATACAGTTATATAATTATTTTTGTGTTCCATTATAATTAAGTTTCCATACCACCTAAGTCCTTTACCTACATATATTATTTTACCAGGTGCAGAAGCAACTACATTTGTTCCGCTTTGAGCAACGATTTTTACACCATCTTTACATGTCTTATCAGAAAAGACAGTAGTACCTTTTACTGGCATTGCAAATTTATAGTTTGATTCATTGATTTTCACGTTTTGCACATCATTCTTATCTCTGTATATTCTATTTATAATTGTCTTTCTATTTTCTTTTCTTGTTGAATCAGTATCATTTTTAATGAGATGGTACTCTCTTGTATATTCTAGGTCTCTTTTTCCGTAAAATTCTTCTCCTTTAAGTAGTACAGGCGAAGGTTTTTGTAGACCACAACTTACTAGTGTTACCTGTAATATAAATAACAAGGTTATGCGCCACATAAGTTTATTTAAGGTAATTCAAACCATATTAAATAACATACTTTTAGAGGTAGTAAGAATTTTTTGTTAGTGCTGATTTTATTTTTTGCTCTTGTGAATTGATCCACTACTGCTTATTTTTCTTGCAATTCATTCACAACTACTTTAGAACTCTACATGGTTCCTCTGTACTTTATAATAGATGCTCTTTTATAAAAAACATTTTACTCTTCTTTCTCTTCGCTCTTTTTGGGTAAGATCAATCTGTAAACTCATTACTATTGCACCTTAGGATTTCTTTTTCCTCCATAATACATTCTACTTGATAGAAATAAAGCTATTATAAGATAAATAAGATTCCATGTTGCTAGGGAAATACCTAGAACATAACTAGGCCTGTCACAAGATGGAGAGTAATTAGGATTTAATAGCTTATTTCTAAGCTCTTCTATGCTAACATTATCGCCTGCTACTTGTTCTGTACAGCCTAAGATGTCATAAAATAAATGTAATTCAAGACCTATATGGTAAAAAGATATTACTGCGCCTATAAAATAGCTACAAAACATTATGTAAATTAGAATTTTGTTTTTTTTGAGTATATACACCACTACGAGTAACCCTGTAATATAGTAAACTACCCGCTCATATATACATAGTTTGCATGGCAGCATATTAAAAAAATACTCTAGCACATATGCAAAAATTAGAGCAAAAGTACTTGATAATAAAAAAATTATAGAAACTCTAGAGTTATTATGCATAATTTAAAATGAATTATTATAAAGAGCTCTAAAAGAGTAAAGCAAAATCCTTATTTTGCATAAGGATTTTTATTCTTTTTTAAAAGTAACCTGACTGGTACGCCTTTAGTAAAGAAACTCTTTCTGAGATCGTTAGTTAAATAGCGTTTATAACTCTCATCAACACTCTTAGGTATGTTACATATTAAAGAAAAAGCAGGAGGTTTAGTACCAGTTTGGGCGATATACTTCATTTTAATTGCTCTACCTTTTACAAGTGGGTGAGGATGATTATCCAAAGCACTAGTTAGCCACTTATTCAGTTTCGCTGTGCTAATTTTTTTGTTTAAGAATTGGTTTACTTCAAGGCATTTATCTATCACATTACTACAACACATACCTTTTAATGCAGAAATCGTTATGACTGACACTTCTAAAGATAACCTCTTTACTTTTTGTTGCTCTATAAATTTTATTAATTTACTCCTATCACCTTTATTTATTAAATCCCATTTATTTAAAACAATGATAACTCCTTTTCCTTCTTTGATTGCAGTCTCACCAATTGATAAATTCTGTTGTTCAATATTCATAATGGAGTCTAGCATTAAAATTACCACATGAGAACGTTTTATTGATTCTATGCTTTTCTTAACGAATCTTGATTCTAAGTTATTTACGATATTCATTTTTCTGTCGATTCCTGCGGTATCGATTAGAGTGATTAATTCACCGTTATAATTATATATAATATCCACAGAATCACGTGTAGTTCCTGGTTCTGAACTTGTTATTAGTCTGTTTTCTGAGAGTAAACTATTTAGAAAAGTTGACTTCCCGACATTAGGGCGGCCAATTATTGCGATTCTAAACTTACTGAACTTGTTAACCAGTATTTCGGTGCCTTGATCTAAATTTTTAATAGTGCTAGATAAAGTATTATAAAGGTCAACCATGCCAAGATTGTGTTCGGCTGAAATATATACTGGACCTATGAAATCGAAAAATTGTAGATAATCAACATTTCCAGATTTATGACTCTCGCATTTATTTGCTATAAGTATTACAGGTTTATTTGTTTTTCTCTTTAGCCATTTTGCAAACTTTTTATTTTGCTCATTTTGCACTTTTGCATCAACAAGAAAGAAAATTATGTCTGAATCAGATAAGGAAAATTCGATTTGTTCAATAACTTGTAATGAGAAATTAGTTCGATCGTTCCATCCTCCTGTATCTATAACTTTAAATTCCAAATCACTAATTCTTCCAGCTCCTTCACGTCTGTCTCTTGTTACTCCTGGAATGTTGCTAACTACTGCTGCTTTTCTTCCCACTAGCCTGTTAAATAAGGTTGACTTGCCAGTATTTGGCAGTCCTACTATAGTGATTTTCAGCATAAATTTAAAAGCCTTAAGGTAAATTATAATCAGAATTTTTCAGTTTAGCTATTGACTTTATTGATTATATCAATATCCTAAAATAATAGTGTTTTATCTTAATTTTATTATGTGAAAGCTAGAGGTGATTATACTAATGTTTGAATAGATGACAAATATAATTGAGAGAGATTAGAATAACAAGAAGTGCAGAAGTATTCACACAGGAATATAGAATTCACGGAAAAAGATGATTTTTCAATTAAGCATAGATGATATATAAACAAATTAAGAGGGAGAAAATGGAAAAAAGATTTTAGGACGGTTAGAAGATATAGAAAAGAAGTATGAAATAGTTTCTGATGATTAAGTTGTAGGAAAAATTCTGGATAAATTGCTAGAAATTATAGATCTTACACATAATATAAGGATAAAATAATGTTTGGTATGCCATATGAATTAATACAAAGTATAGTTTCAGATGAAAAAAAGACAATTAGTAAAAGAAATGTCATTAATAGGGCATTTACAAAAAATGTGGATTTGATCAAAAGGTAAAATTTAAATCTTGAAAGAAAGTAAGAAGGAAAAATTAGATTTTCTTTCCTTTAAAATAGCTGATTTTAATTTTAAGAGGTCATATATTAGTAAGGAAATTTCGGATTTGTACTGTAGCAATATACCAGTAGATCAGACTTTCAAGGAGAAGTGTAGTGATTATTTATTGCGCCTAGAAGAAGTTGTATGTAATGGCATTGAAAATAATAAAAAGAAGGAGTTATGGTAGAGAGATATATAATGGATTTTATTGTATGAAAATATCTAGAAGAAAGTGTTATAACTTTTGAAAAATTTATGGATTCTCCAGAATTTAAAGATTTAGAATATGGTACATTAAGAATGAGAGAAAGAAATAACATAATTCGGTCGTATGATGGACAGTATCATATATGAAAGGCAGAGCAAAAATAACTTTTAATGTGAATAGTGAGAAACCTGAAACGATTTTGTTTTCTTAAAAAGCTCATGAACCTGAAAATAATTCATTGAATTTTAGTACAATAATGGTATGCATGGATAATAAAAATTATGGAATTTTCTTAAAACATTATGAAACATTAAAAAGCACTACGTATAGAAAGGATCGTTAATAAAGCCAAAAGTTTTGTTGAAGAAAAAGTTGGAAATAAAGTGAGTCGTTTGGTATTTTAGGTAAAGTTAGTGTATTGATTGTGGTCACTACTTTTAGGTTAAAGTTCTAATTATTATACCATATCACATTGCATACAGTAATGGTATATGCCTCTCTATAAAGCGAATCAGCTTTCTCTTTACTTTCTCTTGATAAGTTTACTAAGCTGTAATCTTTGATTTTACCCAGTGGTATAATTTACCTATTTTGCTATCATGATCGAGTATTCTAGCATTTTTTTTGTAAAAAGTGTCAATTATAAGTTTTATAGAACCTATAGCAGCAGAAAATACGGGATTTTTATTGCATTGATCTTCAAGACCACTACAGGATTCAGGATACCCAATACGGACTTGTTTATTGAATACGTAGCTTGCAATCTCTTTCATGCTTGTGAGCTGACTTGTTCCTCCTGTGATGACTACTTTATTAATTAGGTTTTTCTGTTCCTGAAATTGCTCTTTTACTAATTCGAGTATTTCTTCGACTCTTGGTCTTACGATATCAACAAGTTTGTACTTGGGCACTTGAGTTGGTTCATCATTTTCGTTATTTTGCACTGTAATATATTCGTTTTCATCTATTGAGGTTATAATAGTGTTACCATACAATATTTTTATACGTTCTGCATATTCTATACTTGTGCATAGCCCATAAGCTATATCTCGAGTGATATGAACACCGCCGATTGGAATGCTGCTTGCATATATGAGCTTGCCTCTCTTAAAAATTCCAATTGCAGTATATCCACCCCCTATATCAACAATAGCAGTTCCGAGTTCTTTTTCATCTTCACTTAGACAGGCAAAACCAGCAGAATATGCAGAAGCAACACAACCAGCCATACTTATTCCATCATTATTGATTATACAATTTTCAATATTGGTAAGTGCTGGACGCGAAGCAGTAACAACATTCACGTCAGCAGATAGTCTTTTCCCATACAAACCACTGACCTCCTTTATATCAGCCATGTCGTCTAAGTGATATTTCAGTGGTATATTGTGAATGATAACGTTTTCTTCAATGTATTTCTCAAATGTTTGAGAGACTACACGTTTTATGTCTTGGTCAGAAATTTCATGATTAGCTGTAATAATTTCGTTATGTATATTGAAAGATGAGATTCCACATCCAGCAACATTAACGTATATCTGGTCTATGGTTTCCTCTGATATTTGTTCAGCCAGAGCTATAGTTGATGAGATAGAGCAACTTGCATGTTTTACATCAGTTACTGATCCACCATTTATACCTTCTGCAATCTTATAACCTGTTCCTGTTATTTTGTAGTTAAGGTTGCCACTGATCTCAACAATTAGGCAAATAATCTTTGTTGTACCTATATCTAAAACAGCAAAAATGTTTCTTTTTGGTTTTACTATTATTGCAGAGTACATTAGTTAATCTTATTATAGAATTTCATTTAAGTTGTAGCTTGCTTTAATAATTTATATTTCTATTGTAAGAATACAGCAACATTTTAATATACCCTAAATACTGGACAAGAGAAAAAATAAAATATAAAATTATGACCTTATGCCTAAACTGCCAATTATAATTGCACCCGATGGAAAGTTAACCATACGTGCTAGTGAAGTAATAGATATAAACGATAAAATTAGAGAATTAGTAAATGACATGTTTGAAACTATGTATGATGCAGAAGGTTTTGGCCTTGCTGCAGTGCAAGTTGGAGTGTTGAAGAGGGTTTTTGTTATGGATGTCCAGTTAGAAGATGTTGAAAGTGGGTTAGCAGGACATAAATCGACCGGTGAATTTTGTATGATTAATCCTGAAATTATAGAGTTATCTGATGAACAAATAATTCTTAAAGAAGGATGTCTTTCAATTCCGGAGCAAAATCATGAAATCAGACGTTCAAAATATTTAACTGTAAGGTATAAAGATTTAAATAATGAAGAACAGATGCTAAAAGCTGGTGGTTGGCTTGCAAGATGTATTCAACATGAGATAGATCATTTAAATGGTGTATTATATATTAGACATTTATCTAAATTGAAGTATGATGTAGCTATGAAAAAAGCACAAAAGGTTAAGAAGCGCTATGAGTAATGAAGATCTGGAATTATTAAGATTCTACCACGAAGAGGGTGTTGATTGTACGTTAACAGAGAGCGAAGAGGAAAAAGAAGTAAAGGAAGAAAAAGAGAGTAAGCTTATACAGTCTACTACCATTCAGGCTGAAACTCAAAAAAAAGAGCAACAATTTATGTTTCCAAGTGATTGGGTAATTGAGGCGAGAAAGCTTGCAAACAAATGTAATAGTGTGAGTGAACTAAGAAGTGCAGTTACATCGTTTGAAGGTTGTGAGATAAAAAAAACTGCAACCAATACTGTTTTTTCCGATGGTAATCCAAATGCAAAAATTATGCTTGTTGGTGAAGCTCCAGGTGCAAGTGAAGACCTGCAAGGCATACCGTTTTGTGGCGCAAGTGGAATGCTGCTTGATAAAATGTTAAATGCAATAAACCTTGATCGAACTAAAGTATATATAAGCAATGTTGTATTTTGGCGTCCACCAGGTAATAGAAAACCAACTAACTTAGAGCTTGATATATGTAGGCCATTTGTCGAAAAACATATTGTACTGATTTCACCGAAGATTCTGGTTTTAGTTGGGGGAATCGCGTGTTATAGTCTTCTTGATAATACAAAAATTATATCAACCTTGCGTGGTAGATTTCATACTTATACTAACCAATATTTATTCCATTCAATTACTACAGTTGCTATATTTCATCCAGCTTACCTACTTCGTCAACCATCGCAAAAACGTTTAGCTTGGGAAGACTTAAAGAAGATCAGAGAGTATCTTGATGCTAATATTTAGTAAAATGATTATTAGCAGAAAGTAGCTAACTGCCATGGAAATTACTTAACGAATTCTAGCAACCTTATTTTCTTAGAGCTAAAAGTGTTTCTAATTCTAAAATTTCTTTTTGATCTGTAGATTCAGTAATAAAATTCAGTAAAGAACTTAAGGTATTTTTTTGCAAGTTACATAAAATTATAGTAGCTATATGTTTTCAAAAGTTTTTCTATATTTAGCCAAACCTCACTTAAATTAAGTGTAAGTAAAGAATTTCAGCTCTAATTATAGTTAGAGAGCTAAAACTAACAGTATGGTTTTTTGCATTTTCTCTTTTTTTTAGTAAATTCCTTAATATTTATAATTAGTGTGGACTGGATAAATCGAACTTACTACTGTTTCTAAAGACATTACCTCGATATGATTAACTACACAACTACATGAACTTCATTCTGAGTTAGCTGATGAATTAGATGCTTGGTGAGCATAATTTGGAGCCTCTTGTGTAATAATTATATCATGAGCATGACTTTCTCTTAATCCTGATGCAGTGATAGTAACGAATTTACAGTTTTTTCTCATTTCTTCTATACTCCTATTACCAGTGTATCCCATTGCAGCTTGTAGTCCACCAATTAATTGATGAATTACTCCTGCAGCTGGACCTTTAGATGGAACTCTTCCCTCTACTCCTTGTGGAACTAATTTTAACTTCGAGTCTTTATCTTGAAAATAACGGCTAGCTGAACCTCTTTTCATTGCACTAATAGATCCCATTCCTCGGTAGCATTTGTATGTTCTACCCTTATATGTGATAATTTCACCTGGACTTTCGTCAGTGCCTGCAAAAAGTGAACCAATCATTACAGAGTCAGCACCGGCTGCAATAGCTTTTGCAACGTCTCCTGAGTATTTTATACCACCATCGGCAATTAATCTTACTTTTCTTGCCTTACATACTTCTGCAACATTTTGAATTGCGGAAAATTGTGGTACACCAACACCTGTAACTATTCTAGTTGTGCAGATCGATCCAGGTCCTATGCCAACCTTTACTGCATCAACGCCTACGTCAATTAATGCTTCAGCAGCCTCTTTTGTAGCAATGTTTCCACCTACTAACTGTATGTTTGGATACATAGCTTTTATTTCCCTAATGGTGTTAATAACATTTTCAGAATGACCATGAGCAGTATCTACAATAATTACGTCAATTTCTTTTCCAATCAAAGCTTCACACCTTTCAATGCCATCCTTTTTACCAGTGCCAATTGCAGCAGCAACTCTTAGTCGTCCTTTGCTGTCTTTGCATGAGTTGGGGTACCTATTGTATTTTTCAATGTCCTTAATTGTAATTAATCCTATACAACAAGAATTCTCATCTATGACCAAAAGTTTCTCTATTCTATTTTCATGTAACAGTTTCATTGCTGAAGCACTATTCACTTCTTGTTCTCGCACTGTGATTAACTTATCTTTTGTCATTACTTCAGAGACTTTTATATTTATGTTCCGGTCTTCAATAAACCTTAAATCTCGGTTAGTGAGGATGCCAACTAACCTATGCTGGTCAACTACAGGAATACCGGAGTAATTATACTCTTTCATTAATAAAATTGCTTCTGCAACTGTTTTATCTGGGGAAATTGTAATAGGATTGTATACAATCCAACTTTCATATTTTTTTACCCTTCTAACCTCTGAAACTTGTTCATCTATTGATAGGTTTTTATGTATACAGCCTATTCCACCATGCTGAGCAATAGTTATTGCAAAGTCTGATTCGGTAACAGTATCCATTGCAGAGGATATAAGAGGGATGTTGAGTTCTATATTGTTTGTTAAATAAGTTTTTGTATCCGCATCGCAAGGCAATATATTAGAATGAGCTGGTAAAAGAAGTATATCGTCGAACGAATAACAAACTTCCATTTTTTTCATAGGCTTTATTTAAAGCTTATACGTCAATTAATTGAATTGCAATATAGTTTTCTGCAAAATTTTAGCTATATTTAACTCAAATAAGGTTCTTCTACGTCATATGTCGACACGGTATTGTATTTTACTTATTGTAATACCATTTGTCTAGTAGCAGGTTTCTTGCTCATGCATCTAGTAAAAGGTATCATATGATACAGTAGATTGTTGATGTTGCTACTTACCAAGAATATCATCCAAGTACTTTATGCTAGGACTTAGCAAGTAAGTTTACTAAGTATGAAAAGTACACAAACAGTCAGCATTATATAAAAATAAGGGTGCTTACAATTATTTAATAACATATCTTTCTTTATTTTAGTTTAAACATCACAAGATATATAAAGTTTATGGATATTGAAATATGAGTTATTCAGAAGTTTTAACACTATCTTTAGTATTTTTAATTGGTATTGTTCTATAGCAATAATAGTATTTATGCAAGTTTTTTCTATTTTTTCTACATTATTCACCTACGTTATATAATAATGCGGTGATACTTAAAACCGGTTATCTGTATAATAATGCTTATGATACTGCTGTTAGTATGATGTTTTAATATACTAGTGGCAGCAAAGCTTAGTGGCTCTTCAGGAAAGTTACTGCGTAGTGTATATAAAAAAATGCGGATATACTCTTATAAACATCGTCCTGATATAAACAACAATAGAATCTTTTTAAAAAATGGTGTTTGGACTATTTATAATTTTCTGTTTTATCCTATTTCTTACTATGTTTCTGGATGCCTTTATGATTGTACTAATCTCAACTATAGTTTGTACAATACTTAATCAGTGTAAGCAGACTTTTTATGGTGAAATTACAAAAATGCTAGCTGTAGCTTGTAAGCCTAGCTGATATTTTTCTTTGGTTACTAGTAGTTGCTTATTGATTAAACTTTTAAAGTTATTTAATATTGACGTTATACACTCAAGTATTAAAATGAAAATAAAGAATTTTTAGGAGTCCATATGGTAATAGGAGGAAAAGAAAAAACAACTAGTAAGAATAATCCTACTCAGCGTAAAAAAGCTGAACAAAAAATATATAAAGATAAACCAGTAAAACCAGTCAGATATATAGATCGTGATTCACGTGTAAATTATATGTCTGCTCAGTATGACGATGGTAATCTGGTTGAAGATGAGATAAGTGGTAGCCCTATAAAATGGGAAGCTATATAGTGGGTTTAAATTTGTGGTTAAGATTACCATTAATTCTAAGGAATGCAAAGTAGAGCCTGGGTTCACTATAATTCAAGCTTGCGAAACTGTAGGTGTTGAAATTCCACGCTTTTGTTATCATGAACGTTTAATGATTGCTGGCAACTGTAGAATGTGTCTGGTTGAAGTTGAGGGAGGACCTCCAAAACCGGTAGCTTCTTGCGCAACGCCAGTTGTAGAAGGTATGGTTATCCACACTGATACTCCGAAAGTTAAAAAAGCACGTGAAGGTGTGCTTGAGTTTTTGCTTATTAACCATCCACTTGACTGTCCAATTTGTGATCAAGGTGGTGAGTGTGACCTACAAGATATAACAATGGTTTATGGAAAAGGAATAAGTAGATTTGATGAATATAAAAGGGCTGTACAAAAAAAATATTTTGGGCCACTGATTGAAACTGCAATGAATAGATGTATTCATTGTACTCGGTGCATTAGGTTTTTGTCTGATGTAGCAGGTACAAATGAACTTGGAGGAATTGGCAGAGGAGAAAAAATGGAGGTTAGTACTTATGTAAAAAGGTATATCAGCTCTGAATTATCTGGAAATATCATAGATCTCTGTCCTGTAGGGGCTTTAACTTCAAAGCCTTATTTATTTAAGGCCCGTTCATGGGAGCTATCACATTGTGAAACTATAGATGTGCTTGATGCTGTAGGGAGTGCAATCAGGGTTGACTATCGCGGTCTTGAAATTATGCGAATATTACCGAGACTTAATGAAGAAATCAACGAAGAATGGATATCAGATAAAACTCGTTTTGCTTATGATGGACTAAAAGTGCAACGTCTCGATCAACCTTATATAAAGAGAGATGGTAAATTAGTTTCAGTTGATTGGAATGAAGCATTAACAGCTGCTGCAGAAAAGCTAAAGAGTACAAAACCAAGTAAAATAGCTGCAGTTGCAGGTGATTTATCGGATTGTGAATCTATGCTTCTACTAAAGGAAATGATGTATAAACTTGGATCAGCAAATTTGGATTGTAGACAAGATGGAGCAAAACTTATATCAGATAATCGTGGATCATATGTGTTTAACACTACCATTGAGAACATAGGAAATGCAGACTTATGTCTACTTATAAATACAAATCCTAAAGTAGAGGCTCCAATTATTAATGCACGTATAAGAAAAAGATACTTACAAGGGAATTTTCCTATTGCAAGCGTTGGTCCTGATGTTGAGTATTTATATTATGTTGAAAAGTTAGGTAATAATCCTAATATCTTGAATGAAATAGTAAATGGAAATCATAAATTTTGCGAGCTACTGAGTGCTGCCCAAAGCCCTATGCTTATTGTAGGTCAAGACGCATTAACAAGAAGTGATTCTGAGTCAATTTTAGCTTTAGCCATTTCAATTGCAGAAAAATTTAATATGGTTAAAGACGACTGGAATGGTTTTAATGTTTTACATAAAGCTGCAGCAAGAGTTGGTGGATTAGATATTGGATTTGTCCCTAAAAATGGTGGAAAAGATATCGACCAAATATTAAAGCAAGCAGAGAGTGGTGAGATAGAAGTTGTTTATCTTCTTGGTGCAGATGAAATCGACACATCAAAGTTAGGGAATACATTTGTAATTTATCAAGGTCATCATGGTGATAGAGGAGCACATGTAGCAGATATTATCTTACCTGGGGCTGCGTACACAGAGAAATATGCAACTTATGTAAATACTGAAGGTCGAGCCCAGAGAACGAATTTGGCTGTACTTCCCCCTGGCGAAGCAAAGGAAGATTGGTTAATCATCAAGAATTTATCCCAATATTTGGGTTTTCCCTTACCATATGATAGTTTATTTGATGTGAGAAAAAAATTAGATACTATCGGTCCACAGTTTAGAAATGCTGATCAAGTGGTAAAAAACAAGTGGATTTTAACTAATTGCAGTAAAAAAATAATTTTAAGCGGTGAACCTTTTACTTTAAAAGAGTGTAATTTTTATATGACAGATCCAATAAGTCGTGCTTCAAAAATAATGGCAGATTGTACTAAAGCCTTTTATGAGCACTCTAGTTAATATCTTATTTATTTTGGTGCAGCTGCTGCTTTCGGTTGCATATTTAGTGTATTTTGAGCGCAAAGTTATTGGTGCAATTCAACTACGACATGGTCCAAGTGTTGTTGGGCCTTTTGGACTATTACAACCATTTGCAGATGCTATTAAGTTACTAACTAAAGAGCCAATAATACCATCTAGAGCAAATACCATATTATTCATCATGGCTCCGATTCTTACTTTTGTTTTAGCATTAATTGCATGGGCAGTGGTACCATTTGGTGCTAAAGTAATTATGGAAAATGGGCAGCAAGTAGTAATTCCTAAGGTAATAGCAAATATTAATGTCGGAGTGCTCTATGTCCTAGCTATATCCTCCTTGGGAATATATGGTATCATTATTGCAGGCTGGTCTAGTAATTCTAATTATGCATTTTTGGGTAGCATAAGGTCAGCTGCTCAAATGATCTCATATGAGGTTTCAATAGGTCTTATAGCTGCCACAATTGTTATTATAACTGGTACACTAAATCTCGGAGAAATGGTAGTGGTAAAGCATAGTATGCCATTTTGGGTTGATGTGTTGTTAATACCTATAGCAATAGTGTTTTTTATTTCACTTCTTGCAGAAACTAATCGCCACCCTTTTGATTTACCAGAAGCTGAAGCAGAACTTGTTTCCGGATATAACGTTGAGTATTCATCAATGCCTTTTGCTCTTTTCTTTCTTGGAGAATATGCTAACATGATTTTAGCAAGTGCTATGATGACAATATTTTTTCTAGGAGGGTGGTATCCTCCTATGAAATTTAATTTACTGTATAAAATACCAGGTTTAGTTTGGTTCGTTTTGAAGATAGTTTTACTATTATTTATATTTATTTGGATTAGAGCAACTGTGCCTCGTTATCGGTATGATCAGCTAATGCGTCTTGGTTGGAAAGTGTTTCTACCAATATCGGTACTTTGGGTAATACTCACTTCAGGAGTGCTTCTCTTTACTAAAAATTTACCAAATTTAGAGTTATAAGTATATTACTGATTTTGACATTGAATTTTTTTTTAATAAATCTTGTATTATAATATGCAATATTAAGGCTCTTGTGTTATGGCTCCTTCTAAATTTTTTGATTCAAGGTTGTGATCAACCTTTTAAAAAGAATTTTTGGTATGTAAAAAGTAAAAGTGTTCTTTCTTGATATACGTTTAGTAAGTAATTCAAGTGTTACTATAAAGAGCTAGGGCAGATTGTAGTTATACAATTCTTCTAATCTAGAATTAGGTAAATAATGGTGGCTAAAGTCTATTTTTTCTCACATTAAATATTAAATGAAAATTTTAATTAGATTAACTATGTTTATGCAGAAAACGGTTTTCTCTACCGTTGCAAAAATTTATTTGTTTACTTTCCTCAAAGTTGTAAAGAAGCACCTAATTTTCTGAGAAAAATAGTAAAAAATTAATAGATTATGGAAAGAAGATGAATTTTTAGGTAGTAATTAAAAGCAGAAGACCATATATGAGTGCTGAAAATAGGCTACTGTGACAAATTTATGTTGTATTGAAGTTTTAGCATGACTCCCCGGGCCGGATTCGAACCAGCGGCCAATTGGTTAACAGCCAACTGCTCTACCACTGAGCTACCGAGGAATAAACTATTTTTAATTTATCAGGTTAAGCTTTGATTGTAAATAGTTTTCATGTGCTTTAACTAAGACTTTTATGGGGGAATATAAGCGATAGAAGGTTCTACCAGTAGTCATTGGTTGCAAAGATTTAATTCAAGTAGTAAAATTGCATTATTAAATGAAAAATATATGCTAATTAGCACAATATCAGATCTGAATAATATATGTAGGGAGCTAATAGCGAAAAAGCCAAAATTTATAGCTGTTGACACAGAGTTCGTTAGAAATAACTTAACCTATTATCCTAAATTGTCATTAATTCAAATTTCTTATAAAGAAAGGAGTTTTGTTATAGATGTATTAGCGCCAGAGATTGACTTATCATTTGTTAAGAAAGTCATGCTTGATCGAGAAATAATTAAAGTATTTCACAGCTGTCGGCAAGATATAGAATCTTTATTTACTGTATTTAAGTGTATACCTGCTCCCATTTTTGATACTCAAGTTGCTGCTATGTTTTGTCATTATTACTATAATTTTATTGGTTACTCAAAAGTAGTGGAACAATATCAGGGAATAGTGCTGAATAAGGTTAAAGCTAAAAATTCAGACTGGTTAAAGCGTCCATTATCCGAAGATCAGTTAGACTATGCAGTAAGTGATGTAGTTCATCTATATGATCTACATCAAATATTGCACGATAAGCTTGAAGAAAAGAATAGAATGGGCTGGTTTCGAGAAGAGATGGAGTCAGTGGTTGATATAAATAAGTATTTGCAAAGTCCAAAAGATGCATGGAAAAGGATTAAGTTTAATCATGGAGCAAATCCGAGATTAACGTTAACTGTTAAAGCAGTTAGTGAATGGCAAGAGACCTTAGCACAGCGCTATAATATGAATCGTAATAAAATAATTAATAATTCTATAATAGCTGGGTTTATTGAAAGAAACGTAGAGCGTGTTGATGAGATTTTAGAAAATCTCAAGAAGAACGTAAAAAATGTAAAGGAGAAAGATTTATTAGAATTTGTAGATATTTTTAATGAGAATGAAAAAGATTTTATACAACAGAATTATACTTCATTAAACAGTCATGATAGGTCTGTGTTTGATATACTTTCAGTTATTCTAGAGAGCAAGTGTAAAGAAAATAACATATCAAGGAAATTGGTTTCTTCAAAGGATGAATTAGTTGGTTCAATATCTGGGCAAATGGATAAACTATTTAAAGGGTGGAGGTATGACTTTTTTGGTAAGTCAGTTGAATCATTTTTGAATGCAAGCTCAAAGTTTGAAATCTCGGTAGTGAAATTCACGAATAATACCACTGAAATTCGGAGTAATTTGATAAATACAAGTTGTGAGTTGAAGTCAACTGCTGGAATTTAACAAATCCATTATATTTTTTCTTTGAAAAAGAACATACTCTTTGTTTGTACTGATGTTAATAACAAAGTCACTTATCCTTCTTTTTTTTCAATAGGTAATTGGATATTAGAAATCAGATTCAGTTTTTCTCTATCTATGTTGTGTTGACTTAGCCTTTGAACTTATATAATGTTATCTACATGAATAAGAACAATAGAGTCGCAATATAAATAAAGTTTTGTTTCTAACAAAAGAGGAATATCTAAGATTAAAAGCTTCTTATCAGTCTTCTTTTCCTGAGCAATAAAGAATCCCAGTTCATTTTGCACAGTAGAATGAATTAAAGATTGAAATTGCTTCCAATTTTCATCATGAGCTAGAAAATATTTGGATAGTACTGTTCTATCTATTTCACCATTTACTACCACTATAGGAAAATTTTCTTCTGTGTAACTTATTATGCCCTTATTCACTTTATAAATCTAGTATACGATAAAATCAGTGTCAAACACAACGGCACCAAATTTTTTAAGGCGATTAGCTACAAAACTCTTTCCTATTACAATTCCACCTGCTAAACCTATAACCATATGCTAAGAATATATTAGTAAAGCTATATCTATAGTAGTTGTTTTTTATATGTCCATTTAAAACTTAAATTTGTTTGCGTAGACTTTAATTATGTTAAGAGAAAATAAACAGCTATTGTTTTTTTAGTAATTAAGTAGAATAGAACGAGAAATTATGAGGAAGATTTGAAAAATAAAATAAAAAAAATAGTGATTTCAGGACAGGAAGTATGGCCAATCATTGAGGGTGGTAAAGGTATTGCAATTAGTGACGGAAGATCAAGCGGGGCATTTGCTGCAGCTGGTGCTGTTGGTACATTTTCTGGTGTAAATGCTAAGCTTATTGATGACAATGGCGAGTTAGTACCGTTGATTTATAAAGGCAAAACAAGAAATGAAAAACATGAAGAATTGATTGAATATAGTATTGAAGCTGGAATTAGTCAGGCAAAAATAGCGAATGAAATATCACAAGGCTGTGGAAGGGTACATATGAATGTGCTGTGGGAAATGGGAGCAGCAGAACGTGTACTTCATGGCATATTAGAAAAAGCAAAAGGTTTAGTGCATGGTATTACCTGTGGTGCTGGTATGCCTTACAGGCTTGGAGAAATTGCAGCTAAATATCAGGTCTATTATTATCCTATTATTTCATCGGTACGCGCTTTTAAAGCATTATGGAAGCGTGCTTACCAAAAAGTATCTTCTTTTTTGCTTGGTGGAGTGGTGTATGAGGATCCATGGCTTGCTGGAGGGCATAATGGGCTTAGTAGTAGTGAAGACCCGACGCTGCCACAAGCTCCGTTTGAAAGGGTTGCAGAACTTAGATCTTTTATGAGTGAGGTCGGTCTTTCTGAAGCGCCGATTGTTATGGCAGGAGGAGTCTGGCATTTAAAAGATTGGGAACACTGGCTTGACAATTTGCAAATTGGACCAATAGCTTTTCAGTTTGGTACTCGTCCACTTTTGACTAAGGAAAGCCCAATTTCTGTGAAGTGGAAGAATAAGTTGTTGACTTTAGAAGAAGGTGACGTGTTTTTGAATAAGTTTAGTCCAACAGGATTTTACTCATCTGCAGTGAAAAATAATTTCATACGTGAATTGCAGGAGCGAAACTTACGTCAAGTGAAATTTTCAGAAAATGCTAGCGGAGAATTTAGTAGTGAATTTGTAGTTGGTGCAAGAGGTAGAAAAATCTATCTGACTGCAAAAGATAAAAAACTGGTAAATGCCTGGACTAAAGCAGGATATACAAAAGCAATGAAAACTCCAGATACAACTGTTATTTTTGTGACACCAGATAAATTTGCGAAAATAAGACAAGATCAAATCAATTGTATGGGATGTTTGAGTCATTGTTTGTTTAGTAATTGGAAAGATCATGGTAATCATTCAACAGGTCGAAAGCCAGATCCACGAAGTTTCTGTATACAAAAGACACTGCAAAGCATTATGCATGACGGTGACATTGAAAATGAACTCGTGTTTTCCGGGCATAATGTATACAGATTCAAGCAAGATCCATTTTACGAGAATGGTTACATACCGACAGTAAAAGAATTGGTGGAAAGAATGCTAACTGGATATTAAATTATATTCAAGTTGATAAAAGAATATTGCTTTATTAAAATAAGTATTTATTAATTTTAGAAAAAAGTGTTTACGTTAGTGAACAATAGTTTAGAAAGATATGCGTCAGCTTATGTGAAAAAGTTAGGTAGTAGTAATGATGTTCAAAGTTTTTATGGTTTCATGATACGCAAAAACATCCCAGATTGGAATAAGCAGAAAGTTTAGACGGTTTTTGTGTAGAGAATTTGCTGTGCAGGACCTAAACTCAATTAATGGACACGGTGCAGGAAATAGAGATGATTAATATAACGTAAGGAATAACAGGTAACTTGGAAATTTTTAAATTATATATATATTTAGTGATGAAGATTTAGATTTTTTGGAGTTTTTTGTCATTATGATATTATATCAATTCTTTGTTTGATAGATATGTTCACATTTTAATATAACAAATTTAACTATGATAATAACAACTATCAAAGCAAAAAAGACAAGAAAAAAAAGTTTTAGGAGACAGTAGAAAGTTATTAGCTTTAGATATATAGCAAGTTGCAGTTAGTGTATTACTTTCCATGGTTTTATATGTATTATCTTCTATCATAGTAGCGAAAAAGAAGCTGGAAAACTAAAGGGTAGGTTATCTGGATAATGAACTTAAAAGTGTTCAGGAATATAAAAATTGTAGTTGGTATTATTCCTTTACCAGCTCTCTGATAGATAGGTTGCGTTATTAATTTAGTCTCATTAAAGTGGAGTTTAGTCATTCTTGATGTTAACTCTTTTATATATTTCACTGGTAGCTTTGCTTTTAGAGAAAACGCGATAAAGAGTCTGAGGATATTGAGAATGCTAAGGAAGTGGTAGAGAGCTATAGAAAATAAATGTCTGAGTCTAATTATGAATCTACTTCCTTCTTTCTTTGGTAGCTAAACGCTCTTTTTGCTGACAGTAGGTGAGTTTCTTCTGGTTAGTTTTATAATTATGATGTAGTAGAACAAGGACTGAAAATTACATGGGGGTAGACTTGTCTTAAACCTAGAGCTGTATGAGAACATTTTGGTTTTAGTTTACAGAAAGCTACTATTTAAGCAACAGACACTAAAATCCAGAAAAAAAGAAATATAGGTTCCAACGTTACGCACTAAAATGACACCATTTATTACGAAAGTAAATGTTTTTTCATAATTGAATTAATAACAAATGTTAAGGAATCTACAAAGTAGAAAAAGGTAAAAGAAATCCTATGATCAATGGTTGTTCACTCCAATTATCCTATAAATTGGTATTCTTACTGTCTTAAATGACTATAAGTACGTTTTAGTTTGAGAATTTAGAGATCTGTAGGTAAAATTAATAAAGGTACAGGGTACATATAATATAAAAAATTATATATAAGATATCAACTGCATAGTACTCTCATCATTAACCTGTACAGGTTGAAGATAACTATAAATACCTTTAATCTCATGATGAGAGTGGTTGATAAAGATTGTTGAGTGGTTTTATGGACAGACTTGAGTTTCTGAAAGTTACGATATTCATGCATTTGTTGCACATAAGTTTTATTTATTCTATAACACATTTACTTATAATAGTGTTGATACAGAGATAAATGGAGTAAGTGTTGAAAAAAGAAAGCTATGATATTAAAAAATTAAAAAAAAATTTAGAACAAGCAATTAGGGTAAACCATGCTGGTGAGTATGGAGCTATTTGTATTTATTCTGGTCAAAAATTTGTTCTTAAAGAATCTTCTATAATTAATAAAATAATTAAAATGGAAGAACAAGAAAAGAAGCATTTTCGCTATTTTAATGAGAAAATCAAAAAACAAAAAATTCGTCCTACTGTTTTATTGCCAATTTGGTGTGTGTTAGGAGTATCACTTGGTGTTGCAACGGCTATTATGGGTAAAAAAGCTGCCATGGCTTGTACTGCTGCAGTTGAAGAAGTGATCGAAGAGCACTACAAAGAGCAAGTTTCACATTTAGAAGATGGAGAATTAAGAGAAACTATAAGTAAATTTCGCGATGAAGAGCTAGAACACAGAGATATTGCAATTGAGCACAACGCTGAAGGCGCATTCGGTTATAATGTTTTATCTTCATTCATAAAAACAGGCTGTAAAGCTGCTATTTACTTATCTAAATTAATTTAATTGTTTTTTTTCTAAGTAGTTTTTTGTTTGCAATGGTATAAATATAATAACTGAGAATATATATTGTATAATGTTTATTCTTAGTAAGAGGTAGTTTATGAATTTGAGCAAAATTACTGTAACATCGGATATGATAAATGTAATAATTGAAATAGGTACAAATGCTGAACCTATAAAGTATGAGTTTGATAAGGAATTAGGACTGTTACGAGTTGACAGGTTTCTATCTACTGCAATGGTCTATCCTTGCAATTATGGATTTGTACCAAATACCTGTGCAGGTGATGGTGATCCTGTAGATGTTTTGGTGTTAACTCAATATCCCTTAGTATCTGGTGTTTTAATATCGGTGCGTCCAATAGGTGCTTTGCTTACTAAGGATGAGAAAGGAGAAGATGAAAAGGTGTTAGCTGTACCTATTTCCAGTGTTGATAGTTATTATGATAATGTGAAAAATTATTCTGATCTACCTAAAAAACTGCTAGATAAAATTGCTCATTTCTTTTCACATTATAAAGACCTAGAGGAAGGAAAAACAGTAATAGTTGGAGAATGGGTCGGTATAGAAGAGGCTAAAAAGATCATTAAGAGTGCTATCAAGTAAGGTATTTTTTAATACAACTGATTTCCCGTTGTTTAGTGTAAAAGTATCACTATTAAAAGCGTTAGACAGGTTGTGAAGTCTTGGTATTATATGTAAACTTAAAACTTAGGGTTTGGAGAGGTGGCCGAGCGGCTGAAGGCGGCGGTTTGCTAAACCGTTATATGATTGAAAAGTCATATCGAGGGTTCGAATCCCTCTCTCTCCGTGTACTGTTGGTATGATACATAATTAGTTATTTTAGTCTATTTTACTCTTATTTAGATATATAAGTTTACTTAACTGTATTGAGTTTTTGTAGTACTAGTTTGTGATATTGCCATTGAGTTGTTTACTCTATTTTTATTGATCAAGTGACAGTAAATTAAAGTAAATATTAGTATTTTCACATAAAATATGAAAATATACAAATATTTTACTTTTTTGCTAAAATATGTGATAGTTAAGCTATAGCAAATGATGAAAGTAACTTAAATGGTAGTAATGTAATTGGAAAAATTAAAACGAAGGATTCAGTTTTATATTAGAAGCGAGAGGAAGGTCAACTTGACGAAAATTACTTAAACTAACTACTTACAAGGTCTTAAAAAAGCAAAACCTTAAAAATCTAAGAATAAAAAATCAAATAATATAATGTCTGATTGTGCTACTGTCTTTTATGTAAAGTATATATTCTACATACCTTAATACGCTGAGGAGGCTTATGTACATTGTGAAAGTTTCATTACCATCATGCTTGTTTTTTATTATAGATTAATTATTTGATTATAGTATTATCTTAATTGAACTTGTTGCTTAGGGATATTTATGAAGAGTATTTTATGTTTTACGTTAGTATTTATTGTATTTGGCTCGATTGGTCTATTTGCTATGGAGCAACTTGAAGAAGAGAAATTTAATTTAGATAGATCAATGGATTCTGTGAGTGAAGATATGGATATAGAGAAAGATCTAAAACAAGGTTTATCGCAAAGCATAATTCAGCAGGGGAACAATCTAGAATCTATCAAGAGCGAAGTTGATAAGTTGAATGTTGAAAAAGTACAAAATATTAAAACTAGAGAAGCAGAAAATGAAGAAGAGCTACAACATGATAAGAACAAAACTTCTATATTAGAAAAGGCTATGAGTGAAGTAGAGAGGAATGATGAAGATTTGTCGGAACTTAGTGATAATCTGTTAAAGGAAAATAGAGATGAAGGAGATGAAGTTACTCCAGATTTACCAAATGTGACTGATAAAGAAATTAATGAAAATCTTATTTTTTCTCCAGGTGTTAGTTTAAGCGAAAATGTAACTGACCTACAAAAAGATCTACAAATCAATAAAAAGGTTGATGTAGAGAAGAATAAGCCTTCAGAAAATAATATAGATAAATTATTAGAGGAAAAAAAGTTAGAGGGCCAAGTTAGAGAAAGAAAGGTGAAAAAATTGTCTAAAAGCCATAATATAGAAAAACCTATCCTTAAAAAGGATGAAAAAAGCAAACAGGAGAAAGAGAAAAATTTACAAAGGTGGGCACAGTTAAACAATAAGTCAGTAAAAGAGTGGCATCATAAAAACACACAAGATGAGTTAATATATAAGCGGCAATATGGTAATCTTAATGAGCATCTTCCGACAACTGTATTTGTTGATGACTATAGTAAACATCTTTTTTACTGTATTAAAAAGAACAACTTGATTTGTTTGAGAGGAATAATAAATAAATTAGAAAAGCTTGGATTAACAGTTCAAGAGGTGCTTGAGTTTAGGAATAAACTTGGAGATACCCCTCTAATTTATGCAGTTAAACAAGGTGGGATAGATATAGTACGCTTTTTCTTATTACAAGGTGCTGATCCTAAAGTAGTTAATCATAATCTTCAATCTCCCATTGATATAGCAATTGAAAGAGAACGGGTTGATATGATAAATGCAATTACTGAAATGATACCATATTTTTTGGAGCATAAAAAATAATAGGTAATAAAGAAGATCTAGAAATATATAATTGGGTCTGAAGACAAAAGAAGATAGTGAATTGCGATGTAATAAAGAAAATGATTAGGTTTTTGATATTGATTTTAGTTGGTTATTTGTGTTATGGAGATGAAGTAAGTAAAAGAAAAGATCTGGTCAGTGACTTTTTGAACACTTTACATAAAGTAAAATATGTATCTTATGACAAAGAAGAGTTTGCTAAGTTTCTAGTGAAATGCCACAAAGAAGGTGTACCAGAAGATTTTGGAAAAGGTTTTGGCCCTAATTTGAATGGAGCTGATTTTAGTCGATTGTACCTAAATGGATCCATTTTTGATGGAGTCAGTCTAATTGGTGCTGACTTTTCTCACACTGACTTGTCAGGTGTATCTTTTATTAATGCTGATTTGCGTGGGGCTAATTTTTCTAATGCTAATTTACGGAATATAAGAATAGAAAGTACAAATTTAAGTTTTACAAAATTTGTTTCTGCAAATTTGACGGATATTATGCTTAGCCAATCTGATGTTAGCCATGCTGAGTTTATTAACTCTGATCTTAAGAAAGTGAGGATGCACAACATGACGGGGTTATATACTAACTTCTCAAATGTAAAAATGAGTCTTTCTAGTTTGTTAAGCTCGAATGTTGATTATGTAAACTTTAGCGATAGTGAAATAAGTAATACTGTTGTGCAAAGAAGCAGTCTTGATAATGCAAATTTTTTTGGAGTGGATTCATATAAGTTAAAAGTACAATTTTCCTCATTGGAGAATGCTAATATATATGGTGCAGAAATAAAGGAATCAGATTTTACTGGTAGTAATCTTTCTAATGTTTGTCTTAATTCTTCTGCTATAATTAATAGTAACTTCAATATGGCTAATTTAAGTAATACACAAATTTCCTATGTAAATAGTGATAGTTCAAGCTTTGTTCAGTCTATACTGAATAGTTCTAAAGTAAAACACTCGTATGCTTCTGATATAACTCTTCAGGATGCTGACTTATCTAATATTGATTTTAGTTTTAGTGAACTACATCAAGTTAATGCTTCTGATTCTGATATTCGTCATGGGAAGTTTGATAATACTAAAATTGCAAATTCTAATATGAACGGCTCGTTTTTTGACCACTCATTATTTACCTCTGCAGAAATAAAAAATACAGACCTTTCTACAGTTTCAATGTACAAGATTAAAGTACAGGGTTCTCAAATTTGTAATAGTAAATTATTTTGCCATAGCATTGATTCTAGTGAAATAGAAAACTCAGTGTTTTTCAATTTGATAGCGGATAGCTCAAACTGGTCTAATCTAAGAGTAACTAATTCGAATTTTGTTAAGAATAGTTTCAAGTCTTCTTTGCTTCACGATAATACCTTTAAGAAAACAGGCTTTTTTCTCAGCAATTTCAGTAATTCAACAATTAATAATACGTCTTTCTATTCTTCAAGTATATACAAAGGTTCAGTTATTGATGTTCACTTAATAGGTTGTAAGTTTAGCCGTTCAATTTTGGTTGATAATGAAGGTCAGGAAAAGCTTACAGGTTTAGAAAATGCTATAACCTCGATTAAAGGTTTGCAAGAAGAAATATCGCAGAATAAAAGATTTGATGTAAATTATGCTTACTTTGAATTTAAGGACATGAATCTAGAAAATGCTGATTTTTCTGGTTCAGTGTTGAGTAGAACAAAGTTTGTAAATGTTAATTTAAATAAGGCAACTTTTGAAAAAAGTGATTTACGCTATGCTATTTTTAATAATTCTTCTCTAATTGGTACTAATTTATTAAATTCTAATTTAGACCATTCTAGCTTTCTAAAATCTGATTTGAAGAGTGCTATATTGAGGGATTTAGAGTTTAGTAAATGAGGAACTTTATGATGTTCTCTTGTTGAGTTACTTTTTTTTATGATCACAAAAGGTGAGGGTATATTGTTAGTTTTATCTTCTCCTTCTGGAGCTGGAAAAACTACTATATTAGAGAGGTTACTTGATCAATCAACTGACCTAGTTAAGTCTGTTTCTGTAACTACGCGTAAACCTCGTTTTGGTGAAATAAATGGAAAAGACTATTTTTTCGTTACCGAAGAGAGATTTCACGAGTTATGTAGAACTGACCAGATGCTTGAGTACGCTAAGGTTTTTGAAAATTTCTATGGTGTACCAAAAGATTTTATAAAACAAAATCTAAGTAGTGGAGTAAGTGTTTTGCTTAGTATAGATTGGCAAGGAGCATTTCATTTATTTAAGCTCATGAGGAAAAAAGTTGTAAGCATTTTTATCCTTCCTCCTTCAATGGAAGAGCTTAGACTGCGTTTGCAGAAGCGTAATACTGATAGTGCAAGCGAAATAGAATGTAGGTTAGCTGAAGCTCAAGAGGAGATAAGTAAACGAAATAAATATGACTATATAATAATTAATGATAATATCGATAAAAGTGTCGAAGAGATAAGCTCTATATTAAAAAAAGAAAAGCTTAAAAGATTAAAAAAGAAACTAAATTAACAGTTTTATTAAACATATTTTAAAGTTAATCTTCGATGTTATATGCATTTTTTTCTTTTTCTAATCTCTCTTGCTCTTCAATGCAATATGTAGCAAGCGGATTGGCTTTAAGCCTTTCGGTTCCTATTTCTTCTCCTGTTCTTTCACAATAGCCGTAGGTGCCCAATTTTATTTTCTTTAATGCCTCCTTGATTTTTTCTTTTCTTTCTTTTCTGCGCCTAATTAATTTTTCATTTCCACTATCTTCATCAGAATAGTATGCACTGTCTTCTAATTCTTGCTTCTCCATTTCAACAAGCATTGATTGCAATTTTAAGCTAAAATATTCCAATTGCTTCACGTTC
>CACRCM010000005.1:0-30043 GCA_902646575.1 uncultured Wolbachia sp.
AAGATGAACGATATGTATACTTTTTTATTATTTTATGGTTAAATAGTAACAATTATAATCCTATGGTAAGTAATATGTTCATTCAAATTAAAGAAACACCAAACCTAAATACGCTAAAATTTCTTCCTGGGTTTATGATTTTAAACGAAGGAGAAACGGTTGATTTTTCAAATGCAAATGAGACAAAAAATTCTAAATTAGCAGCAAATCTTTTCCAAATAGAACATGTGATAAGAGTATTTTTCGGTCACGATTTTATTTCAGTAACAAAATCTGATAATATTAATTGGAATACATTAAAAGTAGAAGTTTTAACTACAATTATGGATCACTTCACTTCTGGTGGAAAAGCTCTAGATAGAGAAGGAACGAATAATAATGATATACTAGAAAAAGAATTTTTTGATGAAAATGACACAGAAGTTGTAAGTAGGATAAGAGAGTTAATGGAAAGTTATATCAAACCTGCAGTTGTTCAAGATGGTGGTGATATCAAATTTCGTGGTTACAAAGACGGAATAGTTTATGTTGAGCTACAAGGAGCATGCTCTGGATGTCCAAGTGCTGCAATTACTCTTAAGCAGGGGATACAAAACATGTTGTGCTACCACATACCGGAAATTTTGGGCATAGATACTATACTATGACTACTCAACTAGTTAGAGGAACAAAAGATCTACTGTTTGACGAGTGGTATAAATTTAAATATATAGAACAAACAGCAAACAGGATTTCAAATTTATATGGCTTTTTGCCTGCTCAAACTCCAATATTTGAATATACAGAAGTCTTCACAAAGACTTTAGGTGATAGTTCAGATATCATCGATAAAGAGATGTATACCTTTAATGATAAAGGAGGAAAGAGCATAACTTTGCGTCCTGAGTTTACTGCTGCAGTTGTCAGGCTATTGATTGAAAAAAAACTGCAAACGCCGATAAAATTGTTTTCAACAGGACCTGCATTCCGGTATGAGAGACCACAAAAGGGAAGGCAAAGGCAGTTTCACCAAATAAATTTTGAAGTTTTTGGTGTAGAAGACCCGAAAACTGATGTTGAATTGATATCACTTGCTCAACATCTGTTAACTGAATTTGGTCTTGATAAGAATTTAAGGCTAGAAATTAACTCTTTAGGTAGTAATGAAACAATGCCAAAATATAGAGAAGCTTTGGTATCATATTTTAAAAAGTTTCAAAATGACTTATCAGAAGATAGCAAAAATAGATTAATTAAAAACCCACTCAGAATATTAGATTCTAAGGACAAGAAAGATAAAGAAATAATCTCTGGTGCACCTAAAATCAGTGATCATTATACAAAATGGTCCTCATATTTTTTTGATCAAATATTAAATGGATTAACAATTCTTGATATACCTTACACCGTAAACAGTAAATTAGTTCGGGGATTAGATTATTATTGCCATACAGTATTTGAATTTGTTACAGAAAATTTGGGTAGCCAAGGAACAGTATTTGCAGGGGGAAGGTATGATAATCTGATGTCTTCAGTAGGTGAAAAATACACTCCAGCAATAGGATTTGCTGGAGGTATTGAGCGCATAATGGAATTAATTAATTACTCTACAAAAGAGGAGAGACCTGCTTATCTAGTCCCTATTGGCGGGGAAGCTGAAGAATATGCTTTAATGCTTGCAAATAAATTACGCAGAAGTGGTTTATACGTAATCCATGAATATAGTGGAACGCTTAAAAGCCGTATGAGAAAAGCAAGTCAAGCAAATGCTAAAGTTGCAGTTATTTTCGGTAATGAAGAATTGAGTAGTAAAACTTTAAAAATTAGAGATATGGATACAGGTGAAGAAAAGATAGTTATTTGTGATGATATAATAGGAAACGTTTATCAAGCTTTGTTTACATAAGTTAAATAAATATAATTTATTTCGTGTGACACGAACCATGCATTTTTTGATATGCCTTTTGAAAACCAAGTAGAGAATAAGTATCATCAATAGTTGTTGCCTTTATTTTCCCACTAACTACCATCGATAATCCTTGCTTCATTTTGAGGATTAGATCCTGATCTGTTTTTGTATGCTCTGCCCATGCAAAATTTCCCTGTATTATGGGCAACATATATTCAACTTTTCTATCGACGTTGAGAATTACAGGCTCTTTATCATACTGGAAGCCAGAAGTGACGCTCACTTCATCTACTTTTTTACTGACGTAACTAACCATTACATATGGCTTGCGAGTAGTTGTATAATGTTCGCTTTTTTTCTTAGGATAAGATATAATATAACACACTTTTTCTCCATCTTCTAATGCGGTGTACACGAACCAATCTTTATACTTTTCCTTTAACTGCACACTATTAACTGATGCAAGAGCGCTTGTTGAGAAAAATATCAATAACATGAAAAAACTACGCATATAAGTTAAGTTTTAAACTCTCTGATTGTATATGTTGTTTTACCTTGCTCATTGCTTGTTCAGCTAACTGTCTTATCCTTTCCCTTGAAACATTATACTTTTTACCAAGTTCATCTAGAGTTTGAGTGTTTTCAGACAAATATCTGCTAATAAAGATGTCTCTTGATCTTTCGTTAAGGTTTGCTAATGCATTGTTTAGAATTGTTTCTTTTAATTCTTTTTCTTCATTATTCTGATAAGTTACTTCTTGACTAATAGAATTACAAGGAATCATATCTTGCAGCTCTTTTTTAGAACCATCACCTACTTTTAGGCAATTATTTAGTGACTGATCCTTATAAGCTAAACGGTAACTCATCTGTATAACATCCCCTTCAGATACAGCAAGTTCATTAGATATTGCTTTTATTTCTTCGTTGCTTAAGGTTTCTCTGTTTGTATATTGCAAAATTCTTTTCTTTATTTTACGCAAACTAAAAAATAACTTTCTTTGTGCTTGCGTTGTGCCTATTTTTATGAACGACCAAGATTTCAATATAAAATCTTTTATTGAAGCTTCAATCCACCATACCGCATAAGTTGAAAAGCGGAACCCTAAGTTAGGATCAAACTTTTTCACTGCATGCATTAAACCTATATTTCCTTCCATGATCAAGTCCATCAGTAATAGCCCATAATTTTTGAACTTCATTGCAATTTTTACTACTAAATTCAAATGACTAGTAATTAACTTATGAGCAGAAGAAATATTCTTGTATTGGTGCCAGTTTTTTGCTAATCGTGTTTCTTCTTCTTGGGAAAGCATAGGAAATTTTTGTACCTCAGCAATATATTGCATTAGACTAGTGCTACCGTTAATACATAAATTCAATGCCGAGACTAACATAACAACCTAAACTAAAACTCTATCTATATAGTATAGATGATTTTTAGCAAAAATTCAAGTTTTTATTTGAAAAAAGTGTAGCTTATTGCTTTACGCCTGATTGGAAACTTTGTAGACTTCAATATTAGTTGTTAGTTATGCTATATAAACTGAAGTATAGTATGTATAGTAAAATGCTGTTGTTCCAGTGTCCAAAAACACTGGAATTCACATTTCTTTTTTCTAAGTCCTAGCACCAGCTACTCGAATGACAAAACCGGGACAAAAAGAAGAGTTACAAAATAGGCTAGAAGTTAAACATCAATCCAGCTTCTGCGCCAACAGTGCTGTAAAGAACTTTGATTCCATCTTTAGTAGGTTGCTGACCACTTTCAACAACTGGTTTATCAAACTTAGCACCATAAGAACCAAAGTAGCGAGCTCCGGCAAAAAGTTTGACTTCTGGAGTTACATCATAACTGACACCAGCTTTTGCTTGGTAAGCAAAGCCAAATCCATATTCCTTATCACCTGTAACTTTTATTGCTAGAGGATTGCTGAGATATGCTGCACCAACACCAATGCCAACATATGGAATAACAGGCATATCTTCAATTACTACATCATAATATACATTAACTAATCCTGAAAGTGCATTTAGATTATCTGCAATTGCTGGAGCAGGAGCTGTTTCAAACGTATCCCTGCTTAGCTGTGAGTAAAGACCTTCAATATCAACTCTGATATCGTCCATTTTATAACCGAAAGCACTACCACCAGCCATAAAAGAAGCTTTATAAAGGTCAGTAGTTACATTAGTATCTGCATTCTTCTTTTTAGCACCTGTAACACCATCAACCTCTGTTTTAAAAGGTAAAAACTCACTGTTGTACTGTAAGCGAATATAGCAACTAGTTTCTTCATCAGCTATTGGACCAACAGGATTTGAAAAAGCAGCGTTTGATAAACTTAGCAACGTCACTAAAGCGGTTGCTGAAAAAAACTTTTTATAATGCATAGTTATCCTCGTCAAAAAAAATTAAAATTTCACTTTAGCAATTTTAATAAAAGCTAAAGTTAAGTCAAGTACTAACTTGATAACACAAAATGCTTGGCATTTAAACTAATTTTTGGAAGAAGGTAAAGATTTAGTTAATGAAAATGAAATTATGTAACTTTTTATCCTAAGTATTCTCTTTTGACTCTTTGCATTATTTTTTACTGCTGTAAGTACTACTTACTTTTGTATGATAGTATGATAGGTGCATTATGTAAAAACAATGGTAAACACTAGAAATATCAGAGACTTAATCAGTAATACGGAAAAACTTTAAAAAGGAAGCTTAAATCCAGAGGGTAGACCCATCATACTTGCAAGATCAGAGGTTGCATTCGTCATATCTGCTTCTGCTTTTTTAATGGCATCGTTGAACGCTGCTACTACTAAGTCCTCTACTATGTCTTTCTCCTCATTTTTTATAAATTCTAAGTCTATGTTTATTTTCTTAGCTTTATAGCTACCTATTTTTACAACTTCTACTAACACAGAAACTTTGCCACCACCAGAAATACCTTGAAATTCTTTCCCAACATATTTTTCTTGAGCTTCTACAAGTTTTTTTTGCATTTCTTGTGCTTGCTTCATTATTTGACTAAAATCCACAATTTACTCCTTACTTTCTATATTAACTATCTTTGCACCCTTAAACGTATCAAGTATACCTTTGACTGTAGGTACATGATTTAAGTTACTTATTTCTCTGTTTATATAACCTACATCAACTGTAACTAACCATTGTTGTTGAGTTATCTGATCTAAGTAGTTTTTTAAATCATTACAAAAGTTACTATCTAATTGAGATACAGCCTTTAATCTTAAATGTCCAGGCTTGCAATCTACTAATTGTAAATTGCTACATAGTTGCTTGTAAAGATAAACTTGGTTATCCTGTTGTAATAGTTGCAGAATTTTATTAAAATCATAATTTTCTTGTTGTGTATTTCCTATATTATAGATATCTCTTTGCCATGTATTCTGCGCAAGAATTTTTCTGATCACTTGTTCAGGAGAAGGCAAATCAGAGAGATAACAAAGGCTGATTAGCATCATTTCAGCGGCAATATCATTACATGACGAAACTTTTATAGCTTGAATTCCCTTGAGCAACACCTTCCATAATCTTGAGAAAAATATTAGAGATTTCTTTGCACTTAAGTTTTTTATTCTATCTTTTCCATGTTCTAGCACTGAACTGTCGACCTCTTTTGTAATCAAAAAACGGCATATTAATTGGATTGTTTGCAATAGACTTTCGAAGATACTAAGTGGATTTGCTGTCTTTGCTGCCTTGTCAAACACCAATAAAGCCTTCCATAAATCGCTATCTAATACTGCTTCCATTAAATCAAATATAATACCTTCATCTACTAAACCAAGTATTTCTGTTACATCCTCAGTAGATATTGAACCATCTTTACTATATAACATCGCTTGATTCATCAGAAATAAGGCGTTACGCATTGAATTGCTACAATGGTGTGCAATTAACTCTAATGCTCTATTTTCAATTAAATAATTCTCTTTTTGCGCAATGTCATTCAAGCGTCCTACTATTTTAGTAGCAGGTATTTTATACAAATCAAACCTTTGACAACGTGCAATAATAGTTGTTGGTATCTTTTTTATTTCTGTAGTTGCTAAAATAAACTTTACGTTAGATGGTGGCTCTTCTAAGGTTTTAAGTAATGCATTAAATGCACTGCCCGATAACATGTGCACTTCATCTATAATATATATTTTGAATTTGGAACTTATGGGTAAGTAACAAATATTTTCTAATATTACTTTAATATCTTCAATGCTAGTATGACTTGCTGCATCGATTTCAATCACGTCTGGATGATTTGAGTTTTTTATTGCTAAGCAATTTTCACATAATCCACAAGGTTCAAAAGTTGGTCCTAAAGAACAATTCAAACATAGGGCTATTATTCTTGCTGTTGTAGTTTTACCAACTCCACTACTGCCAGAGAGTAGTATAGATTGTGGGATTTTGTTAAGAGTAAAGGCGTTTTTTAATATACGTACCAATACATCTTGGCCTATCAAGGCTTTGAAGCTGCCAGGACGATATTTTAATGCTATATTCATAGCCTTTAACTAAACCAAAAATAATGAAATAGGTATGCAACCCAAAAAAGATCCTGATATGGCTGCTTCATTCCTGATCTGACCAAGTTACAGAGTTTTTGCCTGCATACCTTGTAAAATATTATACTTTTTTTTTTATTTGACAAGCTATATTCTATATTAGCTCTATAGTTTAATGTATTAAATTTTTTATAATTCTACTTTAAAGTAGATAAAAGGTTAGTTTGTTATGCACGTCACCATAAGATGGTTACTCCAATATCTATCTATGTCATTTCAGTGCTTATTTATATCATCTAAGTATATGACAGCGGAACTGCACTGGAATAGTGAATGGAAGGGAGACAGCAAAATGGGAAGTTTATGATTTTATATTATTTTCCTCTTTGCCCATTTTCACGAAAAGTTAGAGCACTACTTAAAGAAAAAAAGTTAAGTTGTGATTTAATATATGAAAATCCATGGGAAAAACGTAATGAATTTATGAAGATTAACCCAACTGGACAAGTGCCAGTCCTTGTAGACAATAATTTTACCATAGCAGACAGCAATGCTATTTGTGAATATCTAGAGGAAACTTATAACAGCAGTATTAAACTGTTGGATTCTTCTGCTGCTATTAAGTCCAAAATACGAGCTTTAATTAGCTGGTTTGACAATAAATTTTATAATGAAGTTACTAAGTACATCATAAATGAGAAAGTGATAACTAACCATAGTCCTGACTCTAGGTTTCTTCATGCAGCTAAGCACAACCTATCTTGTCATATAGAATATATTGAACACTTAATTAGCAAAAATGTTTGGCTTGCAACTAATAAGTTCACTTTAGCCGATATCACTTTAGCGTCACATATTTCTGTGATGGATTATGTAAATAGCTTTCCATGGGAAAAAAGTAAAATTTTAAAAGAATGGTACTCTATTGTTAAATCGAGACCTTGTTTTCGTGGCATGTTATTAGAGAGAGTTCTTGGATTAACTCCTCCTAAACATTATGCCGATCTTGATTTCTAACTTATGTCAGCTTTAAAGCTACAGTCATTCCTTCATCAGTTGGAATCAACACAGAGTAATACTTTTTTTCGTCTGACAGACGATAATTAAATTCTCTCATAGCATACCATGATTTTTCTGATACTTTTTTTGGAGGTAATTCCAAAAATATCGTGTTAAACAATAGAGTATTATCAGCAATGATCAGTCCATCTTGTTTAATATGTAGCTCTGCCCAATCTAAGTATTTAGGATAATCACTCTTGTTAGCATCGATGAATATCATGTCAAATGGTGCTTGTGTTGATAACTCATTCAATTTTTCCGATGCGCTGCCTTCCATTAAAGTAATTTTGTTATTCAGATTAAAAGCACTAAAATTTTTCCTTGCTATACTTGAGTGCTTGTGGTTATTCTCTACTGTGTATACATGGCCGTACTCAGGCATAGCTTTTGCCATACAAATTGATGAATAACCGTATAACGTACCAATTTCAACGATACTTCTTACTCTGTGAATTTTTATAAATAAACTAAGTAACTTCCCTTCTTCAGCACTAATTTGAATATGTTTCTTATTTTCAAGTATACAATACTCCTCTATTTTTTTGCATTCCTTTACAAATAAGTCTCTTATGTATGATAATTTAGTGCTGGAGTTATTACGTGCCATATTTCGTACTAAAAATTTAACTTATGTAGAATACATATACTAGCTTGAGATAGTAAAAATATTTACCTTGGGTTACTATTTTACAGCGTAAAATTTTAAGTGACAAAAATTATTATATATAATATTATAATTAACTAGTATAACAGTTGGTCAATTGTTGTACACTAGAATTAAAGGGGCTGCTTACAAGCATTTCTCTTTATTAAAAGATAATTTTTATATCAATTAGAGGGGTATATGTCTTATAATATTGCTGGTGAAGTTGAATCGTTAAATAAAAAATCCAATAAAGACGAAGGGGTTGCATTACTGCACAACCCAGCTTATCGTGAGAAATATAGGGAACGTTTTGATGAAGCTCAGAAGAAAGTTATGGATATGGTTCAATTTTATGATGGAACTATAATGTTGATAGAAAATAAAATTGCTATGTATTACTATGCCTGGCACAGTAAAAAAAGAGAGTTTGAGCGCAAAAAACAGCAAGCAGTGATGAAAAACGATAGTATAGCATAGTGGTCTTTTATGTGATAAGCTACAGTGGTATTGTTTCACTATAGCTTTTTCACATAGCCGTCTATTATATTAGCTAAGTACTCTAGTGTTTTATATCCTTCATGTTTAATTTTGTTATGTTCTACATATGATTTATCGTTGTTAAGCTTGATAAAAAATATTGGAGTACCTGTGACGCCAAGTTTATTGATTGCTAGTGACTTATCGTTTATGACTTTATCCATTATTTTCCTATCATTGATGCATTGGTTGAATGTGTCTTGCTTTAAATTACTTAGTGCAGCAACTTTTTGTAATACAGTCAAGTCACTTAAATTAGAGTAGTTCCATGAATCTATTAAATTAAAAACAGCTTTATTAAAGTTAAAATAGTCTTCTGTTCTTTCGTAACAATGACTTAGCATTGCAGCTTTTAATCCCCTATAATCCATAGGGAAATGACGAAATATATATAACATTTTTCCTGTATCTATGTATTTCTTTTTAATTTTAGGAAAAACTTCTTTATGGAAAAGATAACAGTGATAGCAAGTAAGTGAAGCATATTCAATCATTAAAATTGGTGCTTTTGGGTCTCCTAATAATTTATCGTCAGGTAAAGGTGATAGCAGCTCCTTTGGTGTTATCTCACTAGTTTTTTGAGTATGCTGATCATCGGATAAACCTTCCTTAACAACCGCATAAGAATTAATACTTATGAAAATTAATGCAAAAAACATCAGCCTAAAGATCATTGCAGTATAAATATTAACTGATTAAAAAACTATACGTTTACATAAATAATGTCAAGCTAACTTTTAGTTAGCAAGGCTTTTAACTCTATCCTTGAATGCAGCAATTATTTTGCTTTGTGTATATTTATATACTGAGTTTAACAAAGTTGAAAGTAAGCTAGACTTGAACTCAAATTCTATATAAAATTTCACCATAGTTTTATTTTCATCTATAAAAATAAATTTCCACTCGTTGTATAAACATTTAAATATTCCATTTGATGATACGACTTTTACCCAACCTTCATTTGTTTTGCTTGGGGAAAGAAAGGTTACTTCTGATGTATAACTGCCTTTGATATGATGAAAAGCTGCTAGTAAATCTACAACTATCTGGTTATGATTTTTTTTTTTATGCAAACAGCTTTGCACCAAGGAATAAAATCAGGATACTTCTCAACATTGATTACAACCTGAAATATATTGCTAGGTGAACAGAGGAAAATATCTTGTTCTTTGTGTTGGTAGAGCATAAATCTAACTAACTGAGTAGAATCCGTATCTATCGTCAGTCTTAGTAGATTCCTGAGACCTGAAGTTAAGGTGGGCATCACATATTAACTCTAATAAAATCAATAGAGGTAATTCCCTTGACTAAAAATTATCGCTCGGGAAACTTAACTCAACTAATAACATATAGAACAGATTCTCATGAAGTATAATTAGTTTTTATAAGTCGTGTCTATAGATATATTTATAATTATCAATAAAATTAACTATATCTGACCTTTATTAAATTTTGTGTCCTAAGTGTCATAATCAATAAATATATTTTATAGATTTTATTAAAATTTTAATCGTTATTGTTTCCACTGCCGTTTCTTTAAGAGCTATGTTAACTATGTAGATCATGAAATTTTTGTGTATTCTATAAAGCAACAGTGGTGGCACCTTTATGAAGGGAAATAAAAAAATCGAGAATAAGTATATAAAAAACTTCAGGAAATCATTTGAAATAATGTTAACCAAAAAAAATACCCTAGTTTATTATGGGGAAACATTCGACTTTGATTACTTAAAAAAAAGAGGAAGTTTTTTTATAGAATATGAAATGTATCTTATGAGTTTGTGTACTAAAATCTTGTATAAGTACATGAATGATAGCGAGATGACTCTAATTAGCTAGAGTAGTTGATGGTAAAACTTGTTTGATTAATACAAGGTTTTCTTACAGCAACAAAAAATTTATGAATACTGATTTTAAAGTTGCTAAGGATGATAATTCCTGATTAATAATTGATGGTGTAATAAATGGTATAAGTATTTCTATTAATCAACGCTAATTCAGTGAGAAAATTGATATACATGTTATAATAAGTGTTATAAATGAATTAAAATGCAATAACAATCTATATGATATACATGCCTCATTGGCCCAAGCCGCTTGGTAGCAGAACAAGGAATTTTACCCTTGAGCGCATAAAAAGTTTCCTAAATAAGTTAGGAAACCCTGAGAAAAAAATGCCTCCAGTAATTCACATAGCTGGAACTAATGGGAAAGGTTCAACATTATCTTTTATAAGGTACATGCTGCAAGCAGCAAGGTACAAGGTACATGCATATACTTCTCCGCATTTAGTAAATTTTAATGAAAGGATAGTTGTTGCAGGTAGTTATATCGACGACAATGAATTACATAGTTTGTTAGAAGAGTGTCGCAGTGTAATTACAGATCAATCTATCACTTTGTTTGAAGCTATAACTATTGCAGCTTTTTTAGTCTTTTCTCGCCATGAAGCCGATATTACTTTAATTGAGGTAGGCATAGGTGGAAGACTAGATGCAACAAATGTTGTAAATAATCCAATTTTAACGATCATTACTTCCATTGCGCTTGATCATACGGAATATCTTGGCCCTACTTTAGAGATCATAGCAAGTGAAAAAGCTGGAATAATGAAATGTGATGTTCCTTGTGTAATAGCCCCACAGGAGAAATCTATAATGAATACGCTAGAACGTTGTGCAATAAACAATAGATCCCCTTTATTTAGAGGTGGCCTTGAGTGGAGTTGTAAAAAACAGAATAGCAAAATGATTTTTCAATCAACTATTCAATCAGTAAAGTTTCCTTTGCCATCTTTAAATGGTAACCATCAAATAATTAATGCAGGAAATGCTATTGCAGCATGTAGCATTTTGAGTGGAAAGTACGGGCTTGATATTGGGAAAGAGGATATTACTTTAGGGCTGCAACACACCTATTGGCCTGGACGACTAGAACTTATAAAAGAAGGCAATTTAGTTTCTTTGTTACCGAGAGATTGGCAATTATTTTTAGATGGTGCACATAATAACGATGGTGCAAGAGTATTAGCTGAGTGGATAAAAGATAATTTTGTTGAAGGTATCTATGTAATTTTCGGTATTACACGTAACAGAAGTGTGGAAGAGTTTTTAGAATATTTAAAACCATATATTAAGCTATTATGTGTGGTTTGTGTAAAATCTGAACCTAAAGCAATAAGTACGGGTTTAATTAGAGGGAAAGCCAATAATATAGGAATAAATGCTATCGAATGTGAGTCAATTAGTGATGCTATATTAAATCACATACTAAAAACTTCTGTTCAAAATATTAAAACCATATTAATTTGTGGTTCATTATTTTTGGCCAGAGATTTTGCTATGGAGAACTTCTATGATTTTACGTAAGCGATAATTTACAGCTTAGAAAATAATCTCTATTTCTTATAGTAGATGCTATTTGATAATTTTTTATCAGCTTTTACAAGTAAATTACTACCTTGAAACTGTTCCTCAATTAAATTTACAGCTGTCTTTTTGAGAATGTAATTAACTGCATCCACTTAAAACAAGTGAAACAATAACTAAAAGTGTGAATGACAATAAAAGTAGCAAATTAGATACTTAAGTGGAGCTGGCGAAACAAAACCATTAATAGCTGAATTTAATCTCACATCATAAAACACTAAAGATGTAAAATTACTTTGCCTAAGATAATGAATTTTTTAGCTACTGGTTTTATCACTTTTCAAAAAATTTTTGCATTCTTTGATCAAAGTTAACTAACAATAAAAGACAATTAACCTGGTTAAAATTTTTCTGTTTTGAACATAAATGCTCTTAATAATTGAATTCAAAACGAAACTTGCTGATGAGAAAGCAAAAAAAATATACTGCTATGGGTAGATTATAAGTAACACCATTGCTTATAAAAAATTCAATAGATAAGGAGAATCACAGAATCCTTCCTAAAAGGAAGTAAGTAAGCAGAACACTTGGAGCAAGCATATAACTATTATTAATTGACTGCTTCTTATTAAAGAAAGGCATTTACTTTTGCTCTTTCGTTGTCTAGATGTTTTGTAATTCCTTGTAATCATGATTGAATAATTTACCACATAACTCTTTTACTAAATTATTTTTTATCATGATCCTTTTCCAACGGCTTTATTATGAATTCTTTAAGAATAAGATTATTTGATAAAGTAACCTTAAATTTCTGCTTTGGTTCTTTATTGTTTTGATTTTTACCTGAATGGTATCCCAACGATAATTTGCGGTATTGTGCATTGAACTTTTCCTGAGTACTTCCAATACTAGAGTTTACTACATTCTCTTTCTGAATATCAAACATCAAAAATAACCACTTTAAAGTGCGATATTTATTCTTACTTAAACTCTTTTTATATAAGACTATGCACTACACCCGCAAGTTTACTAGTTATAAATTCATATTTCTAGGTTAGTCAACTATTTCATTGATCTCTTTTTTTTCTAAGTGATCTTTAAGAATTGTTCTTATCATAAATTTTCCCTATAAGAACTATATTTTTCTCCAGAGGAAAGTTATATTGTAGCCATGGGTAACATAATCATAAAAAAATTTGGTGGGACTTCATTAACTGACTTAAATCGAGTTGCAAACTTAATAAAAAAAGATGTTGAGAAAGGTTGCAATGTAGTCGTTGTTGTTTCTGCTGTTGCAGGATTAACTGACCAAATGGCCTTTCAGGCTAGACAAATCTCAAATTTAAGCTGTAGAGGAGAACTATCAGAATATGATGTTCTACTTTCAGCAGGAGAGCAAATTTCTTGTGGCCTATTAGCAATCACTCTTCAATCTATTGGAGTGAACGCTAAATCTTGGCTTGCTTGGCAGTTACCAATTATGACTGATGATTTTCATTCTGAGTCTAAAATAAAAACAATAAAGATCGATCTTTTGGAAAAATCTTTTGCCGAAGGTTACACTGTTGCAATTATTGCTGGTTTTCAGGGCATACATGGTAATAGAATCACTACTTTTGGCAGAGGAGGCTCTGATATAACAGCAGTTGCCCTTGCAGTAGCTTTTAATGTTAAGGTTTGTGAGATTTTTACTGATATCGATGGAATATATACAGCTAATCCAAAGATTGTTCCAAAAGCACATAAGCTTAAGTTTGTTTCTTACGATGAAATGTTGGAGATGTCGTTATCTGGTGCTAAAATACTGCATAATCGTTCAGTACAGCTTGCAATGAAACATAACATTAAAATACAAGTGCTATCTACTTTTAAAAAAGTAGAAGGGACTGTAGTACTGCACGAAAAAGATGTGCTAGAGAGGTATATAATTACTGGAATAACTTGCAGTACTGATGAAGTTCTTGTGACTTTTGCTAACCTTGCAAGTACCTTACATATTTTAAAGGATATGGTAAGGACAAACATGAAAATTAATATGATACACGGGTCAGGTTTTGTGATTCCCGAGTTTGATATCGATTTAATGAAAGAATTACTGAGCAAAAATGAGAATCATGTTATAAACAGCAATATAGCTAGAATTTCAATAATTGGTATTAGTGTTATGTCTAATGCTGAAGTGATGGATCGTATACTCAAGGTCTTAAGCGAAAAAAACATAGAAGTACTTGCTATCACAGCATCTGAAATCAAAATCAGTATAATCATTCAAAAAGAATGTGCTGAAGCTGTAGTTAAAGATTTATATACTGAGTTGATGTGTAGCACTAAATAGTAATCTTATATATTAGCGACTTCCTTTATTGAAAAATTTAGAAAAATGTTGTATAATCTTTTTAATAGAGACTTTAGTAAAACTTACGCTAACTTTAAAAGCAAAATAACCTTTAACAAGGAAATCTTAGAATGTTTTAAATGGGCTAGTTGAAATAAGAATGAATCTATTAAAGAGCTAACAGAAAAATTGATATTAGGAAAATTAAAAATAGGAAAGATAGAATATTAATTGAACGTACTGCTAAACTTCATATTTCAGGTACAAAAAACAGTTGTTTTAATAGATGCTAAATGAGATTAAAAGATATCAGGTAGAACTGAAAAAGGTATAAGGTTAAATCTCTAGAAAATGTTGGTAAAAAGGATTTACAAAGGCTCTCAAAAAAAAAATAAAAAGAACATTTAGGTCAGGGAAAAATAAAATGCTGTAGAGCCGTTATTTTAGAAATCTTCCAGAGATAATGTTTGACTTTTCTAGTTTTAATAGCTGTAATATAAGATCTTTCTGTTTCTTAAGAAATAAATAACTTCAAATTCGCTAACTTGACGTTGGTGTTTTAGTACTCAGATAACTGAAACGCTGGCGTAGTTATACTTGATCTTACCCAGAAAAAGTAGAGAGAAAGTTTACCTTCTTGCTTCAAAGGCTAATCTGCCATCACTTTAACATGGCCATTTCTTTTATTGTCAGTTTTGTCTTTGCTTGCTTTAGTCAGTTTCTAAAGTCAGATTCATCAGCTGATCTTTGAATGGTTCGGTATCTTGTAAATTTCTTTTTAGCTAGAATTTTAGTGACTTTAGCATTTGATTCTTCTGGCTCTTTGAGCAATTTTTAATCATTAATAGTAAAAATGCGTTCAACTTGACAACCAGATTTTGCATTCATATTTTTTTAACGCTTGTTTTTTTTATTTATAGCTCAGCACAGTTTAGATATATCTAAATAATATGGTTTAACTTAATTCCACTTCAGTTAAATAATTTTAAAAAATATTTACGCCATTTTTTAAAATCTTGCCGTTAGAAGTTTATGTAGTAAGACCTACAAATAGCTTTTTGTGACTAACTCTTGAATATGTCAACTTTAACAGCTAACTTATGAATTATTCAATATGATTTATTTTATATTTTTGAGTAAAACTGTTTTGTTATTTCTGAAGTTAAACTGCAATTGGCAGAAGCATTTAGCATAAATATCTGTAATTTTTAATAAAATCTACACTATGAAACTTACACTTCTAAATTACAAAATTGTGTAAGATGACTTTTACTATTAAAAGCACAGTTATTTCTATTTTGGAAATAACTGCTTTCTCCTATAGTTTACTGAGTTTAAATATATTCTTTGTATGTTCAGTAAAATAGCCTAAAATTACATGCCAAATAACTCTGAAATTTTTTTCTGCGTGAGCTAAATATCCTACTTAATACAAAAACATTGACTCTCGCATTTTTGTTTGGAGTTATACATAACAAATTTTACTTTCTAGTATTCTCTCAGTTATTTTTATACATAATTTCTCATTTATATGAAATTTCATTTTTTAACTTTATTTACTATAATCTTAACATGACGTTTCCTTCCTGCGGATAGTTTAATGAATGACTGACTTTTGAAGTTTTCAGAATTTATCATATAGTTAATATCATTAATAGTATGATCATTAATTTTGCATCCATTGCCCTGTATTAAACGCTTTGCAGCACCTTTTGAAGATTCAAGACTGGTGTTGTTCAGTAGATCTACTAAGGATATGCCATTTGCAACCTGTTCTTTTGTTATGGTATATTCAGAAAGTAGTGAACTGTTTCCATTTTCAAAGGCAGAGACTGCAGCAGATTGTGCAAGTTCTGCTTCTGTTTCACCATGGCATATTTTTACAGCTTCCGTTGCCAGAACTTTTTTTGCTTCGTTTATTTCCTTACCTTTCAAAGATTCTAATTTTTTAATCTCATCAATTGGTATATCAGTGAGCAATCTCAAAAGACGTCCTATATCTTGATCATCAACATTACGAAAATATTGCCAATAGTCATAAGGTTTTAGCATATTATCATCAAGCCATACTGCTCCACTTTTTGTTTTGCCCATTTTTACTCCTTGAGAATTTAGTAGAAGAGGAGTGGTAAGACCAAACAACTCAGGTAGGTTTAATTTTTTGCCAAGTTCAATTCCATTTACTATATTTCCCCACTGATCCGATCCTCCAATCTGCAGACGACAGTTGTATTTTTTATTCAATTCAACAAAATCATAGGCTTGCAGTAGCATGTAATTAAACTCTGAAAAACTTAGATTTTGCTCTCTATCAAGCCTAATTCTTATACTGTCAAAATTTAGCATACGATTTACAGAAAAATATGCTCCTATATCACATAAAAAATCTATGTACTTTATGCTATCTAACCAATCTGCGTTATTTACGATCACTGCACCAGTCTTGCTGTCATTAAAAGACACCATTTTTTCTAATATCTTCCTTATATTAGATGTATTTTGTTTAATGTTTTCTATGGGTAAGATGCTTCTCTCCTTGTCTTTAAAAGATGGATCGCCAATTTTTGTTGTGCCACCCCCAAGCAAAATTATCGGCTTATAACTAAATTTTTGTAAGTGACGCAGCATCATAACTTGAATTAGATGACCAACATGTAGACCAGGTGCTGTGCAATCAAACCCAATATATGCGACTATGTAATTATTCTGCGATAATAGTTGATCTAACCCTTCAATGTTTGTACATTGGTATAAATACCCTCTCTCGCGGATAAAATCTAAGAATTCTGATTTGTGCTCCATAATTTTTCTAGTATACTATTCTTTATATGTGAACGTTATTATTGGAGTCATTGATAATGGTGTCATCCCAATGATGTAATGCTGAAATCCAGTTTCTCATACAATTTTATCAAAAAAGTTATATAGTGTGTTCATCTATAACTAAGCTTTCTGTATCAAGTATCAAGGCACTGGGGTGTAAATTTTCTTCTTGGGAAATTAACCATAAAAATACTATACTTATATAGTTATACATTAACTACTTAGATGCTCAGTGAATTAATTCCATAACTCCTCTATTTTATAGTATTCTCTTACTTCTGGCTTGAATATATGAACCATTATATCTTGAAAATTCATAACTACCCAATTACCTTTATTCATCCCTTCTACGTCTATTTTATCATATGGCTTGAGACTTCTTATTATGTGCTCAGCTAATGCTTTAACGTGGTAATTTGAGTTTCCAGATGCAATAATCATATATTTTGCAATAACAGTTTTATTTTGCACATTAAAAGTAGTTATATCATGACCTTTATTCTGACTTATGACACTTACAATTGTATTCTTTATTGATTCTGTATCACTGAATATGCTATTATTCATTATACTATTTATCACCTTAAAATTATATATTTACCTATGATAATACACCAAAATTCCTAAAAATGAACTATTTTTGATGTTACCAACTAGATTAATTTATACTTTTGACGTATACAATATATATACTTTTATATATCATAAAGATAGTTTCTCTAACATTATATTTATTATAAGCTATGCTCTTGTTTATTTAATTGGCTTTTCAGTAGTGATAAGCTTACTATGAAAGAATTGTGCAAGATTGTTGATTCAGCGATATTATGTAATAACTCGTCTGATAACATTGAATTTGAGGTTGCTAAATTACTAAGCGTTGAAGTTTCTGATGATTTGTGGTAAAAATTTTTACAGCTGGAGAAGATATATTAATGATACTATTGAAATATCATATAAAACCAAAGTACTATATATATTTGTAAATGAGCTGGTAGATGGTGATTTCACTATAGCCAGAAAATATACAGCTTAATGGTAAATTTAGGTAAAAATGGGTATAGAAATTTTTCCTGTAGTATTAGATCGCAGTAATAAAGGACTAATAAAGCGTGTTGAACTAAAAGAGGAATATAAGGTAAATAAAATCACTGGTTCAGATTTTGCTATAAAAATGATTAAAGAAAAAAGGCTATTTGTACTTGAAGGTTCACTTAAAATTGATAATTCGAGTTTAGGTGCAAAGGAAGTTTTAAAAAGAATTATTGAAAAATTGAATAATATAATTAAATTATTATTAATTATTTAATAAAGCATACTCGTGATTAAACAGAAAGATAAGTATCGTTCTTGTGTTGGTATAATGCTATTGAATAAACAAGGGCACGTTTTTGTCGGAAAACGCTTTGAAAATGACTTTTACTGGCAGATGCCACAAGGGGGGATTGATAATGGTGAAGAGTTAGAGCAGGCAGCGTTGCGTGAGTTGCTAGAAGAGGTTGGTACTGATAAAGTAAAGATTGTAGCTAAAAATAAGGGTTGGATATATTATAATTTACCTGAGAAATTCATACCAATTTGTTGGGACGGAAGATATTCCGGTCAGAAGCAAAAATGGTTTTTAATGAAATTTTATGGAGAGGATAAGGATATTAATATTAACTGTACTGATCATTCAGAGTTTAAAGAGTGGTATTGGCAAAATGTGGATGATTTAGTAGCCAATGTTATACCTTTTAAAAAAGAAGTTTATAAAACTGTAATAGAAGAGTTTTCTTCTCAAATAAAAATCCCTATTATTGAGTGACATTTATATGCACTCGTGATAATAGATTCTCATTGCCATTTGATTTATTTCCCAGATGATGAAATACCAAAAGTGATTTCAAGGGCAAAGCAAAGTGGTGTAAAAATTTTACATAACATATGTACCAGTATTGATGATATTCCTAAACTACTGAAAATTTCCTTATCTTATGATCAGGTTTACTCCTCTGTTGGTGTACATCCGCTTGATGTTACTGTAGAGAACGGCAAATTTATACATGTTGATGAATTAGTTGAATTTACTAAGAGTCAAAAGGTAATTAGCATCGGTGAAACTGGGTTAGATTTTTATAAGCTTGATAATAAAAGTAATCAGAGAAAAAACTTTGCATCGCACATAGAGGCAGCAAGGATAACAGGGTTACCTTTAGTTATTCATACTAGAAATGCTGATTATGAGATGATTGATATGTTAAAATCAGAAATGAAAATTGGTGCTTTTACTGGATTAGTGCACTGTTTTGCTTCCTCTAAGGAGCTTGCTTACCAAGCTATGGATTTGGGATTGTACATTTCATTTTCTGGAATTATTACTTTTAAAAGTGCTAATTCTCTCAGAGAAATTGTACAAAATGTCCTACGTGAACTTGTTTTAGTTGAAACTGATGCTCCATATTTGTCACCTGAGCCTTACAGAGGGAAAAAAAATGAACCAGCAATGATAAAATATATTATAAATTGTCTAGCGGAATTATGGAATGAATCACCTAATAAAGTAGCAGAGATAACTACAAATAACTTTTCTAGGCTGTTTATGAAACTTAACTCTGAGAAGAAAAATCTATAAATTATTAATCTGCTTACGAAGCTAAAGATTTCATCAGTTTTTTTACTGCATTTACAGATTTATTGAACATTTCTTGTTCATTACTATTCATCTTAACTTCTAAGACTTTTTCGATTCCATTTTTTCCAATAATTATAGGAACACCAACGAATAAGCCTTCTGTACCATATTCACCATTAAGATAGGCAGCACATGGTAATATACGCCTTCTATCTTTTAGATATGATTCGAGCATGCATATAACTGAAGATGCAGCAGAGTAATACGCGGATCCAGACTTAAGTAAATCGACTATTTCTTTGCCGCCATTGCGAGTACGTTTAACTATTTCATCAACTTTTTCCTGTGTAATGAGGCCCATACTGATGATTTGGGTAAGAGGAATACCAGCAACTGAAGCGCAATTGATTAGAGGTACCATAGTATCACCATGTCCTCCAAGCACAAAAGCAGATACATCCTCAATGGAAATATCTAGTTCTCTTGCAAGAAAATAACAAAAACGGGCAGAATCAAGCACTCCTGCCATTCCAACAATCATATTAGTTGAAAGGCCTGAATACTTGTGTACCACTGAAACCATGGCATCTAAAGGGTTAGTAACCACTATTACAAACGCATTTGGAGAATATTTTTTAATGTTTTCACCAGCCTCTTTCATTACTTTAGCGTTAGGTTGGAGAAGATCGTCTCTGTTCATTCCAGGTTTTCTTGCAACACCAGCAGTTATTATAATCACATCGGAGTTTTTTATATCTTCGTACCTATTTGTACCGATAATGCTGATATTAAGCCTATCAATAGGAGATGACTCTGCAATATCTAGCGCTTTACCTTGTGGTACTCCATCGCTAATATCAAATAGAACAACATTGCCAAGCTCTCTGAGTGCAATCATATGAGCGAGAGTTCCCCCAATATTCCCTGCACCGATCAGAGATATTTTTTTTCTTTGTGCTGTCATTTTCTACTCTTTTGTATCTGTTTTTGTGGCTTTGCCTTCCCAAGGAGATAAGCTATTAAGTATACGAAAATCTTGCGGTAAATCTATAGGATTATATACAACCTTTTTTGCTTCTATATCATACTTCACTTCTTCGTAACCAGTAAGAGGGAAATCTTTTAACATAGGGTGACCTTTAAATCCATAATCCGTTAGAATCCTACGCAAATCAGGATGATTAGAGAATTCTATTCCATACATATCAAACACTTCACGCTCAAACCAAGAAGCTGTGCTAAATATCTTCGCTATACTTGGAGGAGTATCACTCTCATCTAACTGAAGTTTTATATGTAACCTGATATTATATACGACACTAAGTAAGTTATATATTAATTCAAAACGCTTTTCTCTGTCTGGATAGTCAACTCCGAAAATATCAACTAATAATTCAAACCTGCATTTTTCATCATCACGCAAGAAAAGCAAGTGATTCTCAATATCATCTAAGGCTGAATATATTATAATAGTACCATCATCTTGTTGAATACATTCACATTTGGTCTTTTTTTGTATGTATTTTGCAGTTTTATTCATTCTATATATTCTGAGTTCGTTTTATTTTATTTTGTAGGCGTAACATTCCATATAGCAGCGCTTCAGCGGTTGGTGGACATCCAGGAACATATATATCAACTGGCACAATTTTATCACAACCACGAACTACTGAATAAGAGTAGTGATAATACCCACCACCATTTGCACAACTTCCCATAGAAACAACGTATTTTGGATCTGCCATTTGATCATATACCTTACGCAATGCTGCTGCCATTTTATTGGTTAATGTTCCAGCAACAATCATAACGTCCGCTTGTCTTGGACTTGCACGAAACATTATGCCGTATCTATCAAGATCATAACGGCTGGATGCGGTGTGCATCATCTCCACTGCACAGCATGCAAGACCAAATGTCATTGGCCATAATGAACCAGACCTTGCCCAATTAATTATATAATCTATTAAATTACCAAATTTAGTAATAAGAAATCCTTCTTTTTTATAAGAACTATAATAGTCATTAGATAAAATTTGACTTTTCATAAACTTACTCCCATTCTAATACGCCTTTGCACCACTCATAGATAAAGCCTACAGTAAGAATTGAAAGAAATATCATCATAGACCAAAATCCACAATAACTTATTTTGGATAGAGAAACAGCCCAAGGGAAAAGAAAGATAACTTCTAAATCAAATATTATAAATAATATTGAAACTAAGTAAAATTTGATGTTAAAAATTTTTCTTGTTCTTGATAAAGGATTAAAACCACATTCATATGTAGAAAGCTTTTCACTATCCGGCTTGTTTACAGCAAAAAATATAGGTAATACACCTAAGGCAAGGGATACTACCATTGACACACAAATAAAAATTACTACAGTTAAATATTCACTCATTTAACAAAACATATAGAAAAAGCAACACTATAAATTTACATGCTTTCCTAGTCTCTTACCACCTAAAATATGTACATGAAAGTGTGGCACAACTTGCTCTCCATTTTCACCGTAATTAGTAACTAACCTGTATCCTGTTTTTTCTAAATTATATTTGTATGTTACCTCTCTTACAGTTTTAAAGAATCCCACTATCTCTTCTGTAGAAGCTTTTAGGATGAAGTCATCGTATGAAATATATTGGTTTTTTGGTACGACTAAAATATGAATTGGTGCATCAGGATACTTATCATAAAATGCTAATACATCCTCATCTTCATACACTTTCTCGCAAGGTAACTCACCCCTTAATATTTGGGCAAAAATATTATTGCTATCATAACCTTTGTTGTTCATATTTTAAGAACGGCTTTTTCCCTCTTTTTCCTTGTTAAATATAAAAGATGGTTCTCTTGCCTTACTAGAAGAAACACCTTCAAGATTCGAAAGATTGCTTTCAATTCTTTTAATTCTAAATTTTCTTGCTTGTTTTCCGATACTTTGTGGTAATTTTATAGGAAACATGCCTTCCTTCTTACCATAAGGAAAATTGTTAGGATCAGTGATATTAAAATCTATATTTGCAATAACTTCTAATGATTGTCGTGGTGACTTTTCTGTATAGCTTATAGCTTTTGATAACCATTTATTACTTTTTTGATATAGTACTTCCCCAATACCATATAGCAATTTCCTGTCTGTGTGAGTTACAAACTCCCCACCAGCGACTCTTGCCATGCCTTTGAGAGTACGATCAGCTTCACCATAGATTTTATCAATAACAAGCTGTTTTACTTCCTCTTGGCTCTTTTCGCTGTATTTAGAATTACTTCTAATACTACTGATAATTTCCTCAACATCGACTGTAATCATAATTCTATTGTTCTCTTTATCCATATGCACGCTTGAATACCTACTATTTAGCTCTTTTATTTTATTTAGCTGTTTTTCAGTTAAATAGGATATATCTCCAGTCAAAGTCCTTGACGCAAGAAAAATTACTAACCCTTTCCCCTGTTTTATTACTTGCACACTAAGGTTCTTACTAGCTTCCGTGGTTCCTATAGGAGGGCTATATTTCTTTTCTTCTTTAGGTACATTTACACCAGCAGTTTTCTTTAATGAAACTTTAACATCATGTTGCATTTCATTCATTGAGGCACTTGGCTTCTTTATAGGGTAAATAAGCACTCTAAGCGGAAGAGCAGACATGTTTTTTATAATTTTTATTACTTTTTTAACTAACTTACCTACTTTATTCCAGATTGATTCTGCCATATATACTCCTAAAGTATTTTTCACAATTAAATGTTATAACACACTTTAATTATAGATAAAAACACTTAAACTCCTATATTTAGAGTAAGATGAAATTATAGAGATTGCAATCATTATTTATACACATGCTAAAAATATTTAGTGTCTTAGCTACTTTTATTGTTTAATTTACTTTTAACGCTAAATTATGTTTAAGTGGAATGCAAGCAATATTATCGATGCTACTGATGGAAGAGAAGAGGGTAGTTATAATTGGATACATAGCTCAAATGTTTCAACAGACACAAGAAGTATAAAAAAAGGTGATATATTTATTGCTCTCAAGGGGAAAAATTTTGATGGACATGATTTTCTACATGATGCCTTTTTAAAAGGAGCAACAGTTGCAATAGTAAGCGAGAATAAATATAAGAATTTTCCTTTGATTATTGTGCAAGATACCTTTAAAGCTTTGCACGACATGGCATCGTATTACGTTAGAAACGTTCTTGCTAATGCTAAGATTGTTGCAATTACAGGCAGTATTGGGAAAACTACTACAAAGGACATGTTACATACCGTTTTATCGCAGTATGGAGTATCTTATGTAACAGAAGGTAATTTAAACAACAATATAGGACTACCATTAACAGTTCTAAGAACTCCAGAAAATTGCCAGTACTTAATTCTTGAAATGGGAATGAATAAAGTTGGTGAAATAAAGAAGTTATCGAAGATTAGTAATCCTGATATTGCAATTATTACTAATGTGGAACCTGCGCATGTTGAGAATTTTTCGTCGCTATTTGATATTGCTCAAGCAAAATTGGAAATTCTGCATGGTATAAAAACTAAAGGCACTTTAGTTTTGAACAAAGATAATAAATATTATGATTATCTTTTATCACATGCTAATAGAAATATAGTAAGCTTCGGTAAAGATAAAAATGCTACAGTTTGTTTGCTAGATATAATAGAAAATAATGAATCTTCTGTCTTCATTCCAGCGCCTAGATACTGGAATACAGAAAGTCCAATCGTAAACGAGCGTATCAGACAATCATGTAATAAATCAGAGTTGTGTGCTGGAAATCTAGCTGTTCATGGATTAGTTTTAAAAATTAGATTGAATAATGATCAAATTATAAACTGTAATTTATGCTTGAGAGGTGAACATTTTGCGTATTCTGCATTGGCTGTTATAGCAGTTGTACAAATCCTTGGACTTGATTTATCAAAATTACTAATTGCACTTGAGAATTTTAGTGTAACCAAAGGTAGAGGCAGTGTTCATAAAGCTAAATATAATGAAAAATATGTATATTTAATTGATGATTCCTATAACGCTAGTCCTACTTCAATGAAAGCTGCAATAAGAACTTTAGGTACATATTCTAGTCAAAGGAAAGTGGCACTGCTTGGTGATATGCTAGAACTTGGTAGTAAAAGCGTAATATTTCACAAAAATTTGCTTAAGTCTATTATAGAATATAGTGTGGATAAAGTTTATACGGTTGGCAAATTCATGTTAGAATTGGATAAGATTCTACCAGGAAATATAAGAGGTATGCATTTCAATAATGCTAATCAATTGAAAAGTGATTTAGCTAGTATTATTCAGGATAATGATGTAATTCTAATTAAAGGTTCACGGAGAGTAGAAATGAATCTTGTAGTGCAAGAGTTTGTAATAGAATATTAAAAAAAACTGTTGTATTAATTCAAGGTTAAGCTGTTAGAAGTTTCAATTATGATAAAACGTATAGTTACTTTCAATAAAACAAGATGTATGGGAAAATATATCATAAAAGCTTGGTAGCGGTCAGGTGTATAATAGGAATATTTGTCCGTAATCAAGGAAAACTGCTTACCTGAAACTGTGTAAAAATTTAGGTCAAACATCAACACCTAAAGGCGATTTTTTTGATAAAAAATCAATTTCAGAAAGCATGAAAGAATGTGACACAGTCACGAACTTAGTAAGTATTATATAAAACAAAAAAGCATGATTTTCTATGAATTTTTCTGCTATGGGAGTAAAGGATGATAAGTTTCCAAAACATAATAAAAACAGACTAGAAGATGAAAAAAGCTATAATTTCAGCATTTCTAGAAGCAATAATAACTAAATTAAGTCTTAAATAAATTTTTGCAAAATTAGCTACTTATTATAGTCCCTCTACCGTTAATTACCAGTGAATTAAATTTCAACCGAGATATGTATGTATAACTGACTTAGTTGAAGTGGTATGTAATATTATTAGCTTTAATAAATAAGATAAAAAATCTATGATATAGGTTAACTAAAGATTTACTTCTTAAAAATTTGTCAAAGTTCATTCTGAATATTATTAATAGAAAATGCTTATTGTCAATGCATTTTTCCTGATGACGAAGCTAATAGCTTTCCTCTTGGAAAAGAAACCTATTTCTCTGTTATCAAAACCTATAATCCGTGATACAAGTTTTATACTTACTCGGCATCAAGTAAAGGTTATGATAAATGGCTCAATTGGAAAGTTAACTAGCCCTTGAGAATAATAAAGACCATTCATTACTAATTGAAAATATAGTACAGAATACTTGGAGATCTATAGAAAGTATTTATACAAAGAGTGCGCCCAGTAGGATTTGAACCTACGACCCACAGCTTAGAAGGCTGTTGCTCTATCCAGCTGAGCTATGGGCGCACACTACATATAATAAGTAGCTTCTTAACATGTATGGAGTCAAGGTATTTTGTGTAAACATGGCGTTTGAATAAGTTTCTAAAAGACCTTATCACCAGAATATGTGATATTAACTTTTTTGGAGTCCATTAATCGAGAACTGGTGACAGAGTTTTAAAAATAAGTTATTTTTTATTTTTTAGTAAACGGAGCATGGGTATCAAAATTGCACCTTCTATACTTTCAGCAGATTTTGCAAAATTAGGAGAAGAGATAAAAAAAATCAGCAGCTTAGGTGTAGATTATATCCACATAGACGTTATGGATGGAAATTTTGTTCCACATATTACAATTGGTCCAAGCGTTATTTCTGCAATACGTAAATATACCAGTCTTCTTTTTGACGTGCACCTGATGATTGAATCTCCGAGTAGACATATTGAAAGCTTTATAAATGCTGGTGCTGATATTATTACTGTACATGCAGAAGCAGAGATACATCTTGAGAAACTGATAGGAAAAATAAAGTCATATAAAAATATAAATGGTAGAAAAAAAACGGTTCAAGTTGGAGTTTCAATCGTTCCTTCAACTCCTCCTAGTGTTCTTGAGTACATAATACATGAGCTGGATGTTGTGTTAGTTATGACAGTCAATCCTGGATTTGCTGGACAGAAATTTATTCATTCACAACTGAGCAAGATATCTACTGTAAAAAAAATGATACAAGAGCGTGATCTCAAAACGCAAATTTCAGTAGACGGTGGAGTGAGCCTCTTAAACGCAGCTGATATAGTAAAGGCAGGTGCAGATATCTTAGTTGCTGGATCAGCAATATTTAGGACTGAAAATATGAGAAAGACTGTAAATGACTTTAAAAACCTATTATTGTAGTATAGTTGGGGAAACTTTTACCCAGCAGTAAACTAATTACTAATAAAATAATAGAAGAAATCCTATTCTTAATAGAAGCCAGGTGAAGAGTCATCATTACCGAATTGCGTCCTGTTATTTCTGTTACCAAATCCAGAACGAGAGCGGATAGGTCGTTTACGGTATCCAGATTTTTTATTAAATGGAGTATTATAATAGCCTCTCTCATTTGAACCATTCTTTTTATCCTCATTATAAAGTTCACCTTCAAAGAACTCACCTGTTTCTTGATCAACACGACGTCTTGACAATTTTGGACATCCACCTTTTTCAAAATCAATTACTAATGCTCTGAAAATATCACCGTGTTTAAGTATATCTCCAATAGATTCTATATGTTGATTTGCCACTTCACTTATATGCATTTTACCTTTCCTTCCATTGAGAAGTTCAAGCTCTACAATGGACTTATCTATTTTTATAACTTTGGCATCAACTATGGCACCTTGCTCTAGTTCTGTTATTGAATCAATTAGCATGTTTTTTGCAATTTTAGCTTCATTGCTACTCATAGCAAACACAGAAACTTTACCATCATCTCCTATTTCAACTTTTGCATTACTTTTTTCACACACATTTCGTATATTTTTTCCTTTAGCACCAATAGCTAAAGAAATTTTATCTTTATCTATATAAAATGATGTCATTCTTGGTGCATGACTTTTTACATCATCACTATGTTCTGAAATCACTGCATTCATTTTTTCTAAGATATGTAACCTTCCAGTTTTTGCTTGTTCTAGAGATTTTTCAACGATTTCAAAGCTTATACCAGAAATTTTCATGTCCATTTGCAGTGCCGTAATTCCTTCACTAGTTCCTGCTACTTTAAAGTCCATGTCACCAAGACAATCTTCATCACCTAATATATCAGAAAGTACTATATATTCGTTTCTGTCTTTAATGAGGCCCATAGCAATTCCAGCAACGGGAGCCTTTATTGGTACACCTGTATCCATCAAAGCAAGAGAAGTTCCACAAACTGTTGCCATAGAAGAAGAACCATCTGATTCCATAACTTCGGACACTACTCTTATTGTATAAGGAAATGCAGATTTATCAGGTAAGACAGGATGAATTGCTTTCCAAGCAAGCTTACCATGACCGATTTCTCTCCTTCCTGGCGTACGTGTAGCAAAGGTCTCCCCAACAGCAAATGAAGGAAAGTTGTAATGCAACATGAAATGTTCACGCCTATCACCTTCGATATCATCTACAATTTGTTCATCCTGTGTAGTACCAAGAGCAGTAACAACAAGCACCTGAGTATTACCTCTTGTGAACAACGCAGAACCATGAGTTCTAGATAAAATATCAACTTCAACTTCTATTTGTCGTATTTCATCGTGTTTACGACCATCTATTCTTGTTTCTTTCTTTTTAATTATCTCACGCACTAAAGATCTTTCAAAGCTTTTTATTGCATGCATAACCAGTCTCTCATCCTTTCCAGCTTCCTTTAAAGTACTTAATATATCACTTCTGAGCACTTCTAAAATTTGAGCTCGCTCTTGTTTTGCTGTTTGTGAATATGCTTTTTTAAAATCCTCACTGTGCTTTTCAAGATCTTGTATCATGTCTGATATATCAACAGAGGTGAACTTTTCTGGTTCACTATCAACTGTGTTAGCAAACTCCTTTATAAGCTTAATAACAGGTTGGAGGTGTTCGTGACCAAATTTTATTGCACTTAGAACATTTTCTTCAGAGAGCTCCTTTATTTCTGACTCGACCATTAAAATTGAATGCTCGTCACCGGATAAAAACAGATCTAAGTTGCTTGTTTTCATCTCTTGGGCAGACGGATTGAGTATATAGTTGTTATTTTCATCACAACCAATCAAAGCTCCAGCTATAATAAAGTGAAAAGGAACACCAGAAATCGCAAGAGCTGCAACAGTACCAATCAATGCTGGCACCTCAGGAGGATTAATGGTGTCATAAGTTAATAAATTACACACTACACTAATTTCATCATGAAAACCTTCTGGAAATAGTGGCCTTATACTTCTATCTACTACTCTTGAAATTAAAGTTTCTCTATCAGATGGCTTACCTTCTCTTTTTAAAAAACCACCTGGGATTCTACCTATGGCATAGCTTTTTGCGATAAATTGTACGTTTAGAGGTAAAAAATCAACATTTTCTTCTTTCTTTTTGCGTACGACAGTCACTAAAATACAAGTATCACCATAATTCACAACTACTGAACTATCAGCTTGACGTGCTATTTTCCCTGTTTCCAAAGATAAGGTACGGTTACCCCACTCTATTGACTTTCTTATAATTTTAAACATACTGAATTCCTCAATTATTTTCTAATGCCTAACTTCTCTATCAACTCCTGGTAGGTTTTATCACCAAATTTACGCTTTATATAATTTAAGTGCTTGCGTCTTCTACCTATTAATATAAGCAAACCACGCTTGGAGTGATGGTCATGCTTGTGCACTTTAAAGTGTTCAGTCAAGTTACTGATCCTTTCGGTTAAGATTGCACATTGTACAAAAGATGAACCTGTATCATTTTCCTTAATTGAATATATATTTATTAAATTCCTTTTCTTTTCAGATGTTATTGACATCCAAACCTCATTTTAAATATTAAAAAGACGAATAGGCTTTACATAACCATACGCAAAACTACAAATTGCAATAGGTATATTACCCATTACCACACAAAAGGTATCATAATTCTTTAACTTGAGCAAATTATTTAATACGATTACTTGACCTTTTCTAATTTTACTTGCTTCTTCTGTAGAAATTTCAACTTTAAACATTGACTCTAGGATTGATCCGATAGGGATAACTTTATCTTTTTTGGTCAGTTGTTCAATTATCACTGACTCAGCTTCTCTAAAATTACCTACCATAGTCCTTCTTAATTTTGTAATATGTCCAAAGCAATTTAATGCAATTCCAAGATCTCTTGCAATT
>CACRCM010000006.1:0-27431 GCA_902646575.1 uncultured Wolbachia sp.
CAAAAACAGCTACTTTAATATCTTTTCCAGTACCTCTAGGCAAAACTACTGTACCACGCACCTGTTCTTCAGATCTGTGTGAATCTACACCTAAATTGACTGTAATATCAATTGATTCATTAAACTTTGCCCGAGCAGATTCGATAACCTTTTCTAAGCATTGTTTAGGATTATCATAATGCGTACCCATACTTTTACCCTTCTATAACTTCTATGCCCATAGATTTAGCAGTGCCTATAACCATTTTCACTGCTGAGTTTTCATTGTCCACTTTCATGTCAATCATTTTATATCTTGCTATTTTGATTATAGTAGATATAGTCAACTTGACCACCAATTCTTTACCTGGCTCACGAGAACCTTTATTTAATTTAGCTTCTTGTTTAAGCAGGTAAGTCACAGGTGGGCCACTGATGGTGAAATCATGGGAGCGATCATCCTTTACGGAAATTCGCACTGTTACTAAATCACCTACTTTATAATTAGCATTAGCTGTACTGGTGGCTTTATTAAAAGCCTCGCAAAACTTAGGAAGTGGTATGCCACGTGGACCAAGTACTGAAGCAATTTTTGGACCTGGAACTGCTTTTCCTGCTTCCATTAGTAAGTTAATCTTAGCAATTATAACACTCATAGCTAATTCTCTACTTTCTCTACTTGCGCTAAATCCAACTCTATTATTGTTGGTTTGCCTAAAATTGACACTTCTACATTGATAATTTTTTTCTCATTGTTAATCATATCTACTTTACCAATAAAATTTTGAAAAAGGCCATCATTAATCTTTACCTTTTCTCCTTTTTCATAACCATGACTTGATTTTTTTTTCTCTTGAGCGTTATAGAGTGCATTACACATTAAGTAAATCTCATCATCAGAAATTACCTTGGGAACGTTACCATTTTTTAAGAATCCATAAACTTTAAGAGATTTTGGTATATTATTGATAAAATTTAACACTTCGTCACACAAATTTACATATAAAAAAACATAACCAGGAAAGCACCTCCTTCGCGTAGCAGTTTTTTTAGATCTTAACTCTGCTTCATTTGGTTCTTCATATGGAATAAAAACTTCCTTAAAATAATTACTAACCCCTAATCTCATAGAGTTTTCTAATATGTGTTGACATACTTTCTCTTCATAATTAGAAACAACCCTCAAGATGTACCATTTGTATTTATTGAATTCTCTACGCTTTAAACTTACTTCATTGTCTGAAACTGCTTCAAGATTATCAGTTATGCTGCTGCAGCATTTTAATGTTTGATTTAATATATTTTTACTCTCATCACACAGATGCATACATATGTATATTTTGCATAATTCTTGTATGTCAGATTTTAAACTGCGCGTTGTTTGATAAGGAATAAACACCTCTTTGAAATAAGTAGCATTACTTACCAATTCACGTACATGTTTTTCATGCCCATAATTAATTTTAATGATGTGCCATTTATATTCCATAAACAATTCCAAATAAGGCTTTAATTATGTAGAGAGATATAAAATCTACTAAACAAAAGAAAATTGAAAAGCATAGTATAACACCTGCTACAACAAATAAAGATGATAGTACCTCTTGTTTTTTTGCCCAGGCAACTTTTCTTATTTCTTGTTTTATCTCACAAAAAAAATTACTCAAACTCTTTAACATCTCTAATACAACATTAATGCAGGAGCGATAGGGATTGAACCTACAACCTCTGGTTTTGGAGACCAGCGCTCTACCAATTGAGCTACACTCCTATAGCTAAAACTTTCTACTCCAAAATTTCGGAAACAACACCAGAACCAACAGTTCTACCACCTTCTCTTATTGCAAAACGTAATCCCTTATCCATTGCTACCGGTACCTGCAATTCTACTTCTATGCTCACATTATCTCCTGGCATTACCATCTCTTTTCCTTTCAGCAATTTTATACTTCCTGTCACATCTGTAGTTCTTATGTAAAATTGCGGCTGATAATTTTCAAAAAATGGTGTATGTCTCCCTCCCTCTTCTTGCTTTAATATGTATACTTCTGCCTTAAACTTCTTATGCGGTGTTATTGAATTTGGCTTTGCCAACACTTGACCCCTTTCTACTTCTTCTCTTTTCGTTCCTCTTAGTAATACTCCTACATTTAATCCAGCACATCCCTTATCTAGAGACTTCTTAAACATTTCTACTCCTGTACATATTGCCTTTCGTGTCGCTTTTAAACCTACTATCTCTACCTCTTCGCCTGTTCTTATTTCTCCCATTTCTATCCTTCCTGTTGCTACTGTTCCACGTTCCAGTATTGAAAATACATCCTCAATTAGCATTAAAAATGGTAAATCCACAGGTCTTGGTGGAACCGTTACATATTCATCTAACTTTTCCATCAATTTTTCTATTGATCTCTTTCCGTATTCACTATCTTCACTTTCTAGCGCTTTTAATGCAGACCCAATCACTATAGGAACATAGTCACCAGGAAATTCATACTTACTCAACAATTCTCTGATCTCCATTTCCACTAAACCAATCATATCATGATCAGCTATATCAGCTTTATTTATATATACAATGATATATTTAACACCAACTTGTTTTGCAAGTAATATGTGCTCTCTTGTTTGCGGCATTGGTCCATCAACTCCAGACACTACTAATATGGCTGCATCCATCTGCGCTGCACCTACTATCATATTTTTCACATAATCAGCATGCCCAGGACAGTCAACATGTGCATAGTGTTTCTTATCTGTTTCATACTCAACATGTGCTGTTGCTATTGTGATTCCCCTTTTTCTCTCTTCAGGTGCTTTATCTATTTGATCATATGCTACGAAATTTCCATAATACTTCGTTATCGCAGCTGTTAACGTTGTTTTCCCATGGTCGACATGTCCTATTGTTCCCACATTTACATGTGGCTTACCAAATGCCTCTACTATTTGAGCCATAATTATTGCCCTTAATTGTACTTTAACTTGTCAACCACACATTGTGGCACTTGTTCATAACAAGAAAAATGCATACTATATTGAGCTCTTCCTTGAGATATAGAACGTAAAACATTTATATAGCCAAACATACTTGCAAGAGGTACTAAAGCAAGGATTACAGCGCTATTATTATGTGTTTCCATGCTTGAAACTTGTCCTCTTCTACTATTTACGTTACCCATAATATCACCCATATACTCTTCAGGTGTAATAATTTCAACTTTCATTATAGGCTCTAATATCTTTGGACTAGCCTTATTTGCCATTTCCTTAAAGGCGCCTTTAGCAGCTAGCTCAAAGGCCAAAGGACTTGAATCAACTTCATGAAAAGCACCATCAATAAGAGTGGCCTTAAAATCAATAACTGGAAAACCAGAGATTATGCCGCCTTCTTTTATCAATTCTAAACCATTTTGCACGCTAGGGATATATTCTTTTGGAATTACACCACCTACAATTTTGCTTTCAAATTGAAATCCAGAACCGGCTTGGAGAGGTTCAAATAAAAGCTTTACCCTAGCAAATTGACCAGCACCACCAGATTGTTTTTTGTGAGTGTAATCAATTTCAACAGATTTAGTAATAGTTTCACGGTATGCAACTTGAGGTGCACCAATATTAACATCAACATTAAATTCACGCTTTACCCTATCTGTAATAATTTCAAGATGCAACTCGCCCATGCCTTTTAATATAGTCTGACCGCTTTCTGCATTTATTGACATTCTTAAAGAAGGATCTTCTGCAACTAATCTGCTTAAAGCAATACCTAATTTTTCCTGATCTGAAGTGGTTTTAGGCTCTATAGCAATTTCAATAACAGGTTCAGGAAATTCTATACGCTCTAATAATATAGGAAAATTTTGTGAACATAAAGTGTCACCAGTAATTGTTTTTTTCAGTCCGACTAAAGCAACTATATCTCCGACCTTAGCTTCACTTATATCTTCCCTGTTGTTTGCATGCATAAGCAGCATTCTGCCGATCCATTCATTTTCATTTTTTCCAGCATTCAATACAGTAGACTTAGATTTTAATTTACCGGAATAAATACGAATGAACGTTAAGCTACCCACGAACTTATCTGTCATTACTTTAAATGCAAGAGCCACAAACTTTTCCTCCTCTGAAGGCTTAATTACAATTTTTTTCTCTTGGTTCTTAGGATCAGTCCCAACAATTTCATTAACGTCAATAGGAGAAGGTAGAAAATCAACTATACTGTTTAAGAGTGGCTGCACTCCTTTATTTTTAAAAGCTGACCCGCATAATACCGGAACAAATGTTCCTTTAATAGTCCCGCTTCTCACGCATTTCTTCAGCAACCCTACCGGTAAATCATTGAATTCAAAATAAACGTTCATTGCTTCATCATCCATTCCAGCTGCAGTATCTAATAAAAGACTTCGGTACTCTTGAGCCTTATTAAGCAAACTAAAAGGAATATCTTCATAGAAAAATTTAGCACCTAATGCTTCTTTTTCCCATATAATAGCTTTCATAGAGACAAGATCTATTACGCCTTTAAAATCTTTTTCATTTCCTATTGGTAGCTGAATGATTAAAGGCACTGCTCCTAGCTTGTTTTTAACCATATCAACACATCGATGAAAATTTGCTCCTATTCTATCCATTTTATTGATAAAACAGATGCGAGGAACATTATACTTATCAGCTTGACGCCAGACAGTTTCAGATTGAGGTTCGACTCCTGCAACTCCATCAAATACGGCAACTGCACCATCTAAAACTCTTAGGGATCTTTCAACTTCGATAGTAAAGTCAACGTGCCCGGGAGTATCTATTATATTGATTTTGTGACCATTCCAGAAACAAGTTGTAGCAGCGGATGTGATTGTAATACCACGCTCTTTTTCCTGCTCCATCCAATCCATAGAAGCTGCACCATCATGCACTTCACCGATTCTATTTTGTTTACCAGTATAAAACAAAATACGCTCTGTTGTAGTAGTCTTGCCAGCATCTATATGAGCCATTATACCTATATTTCTATATTCAGATATGTTGATTTCCATATTATTATTAATTAATTAACATTAAAAGCTAAGATGGGAAAAGGCTTTATTAGCCTCAGCCATTTTATATTTTTCTTCGTACATCTTAAATGCACCACCGCGTTTATTGTAAGCATCTATAATTTCAGCTTGTAAACAGTCAGCAGAATTTTTTCCACTTTTTTTTCGAGCTGCAGAAGCTGCTTCTGCAATCCACCTTAATGCTAAAGAGACTGCTCTATCCTTTCTAACCTCAACGGGTACTTGATAAGTTGCACCGCCAATGCGACGAGGACGCACTTCTATAGAGGGAGTAACATTTTCCACTGCCGTTTCAAAAATTAGTATTCCGCTTTCCTTCATTTTTTTTTCAGCTGAAGATAGAGCATCATAGACAATTTTTTCTGCAATGGACTTTTTACCACATTTCATAATTATATTGATAAAACGCATTAATAAAACACTACCGTAATGTGAATCAGGACTTATTTCTCTCTTTTTTGCTTTATTCCGACGAGCCATAAACTTTAACTAGATTTTTTTACACCATATTTTGAACGAGCCTTTTTCCGATTTTGTACACCACGCAGATCAAGAGTACCTCTTATTATGTGATAGCGTACACCAGGTAGATCTTTAACTCGTCCACCTCGTATCAAAACGACTGAGTGCTCCTGCAAGTTATGGCCTTCACCAGGTATATAAGCTGTTACTTCACCATACCCACTAATCCTTACTCTAGCCACTTTACGTAGTGCTGAATTAGGTTTTCTAGGAGTTGTAGTATACACTTTAGTACAAACACCTTTTCTTTGAGGATTATTTTTCCCTAAGGCAGGTACCTTTTTCTTACAGAGTAACTTTAATCTACCTTTACGTACTAACTGATTTATCGTAGGCATACATAAAAAACTCAGGCTCATTAAAACAATTCAAGTTCTAATTATAAAATAATAAACCTCAATAGTCAATATAAAAATAAACATTATTATTCTAATAATTTTAGCTTAACTTATACGATTGCTGTTCAATAAAAGACTTAAATTTTTTAAAATCTTTTAAAGCCTAAATGGAATTTGCTTTATAGGATCATAAGAAGATAATAATCTTTTAGTCTCACAATCTAAGAGCACTTCTTGATAATATTTTCCTGAGCTTGGGAATACAATTTTTTTTGCTGTACCGGCTTTGTTACCGTATTATGTTATAAGGTTAATAGATTAGTTATTTAAAATGAGATGGAAAGATGGAGGCATTATTATTACTTTTAAAAAGTATGGTGATAAAGACTTAACTCTTTCTCTATTTACAAAAAGTTACGGAAAGTGCAGGGAATTAAACAGGGCAAAATACACAGCAGTAATCATAAGTTTCAAACAGGTAATCTATTAAATCTATTACATGCGGAATGGAGTACTAAATTGCTGAAAACCTAATTTTTTTAATGTGGATTAATTGAATCTTCACTCTATTACTATCCTTCAGGATAAGTTGAAAAGTATTGTTATTGTCTCTTTCTCTTTTATTTTAGAAATAAGAGCTTCCAGAGGACGAATCTTGTCTTATACTGTATGGTAACCTTCGATATTTTTTTGATGTAATTAAGCACAACAGTAAACCTTGGTAAGGTCATTAGCTTAATTTAAAGCTTTTGCTATGCATAATTTGGGTTTAAGCTAGATCTATCGAAGTGCTGCGTAGCAAGTACTAAGGAAGACTTACAGTTTATTTCTCAAAAAACTGTTAAGGTGGTGTTAAAAAAAGTAGGAGCTTACTAGCAGATAAACCGCTACTTTTCCTGCGAATGTTGTATGACGTATATAATAATAACCTACAAGATAGTTACTCATATATCAAGAATTTCAATCAGAGCTAAAAATCACAGGATGTTATTTTTAATAAATATCTATTTTCGCAGCTAAACATGAGATTTTCAGAGTCGAGAGACCTTATGCTTTTGCTCTAATAGAGCTCTTGCGTAATTTTAGCAGCATGTTTGATTCAAATGGAAACTGCTTTATAAACCTTGTCTTCCTATTGTGATAATAAAGGTGTTCAGTTATTCTTTAATCTTCTGTGCGGATTAAACAGCGTAAGTATTATGTAGTTGGTGTCTTGTGCTTAGTTTTTTGGACTATATTTCCTTTATGTCTTTATTAATTTTGCCTAACTTTCTTAGGTTTTAGAGCTGAAATGCGCTTATAAGTTGTTCAAGGTAATATAAGATGATAATTTTACAGATTAGAGAGTGAGCAACTATTTACCATAGGAAATTTCTGTTTTTTTAGTAATTTTTTACAAAATATTTATAATTACTTTTAATTGTAAGTGAACATCTCTTTTTCAAAACGGTGTTATCCAGCGTATAGAGGTGGAATCTATGTTTCTTTTTTTGGATCTTAGTATTACCTACTTAGGTAACAGGAAAAAGATGTTAGAACGATAAAAAAGAAAGTATTGATGGTACAACATTAAGACTACTTGGAGTTATTATTATAAAGTAGCATAAAAAACTAAATTTTAACATTGTGCGCTTGGCAACAGCGATCATAAAGAAACTAGTGTTATGTTTGAATGACAGTAGATCACCTACTCATAAAAATTTTATCTGCAATACGCATATCAATTATGCTCCAGTTGCTAAAAGTGAAATCAGTCGTACTTTGCAAATAGTTTAAATAATCCCATGCTCTGTAAGGGTTATCTTTAGGCAGTTTTACTGTAGAGACGTTATCAAGTATGACGTTCCATCTTTTATTTCTTACATAAACACAAGAAGAAATATGGCTGCTCAATTGAGTTTTTCTTTCTAGTATATTTTTAATGAATTCTAGATTTGATAACGAATTTTGTCCCGTGATTACAACGAGGTTATCTATTGGATAGTTATCTGCAATCACTTTACCTTCAGAATTAATTACTGAAGTTTTATTATCGTTACTCCAGAGGGCAAAGGGTTTATGTTCGCCTACATTGATATATAGGGTATTGGGCAAAATTCTATAAATTCTTACGTATTTTATCCATTTGCTTACGGACTGTATGCTATCAGCAAGCTTTGAAAGTGATAAATATATAATTGGTTGTGTTTTATTTATCAAATTTAAAATATCCTTTTCATTTGTAAATTTGTTACCAGTGATGACTACTTCATCAATTGAAAATCCGTTACTTAGTAATAAATTGGATAAGCGATCGTTATACCAAGTAAGATAATAATTAAGTTGACTTGTGGTTTGATCAAGTACTCTATAGAGTACTGATATAAAAAAGAGCGTTATTATGATAAATAAAGCACACTTACGTAAAAAATTCTTTTGGTTTCTAGTAATATTGTTCAGCATTTACTTAACCTTTAATATTTTTGTGTTGTTTCAACGATAATTTGAACTAATTCATTAAAACCAATTCCTTTTGTTAATTTTGCAATTTTTGGTACTAATGATAACTCAGTAAGGCCAGGATGTGTATTAATTTCAAGCATTTTTAAAGTTTCATTTTGAGGATTATAGCGAAAATCCGAACGAGATATAGTTCTGCATTCTAGAAATCGATGGATTTTCAATGCATGTTCCAAGGTCATTTTATATATATAATCAGGGATTTCAGCAGGAAATATGTATTCTGCAAGCCCACTTGTATATTTTGCTTCGTAATTATAGAATTTATTTTTTGGTCGTATTTCCATAGTGCCGATTGCTTCATCTAGTAACACAGCAGTTTGTAATTCTATACCTGGAACATATTCTTCTATGATCATCCTTTCCATGATAGTAGAACTATTATCTTTTAGATTTAGGTAATCTTCATGCGAGGAAATTATGTGCACGCCTATACTTGAGCCTTCGTTGATTGGTTTTAGGACATACGGATAATCAATTCTGATGTTGTTTTTCGATATATCTTCTCGATTAATTATGTACCCTTTTGGGGTATCAATACCGAGGTAATGAAATATGTGTTTAGACATTTCTTTATTCATGGCAATAGATGAAGCCATAACTCCAGAGTGGGTGTATTTTATACCTAAGATTTCTAATAGGCCTTGAATGCAGCCGTCTTCACCGTAAGGTCCATGTAAGGCGATAAAAGCGAGGCATGGGTTAATTTTTTTTAGCTTTTCAGTAATATTGTTATCAACGTTTATTTCTATTGTCTTATACGAAAGGCTATCAAGCGCTCTTTTCACTGCTTTTCCACTCATTAATGATACTTCTCTCTCGCAAGAAGGCCCACCAATCAAAATTGCTATAGTCGAAGGCATAAGCACTCTTAGAAGGATTTTATTAATTATAATTGCATATATGAACTTGTAAATAGAAGAAAAGATTGGCTTGAGGTTTGTAGTTTATTGCTGCTGCTTCTTCAATCTCATCATAAAAAAACTGCTTGCGTTTATTAAATGTTGTAGACATAAGAATTAGTATAATAACCATAAACGTTAAGCTTAACAAAGCTTCAGATTCAAAGATATGCTTGTTATAAAAGCTCTAAAATAAGTATATAATTTAATACAAATGTGCTGAAAACTTCGCTATTGCTTGTGTTAGGGTAATATTTTCAAGTGTACTCACCTCTTTTATGTGAATGCTGTACAACAACCGTCCTAGAATATCACTAAGTTTTTTTGTCGTGAAGACTTCAGATATTATTAGCAGCAGAAAGAATAAGCAAACATGTGCAATGAATAATTTAGATTTAATAATGTGGGAATCGTTCCTATAAGAATTAACTAGACTAAAAAAACATAATAGTAAGAATACCAATAACATATGCTGTGATATATCATTCCTGCATAGTTTGAGCTCAAATAATGTCTCTACTGTAGATTTATAATCGGTTACTCTATTTTTGCTATTTTATAGTGAAAGAACTGCTTGCATTGATCAAACGCTGCAGGTATTAGAATTAATATTGGCAGGATGAAAAAGCAAGTCAGGAATATAAGTTGGTAACCATAAAAGCGCCTTAAGAGTACTTTTTATCACTGTCTGTATATGGAGCAACGTTTTTAAGTATGCTTGCTTTTTATGTATAGATGAACAGTAATTTTTCTGAAACTCAACCAAATCTTGTTATCGTTAAGACTTTTAATGCTACATATACTAAATTTCCTAATGGAATATCTAAGTTTTCCAGTATTTCATATCGTCCTTATATAAGAAGTTGTTCACAAAATGGTAAAGTTGAAGGAAATTCCTTTTTACCATACCTTAGTTACAGCAAGATATAAAATTTTTAGTGAATGTTGTAAACAAATCTTATTTCCTTGATAGCCTTTTGTTTCTGTTGATCTAAGTAGAAGACCTTTCTGTAACCTCATTCTTAGATGTATTTTTAAATCTTTACTATTCTTATTAATAGCACCTTTTAGGTGGTTGTATCTCTGTATATCTAAAGTCTACTATACCTTTTTCCCTGCCTTTTTATTTTTCTATTCTCATCGTAGCGTTTAGCTCTACTTTTTCTGCTGTTTTGATAGATTGACTTTCACTTATACTAGGCTTGATTGTTTATTTCTTCCTATTTTTCTCTTGACTATATTCGAGAATTCATAATTCAATTTCTTAAGGATTCCCTGCTTCTTCTATTTCCTAAATTGTCAATTTACTGCTTTTCATAACGGAAAATTGTGTAATAGTACCTACATTGGCATTTTGTGCGTAATATGTGCAAAATTGCATTTAATATTCTTCTTTTGCTATGTTTTGATGATTTCTTTCCTTTTTTGTATAAATACTCTGAAATATTCTTTCATTCTGGTCCATTTCCTTTTACTTAAATCTATTGGATGTTTTTCCTCATTTCTCACTCACTATTTTATTGCCATATACTACCCATATTACTTGATTTATGGTTAATTTCTAACAAGCAAAAAATTAAACATGTCTCCATAAAATCACAGGAATTAGGGTTTATTACCGGATGTGTTTTAGTATCAAAAAACACCCTATTAATAAAATAGTGAGTGGAATAAACCACAAGATATAGGTGCTGGGTTTTATAGGTGGAATAGTTATAATTGAATCTCCATAGGAATTTTTTAGCTCTAAAATTATTTGCTTGTCAGTATACCCATTGCTGATTTTTCTACGAATTGCTTTGCGCATATCATATGCAATTTGAGATTCTGATTCAGATAGCGACTCACCAGAACATATTGGACACTTTATTATTTTAAACAAATTAGTTGCTCGTTTCTCCATGACTTTGTCTCTGAGCTCGTCATCCAAAGCAAAAGCATTAATATTCAAGCAAAATGTTAATGTAAAAAGTAAGTTAACTGCTGTTCTCATTTTTAGCTGGCTAAGTAATTTTATTTAATTGATTCATGAAATCAGTGAGGGATAATTTTCCAATGAAACTTAATCCTACATTATTGTCATATTTTATTGAAAAGTTAATATTGCCATCAGTTGTTTTTTCTGATAAAGAAAATATTAATTTTTCAAACTTATCTAAAATTTTTGAGTCGCTAGTCATAAACGAGATCAATTCTTTATAGTTTGATATGGATATATTGATTTTGTCTTTAAATGAGGATGTAACTAAATCATAATTGTTTATTCCACCATCTGCAACAATAGAAAAGTTATTGCTCTGAATTAAAAATTTTTCTATGTTGAAATTAATTCTTGCAGCTGAGATGTTGTTTACAAACTCGTAATCAAATTTAGTATCGATACTAAGATACCTTTCAGGATTTGCAGTATTCTTATACCGATAAGTATAAAAATCAAATTCTAGCTTATTATTTCCACTCGATTTTTTATCGAGATGAAATTGAATATAATTACTTTTACCATTCACCTCAGTTATAACACTTTGCTGATTTTTTGAGTTAGGTAAAACATCACATTTTAATCCATAGTCTTCATAACGAAGTGTATCTATATAGTCTATCATATTACTACTTCTATTAAACCGCAACAAAGATGGTAAATCGTTTAACTTGGCAATGAAATGATTGTTATTATTTGTGTGACATTTTATGTTTTCTTTCTTATCACCAGAAATAGCAATGCTGACTTCATTGCTTGGTATATAAATATATACTGATTTATCAAACAGTCTATTTTTTATTAACAAAGTATCAGACGATATGGTTAATTGTTCGTTGGAGAATTTTGGATTTGTTATGTGGAAAATTAAGCTAGAAGGGAATCCGCTAAAGTCATATGAAATATCAAATTTTTCGTCGTTAATGTATAGTATTGTTCCAGCTAGAAGATTTTTTGTTTTACATGCGGAAAAATACCAAAAACTACTATATGCTGTAGGAATAAACAGGGATAAAGAGATGATAATGTAGATAAAGACCTTACGCATAGCTAAGCTAATTATTTATTTGTCGAGTGATATATTTCTTGTATTCCTTGGTATGGTTACACACAAACCGTCGATGTCTTTTGTAATTTTTATTTGACATCCAAGCCTCGATGTCTCTGTTAAGCCGAAAACTAGGTCTAACATATCATTTTCTTCATCAGATATGGGATTATGTGTTTCTACAGTATCATAAAATTTTGGATCAACAATTACATGGCACGTAGAGCAAGCAAGAGAACCTTCACACGCGCCTTCAAGTAAGTCTGGATCGCTTCTGTGAGCTAAATTAAGCAAAGTTTCTCCCTCTGTAGCCTCATATCTTTTCTCACTTCCACCAGGTAAAATAAAAGTAACAGATGGCATATTACTTTCCTATTAAAATCCTTACTAGTTTTTCTGTATTCTACAGGTAATAATTAATATTTGCAAACTCTTTACGTTCAGCTTATTAACAACTTATATAATGTCTTTTTAACCAAAGCAAGTAATGCAACTTGGCAAATATAAAAATCAAAGTGTTGCGGTTTTTGGTCTTGGTAAGACTGGTTTATCTGTTATTAATGCTCTAGTAAACTGCGGTACAAGAACATATGCATGGGATGATAATGAAGAACAGATAGTGAATGCAAAAGCAATATATAAAGAATGTAGTTTTATTCACCCTAAGGAGTATAATTGGCATGAAATAAGAACGCTAATATTAAGTCCTGGAATACCGATTTTGTATCCAACTCCGCATTGGATAATAAAACTTGCAAGAAACTTTAACTGCAAAATAAAATCAGATATCGAACTATTTCTTGAAGGTAAAGCTATAAACCAGAAGGTAGTAGGTGTCACAGGAACAAATGGTAAATCAACCACTACATCCCTAATAGGGCACATATTAAAATCTGCAGGAAAAAAAGTAGCTATTGGTGGAAATTTGGGTGTTCCCGTTTTCGACCTGAACAGGAATACAGAAATTTGTGTCATTGAATTCTCCTCTTTTCAGTTGGAGTTAATCAATGAAGTTAATTTGGATATCGCAGTGTTGCTCAACATTACACCAGACCATATAGATAGACATGGAAGTATGGAAAATTACATAGCGATTAAATCAAAGCTGATAAACGGTAGTAGGGTTGCTGCTATAGGGTGTGATAGTGAAATTACTGCTGGTATATTTAACAAATTCACTGGAAACAAAGTTCCCATCTCAGCTTCAATGTCGTTTCAGTTTCCAGACACTGGAATACACCTAGAATTAGAAAATCATGTAAGTGATGTAAAGATAAACTTAATATCCAACGCAGAAAACGTAGCAGCTGCGTGTGCTGTGTGTAAGCTACTTAGAGTGGATAGCAATATTATTATCGATGGAATTAAATCCTTTTCAGGGTTAAAACATAGAAATGAGTTACTTGGCAAAATAGCAAATGTTCTTTTTGTAAATGATAGCAAAGCAACTAATGCTGAATCGAGCGAAAAGGCAATTTTGTCTTATAAAAACATATATTGGATTGTTGGTGGAAAAAGCAAAAAGGGTGGTATAGAGTCACTAAAAAAGCATTTCGCAAACATTAAAAAAGCTTTTCTTATTGGTGAGTCAACTGAAACTTTTGCAAATACTATGGAAAATAAAATAGATTTTGTGAAATGTTGCAGTCTGGCAAATGCATTCAAACTGGCTTTCAAGGAAGCTATAAACAGCAAGGAAGAAATAACTGTATTACTTTCTCCTGCATGTGCTTCTTTTGACCAATGGAAAAATTTTGAAGAACGCGGTGAAGCATTTTGTAGAATGTTTGAAAGTTTTAGGCATAATTACATGTACTGTTTAGTGTAATGTTACGTAGGAAAAGATAAGATAAAGTTAATAGTAGAAAGCTAGTTAGGATCTTTCTATTTGAAGGAGTAAGTCAATGAAACCTTTGTTAAAAGTATGCACAAACCTTAATTTAGCTAGTTGCTTTTGCAAGTTTTAAAACAGAATATATAGCACTTTGAAGTGCATAGCAAGGAGTTTAAATAGCTTGATAGGAGCTGAACTATAAGGAACTTTAATTTAGTGGATATAAAATTAGAGAGTCAATAGAATTAGCTGTTTAGATACATTTTTCAAACTAAGCTGAGCCAAAATACAGAGTTTTTTAATGTTTTACTGTTTTCTATATATTAAAGAAAGTGCTCACGAATTAGCTTTTACGTTGACGGTACTATTAATTTTAGCTACAGTATGCTTGTTGTACTTTGCTTATGGATATTTTTTAATTTTATAGAAAAGGTTTATTATATATAGAATCAAAAGCTTATTGGAAAATGAGGTTAATCCTGAGTTGGTAAAGCTCCATGGAAAAGAGCTTGTAGGTGAGTATATAGAAAAAGATATGGAAGATATTGTAGAGTTACTTTTGGAGAGCAAGAAGATTGTAGCGCTATATAAATTTCTAAAATGGTAAGAAATTAATTTAGGTCAAAATGGTAATGGTAAGCGTGCTGCTTGTAAATGATGTGTACCTAAAAATATAATTTTGAATATAACTCTCTTAGAGGAGGAAGTTGTAGCTGAAGTTTTAAAGAGATTTGAAGATTAGGCAATTTATTTAACACTGATTTATAACAATTCTTACAGTTCATTTAAGGCTATAATTAATAGTCTTCCCAATAGGATAGGAGATTTTTTTTCACAAAGTGGCTTCTTACAAAATTTTTGAATTTTTGGTTCATGCATTGTGAATTAGGATTTAATCTGCGTAAGGTTATGGAAAATACAAAATGTCCTGTATTAATTACTGGCAGAGAAGGTGACACTGTAATTTCGTGGAAAATGCGACTTGTTGCTAAGCTTAGCGATTAATTTACTCAAGAAAGATTCAGAGAAAGTATGCTATTTAAACATGGGTTTAAAATACCTTGTGATGATAAAGATAATATTCATGTCGCTTATAAAGAACATTTAGTTTGTTGTGGGAGTAAAAAAATACGAAAAAGAAGAAAATAAATTTATTAGTGATACACATGAATATTTAATAAATCATAAACTTAATAAAAACTTAAATAAAATATTTGTAAAATAAGTAAATTCTCTAAAAACTTGATAAAAATAGAACCGAAACCTATTAATAGAGGGGTATATACAAATTTAAGTTGATAAAGAAAGAAAAATTATTTTGGCTGTTCCATAAGTGCGTTCTAAAATTATGTTAAAGTTTTTATTATATTCAAAATTTTCGTTTTTCCTAATTTCGAGAATTATCAATGCATTGTCACTTAACCAGCCTGAATTAACTAATCCATCTAAGGTTGGGTAAGCTAAATTACTATTGTAGGGTGGGTCTATAAAAACTATGTCGCATTGTGAAATGATTTTTGGTAACTGGCTAGCACTGCAACAAATGAGCGTAATATTGTCTGTAATACCAAAATCTTTAGCTGTTTTTTTAGATAATTGCAAATTATAATAGTCTGAATCTACCATAAATGCATGTTTGGCACCTCGAGAAAGCGCTTCAAATGAAAAAGACCCACTTCCACAGAATAAATCAAGCACATTTAGATTATAAATAGGTTTTTTTGAAGAAAGTATATTAAATATTGCCTCTCGGACAACGCTCATAGTTGGCCGTACGGCTAAATACTTGCCTGTAGCTATTTTTCTTCCACGATACTTTCCTGCAATAACACGCAGCATTCTAAAGGAATTCTAAAATAACTAATTATTTAATAACATGTAATTAATGTCAATATAGCTTTGACAATTTGATCAGGAAGAAAGTTGTAAACACAAGGTCAAGACTTAATTACTTTTTTTTTGATTTTTTGTTGTATCTGTTATTGAATGACTAATTTCATCTTGTAAGTCATTATAGTTATTTGTTTTATCACGGGCTAGCCCTTCAATTCTGCTTTCTAACTCTAGTTTAATTAAAGTATTGATTTTATCTGTGGTATCGAGAAAACTTTTACATTCTTCATCACTATACTCTTTACCAGATACTTTTTTTTCAATAAAGAGTTTCTTAAGTTCTGCTAGATCAGAATCCTGGCTAGGATTTAGTACAATATTTCTTTCTATGAAACTAAGATCTGACAGTAGTAAACTGACTTCAAGTAAATCTTTGCTTCTAATGTTTGTAAGATCATTAAGACTGTCCAAAACATCAAACACTTTAAGTTCTTCTTGTACAACTTCTTGATCCTCGTTATCAAATTCAGACAGTAATTCTTTATTATCTAAGAGATTCTCACTAAGAACTTTATTGAGCTTTGAAAGATTAATATCATCCTGTTTGATATTATCTAGCAATAAATCTATTCTTGCTCTACGGACATTTAGAATGTCATCATAGTCATTTAACTTTATGTTACCATTTTTATCCTGGTATAGTTTGTAATAACCAAAACCTTTGAAATTTTTTTTACTAGTTTTCATCGGTATTCTCATTTCTTTTTATATAAATTCATCTTCTGGTATACTGGACTGACTGTTATCACCTTCATCTTTATGTCTTTCTGGCTTTCTTTTGTGCCCTATGGTGTAATCATGAAGTTTTTCTAAGAACTCTCGCCTGTGCGATTTTGTTCTATAGAGTAGATTATGATTATAGCTACGTTTTCCTATAGAATCAACACCATGCTTCCAATTAAATTTCATGGCACCTTCTATTGTATAGCCCAAATGTGACCCCATATATCCTTTGTAATAGTCTAAATATCTACCAATTCTTCTGTGTATAATATCTTCTTTATCAACTCCAAATGCCTTGTAAATTTTTTCTTCGAGCTTATCAATGTTATTCTCAGACGATGTTGCAAATTTTGTTGCTTCAATAGTAGCGCTTGTAAGTTTACGTGGCACATTAACAGCATGTTTTAGTACACTCCCAACTCTTGGTATTCTATCTAGTAGATTAGCTGTGCCTCCAGCTAATCTGTCCGGTAAATGAATAGCCCAACTTCCTAAAGACTCTAATCTTCCGCCAACAAAATTTTGCCACTGCTGTTTGAATCCATTTACTACACCAACTAAAGGTGATGCTGAATATATGCTAGATATATTATAAACGCTGAACCCACCACCAGCAATGCTTGAGCCCATCTGTTGTACAAACTCGCGTAAGGAGAACATTAAGAATGAAAGCAAGAATAGTATAAAGATTTCTTTTACATCGATTAGATAGCCTTTTTGTATGTCCTTTACCCTTTGGTAATCACTATTTTCTCGATAATTTTTGCAATTCTCACAATCTTTACATTTCTGACAGAATTGACTGTTAGGATCTCTATATAATTCATGAAATTTCAGTACTCTGCAACCTCGATTTTCCACTATACTCTGTAGTAAAGATCTTATTTCGCTTTTAAAATTTGGTCTAATAATTCCCTTTCTGTAATCTTCTATTATTTTTTTATAATCTTCGCATTTTTCTTTATATTGTTGAGATTGACAGTAGCGCTCTGTAATTTCATCATCCATATTACCTATTTTTTTTTCTATATTTTTAATTAACAATAAGATATCATTCTTTTCTAATGCATGAGATAAACTATTTATTAAACGTACTAAATCTCTTGCACTACAATTCTTGTCAACCACTATATCATTTTCTGCAATGTAATGATCTGCTAGATTATTTTTATTACCTGGAACTGGGTTGAAGAAAGGGTAATCTATATAACGGAAACCTTTTTTGATATAATTTGGTGGAAGAAGAATATACCCAGCACCGCCAGTAAATTTTATTGTACCACCTGCTCTACTTAATTTTTCTATGCCCTCTATATCTTTATCTACTTTCAACGGAGCAGTCTCTCCGAGAGAGTAAGGTATAAAAATTTGCCCTGGAGTCCAACCAAAGTACTGCTTATCAACGATACAAAAACCGCCGAGCACCCATCTTGGAGCACATAGTTTTACTTCAAACCACTTGTTGTAACATACAGTGAAACCTAGTTGTCTATAGAAGGTATTCATTATAATTGAAGCTAGCAATGACAATAAGGTAAATATCATGATTGATTGTAAACAGAAACTGATACAGAATTTTATCCAACCTTCAAATAGACTTTTCAGCGGTGAAAAGAAAATAGAAACTAGAAACAGTGGCATTATAGCTATAAGAAAAGCTATGCCTACAAAACCAAAAAGGAATATTATATAGGCGTATACACACAGCAAGAAATATAAAACGATCCCTATAAAAATGGCTGGTATCATAATGATACTTGTCCACATTTGATAATGGAAAAATGCTGCAAATTTTTTCCAAACAGAGTAAGCAAAAAACTTGTTGAACATGTCCTCCATGAAGCTAAACAATTTAACATGAGTTTCATCTTCCTGAATAGCGTTTCCGGTGTTCATGTTTGGAGCAAAATTAGTAATTATGCTTATCAACTGTTCAAGGCTTTTAATAAATAAAACGAAAAAATGATCATAGAAAAACCTAAAACTTCCAGGAGATATAAGTACTATTACTAAAGTGATTTTCATTATTCTGATGAGAATATCATGCTTAGTTTCCTGTATCATGCCAAAAAGATAAAGAAGCGACGAGATTATTATGAATAGCACAAGTAAGGAAAGAACGAAATTGTGAAAGCTAGTGCTTTTTTCGGCTATATTCTGAAATACAGCTTGTGCAGCTGTAGTACCGTTACTGTTAAAATGCTTTTCACAATTTTCGTTAATCAATAATGCACATTTTAGATAATTATAAATGTAATTAAAGAATCCAACGACACCTGTTTTTTGCACTCCGCTCAAAAATTCAAAAGAGTAGCCACCTACATTATTTAAATAATATCTATCTAGTATTTTTACATATATTTTCCATCCCTTTTTTAATTCTAGCATGTTACAGTTTCTATCCTTTAATTTAGTTCTATCTCCTTTTTTTAAAGTAAAAAGTCCGCTTCCGTCTTCTGCTATGGAATCGTAACCTAAATGTATAGTGGGAGATTGAGGATTGCGCATTAATTCTAGGTTATCATTAGGATTTGGATCTATAAATTCTTTCTTGCCACTAGCATTTGTATTAGATCTCCTAAACAAAAAGTAAGCACCATGACCATTAGTAAACCAACATGGAGCGCTACGTAACGCTGTATTTCTGCTATCATCCTCATTAACGCACTTACAATTTACAGTGCAACTTGCGTTATGATTACTTGAAAATTTCTGTATATTAGATTCATAATCGTTGCAAACTGAATAAAAGCCAGGTAAACTATTATCACTTTGCTCACCTTCGAATTTAGTTGTATATTTCAACTGCTCTAATTTTTGCAAGCTATAGTTATCTTTAGATTCTTTTCTATTGTTATTGCTCCAAGATATCCATGCACCATTAACTCGCACTACTAAATCATCTCCATTGGTCTCGAGTCCTGTATCTTTCCATTTTACTACTTGATTGAGGTGAAGACCATTATTGAATTCTCCAGTATCATGATCAATAACTTCTCCATTTTCTGGGATGAAAGCATCGTGATCATCTGAAAAGTGGGCGTTTACTGTAATGGGTTCAGGACCAAAATAGTCAGCAGATATGCACCTTGGAAAGGGCATATCATTCTTGTCACAACTTGTTATCAGTGCATAAGCTGCAAGAAGTAGTAATCTAAAACAAAATTTGCTTAAGCGTAACTGCATATCTAAATTTTTTCTGAATATAGAAATAAACTTTACTTAAGATATCTTTTCAATTAGTTGCTCCATAGCAGCAGCTATACTTTTTCTTCTTAATCTTTTTTACTGTTAGATCATTGAGTATCATTTCTCTTGTTTCTATTTTCTTTTTCTGTACCTTTCCTCATTTTTTTAGTACATTTTTTCCTTTCTCATCTATTATATCTGATTGTTTATTCTTGCCCACAGGTTGTAATTCGTACTGCTTGGATTTAAACTCAATTTCCGGTCGATCTTTACCCACTTTATGTTTGATTTCCTGTATTATGTTCTGAGTCTTGTCATCAAGTCCAACAATTGACAGTATAGATTGTGATGCGCTACTAGTAACCGTGCTAATGCTTCCCATAATTCCCCAACCAGCACCAAATATTGCTTGTGCCATAGTTTCTGATGCAGAGACAAAGACTTCCATTGCACTAGCAATAATAAGATATATAAACACTTGGATTAGGTCTATAGGTAATGCTGCAAAGTATCCACCTGTTCTTTCTCCGGTACTAAGTGCAACATCAACGCTAGTACTGGGACTATATCCAAGTGGTAGTATTGATTTCATTATGCAAAGATCGTATGACAAGAAATTTATGCTAATTAAACATTGATAGCACGCAGAGAAGTTTGTGAGGTTATATAAAACTGAATATAGGAGTTGATTCAGAATAGATAAAAATGTAAATAAAATTACTGGCTGTATTGCAACATGAGCCAACGTTTTTATCCAGTTCTCAAATAGAGATTTAGTCTGTTGAAATAAAATAAATACGATAAATAAAGGTGTTAATGATATCAAAAACGTTACTAGAGAAGTAGATATCACGTATCTAAATGTAGCACTAATAATGCATTTTAAGGACACAAAACTAGCATAGAGTATTATCAAAAAAGCAATGAAGCCAAAAGGACCAGCAAGCATTAGTGATAAAAACTTCAACCAAGTTTCCCCTGTGAATAATACTCCTGTTGTCAAATCTAAAAATGCAAATTTTTTATCACTTTCCCCTATGTGGCCAGAAAAACTGTCAACTAAATAAGTGCTACCGTCCATAAAAAACTTAGATAAAGTTGTGCCAAAAAGTTCCCAGCTCCTATCACTAAAGGCAAAAGATATAAATGCTATCTTCATTATTCTTACAATGAAGTCAAATTTACTTAACTGTGTTATTCCAAGTGCGTAACCAACAACAGTAAATATGACATATAGAATAAGTAAGACTCTTACTCCTTGAGAAAGACCTTTTGCATACCCTTTATATAAATCTTTAATACTGTTCCCAATCACTTCTCTTTTTATAAAATTAAGTACCTTATTTACACTTGATGAAATAAAATCGTTAATCTTTTTTTTGACAAACACGGTCACGCTGTATTTGTTATTTTCGTAATATTTACCATTTTTATCTATAATATCACTTCTTTCTACATTGCTTACATCAATACCAAAATAGATTTTTTTAGGTTTGTCATTTTTTAAATGACTTCCATCTATTTCATAGTATTTCATATTATCCTCTGTTGAAGTTAATCCTATCACCTCCTTAAAGCTATCATTATTTGTAGTGGATATATTTTCTGGCAAGTTATCACCTAGATAAATATATAGTTTTTTACCGTCAGTATATTCACACGACCTAGTTATTTTAACGTGGTACCCTCCTCTATTAAGGTAATAATGACCATAATCTGCAATAGCGAGCATCACACTACTACCAGGTTCTACATTATCGTTTACTGGATAGTCATTATTTAGTTTCAGAGAAAAATTCTCGAAATTATTACTAATTTGTGAACATACGTTATCTCCTTCTGCTCCTTTTTTTTCTGGAAGACACTGAGTACCTTGAGCAGTATCTTTCATATCATCACGCTTGCTTTCAGGAGCACTTGCATCACCTGCATTATTTATTTTCGCAACAAGAGCTTCAGCCCAGGAAATATCTTTAGTGTCTAGTGTAAAATTAATAATGTCGACCTGCTTAGAATTTTCCCTGTTTTTAACCTCCTTAAGCTTATCTTCGACACTTTTGAGATGAGAATATATATCACATTGATTATTTTTATGATATTTTTGATATCTTATAGAGGAAACACAGTTTTTGTGTCCTTTTTTATATAAGCTAGAATTGAATATACCTTCTTTAGTATAGCATATATTCTGATAGTAGCAGTTGAGATTATAAGAGTTGTACTTTTTTATTTTATTAAGATCACAATCTTCTCCTGTGCACAGTTGATTCAACCCTATTTTAGTAAAGCTGTAGTTTTTCACTTTGTTAAAGTCACAGTCTTTCTCGTTACATAATTTGTCCAGTCCTATTTTAGCACGTCTTAAATCTAACAATGCACCATTTATCCATGGACTTTCATCTTGGATATAGCTTCTATTAAAATGTACTTTGTTATCATATGGAGTATAACCGTTACCGACTAGCACTGTTCTTTTTTTTAAGCTTTCTTTGCTAAGCTGCGGAAATTTTATCTCAGTTCTATTGTCATCGTTTCCACAAAAGAACGTTCCTCCATTAAGGAGGTCTTGTATCATAGCTTTTTTATCTCCCTCTTGAGTCTTGTGGCAATTGTCATCAAAACTGATATCTTTTCCTTCTAGGTTGTTGATGTAGTTAATTGTTATCTTTTTGGGAACTAAACTGAAGCTTAACTTATCACCGGGATTTACTTTAATCCCAGTATCAACATAACGCCTCTTGCTATAAAATTGACTATTCCCAAACCCTACGTTTTTACATACTTCTTGTTCATCAAGGCCAGAATTATTAATTGATTCACTACTATAATTCGGTATTGAATCGTCAGCACAAAATACAGCTGGTACAAGTACTTTTTTTTGGTTTTTACCTTCTTTAAGAGGACAAAAATTTACTGATCCGCTAAGAGTAAATTTGATTTTTTCGCCTTGAGTAATTATTTGACCAGAATCAACCCAATGAATCTTAACTCCTTCATTAGCTTTATGAACTGGAACGTCTACATTAACACTAGTATTTCTACTCTGTAATCCAGGCTCAATGCAATCTATAGTACAGCCAGTGATTGCAAAATACACTGCCAATAATAGTGATCTTTTACTCATTATAATGGTTTTCCTGGAGACTGTGGTGTCTGAGGTATTGGGTTTCGAGTTCCTTGCGGTATTTCAGGTCTTTTGATTGGTGTACTTGACTGTTGAGCAGCACTTCCTGCTCGTATTTGAGAACTTTCTTTACCTAATCCGACTGTTTCTATTAAGCTTTGTTGATATTGTTTTCCAGGTTCATTCATTATATAAACACCAAATAACGAGTCAGATATTTTTGAAGAAGCTTTGATCAAAGCTTCCATTGCATAACCCAAAATAACAAAAGTTATCATAGCAGCAATATTAGGTGTATGCTTAGAGACATACCCGTGGAAAATACAAGGGTTAAAGATTCTTAGATTAATACTGAGTATGCACGTAGAACAGGCTTCAAAATCAAACATTGAATATATTATGTGATCCATAGCTTGACTTATCAACGATATAAAAATTAAAAGTACTGCTGGGTGGATTGTAAATCTCGCTAAATTTTTGACCCAATTGTAGAACATCTGTCTAGTGTACGTAAACAAAAGACAAATAATAAAGATAGGTGCTAAAGAAAGTAATAATGCAACTGTTGCCATGGATGTAACAAAAGAAAATAAGGCGTTAAAAATAGACAATGTTACTTTTATTAAACCCCAAATCACCAAGCAAAAAGCTATGATGCCTAAAGGGCCAGAAAATATAAGGGATACTATTAATAGTATGGAGTTTGGTAAAAGAAATCTATTTAATGATAAATCGAGAAACTCAAAAACATTTGATATTGTGCCTCTGAAATTTGCAACTTCTATTAACTGTTTTGGGGTGTTAATAAAAATAGAAAACGCGTTATTATAGAAAAAATTCCAGCTATTATCTCGCAATAGCTGGGTGATAATTCCTATCTTTACACATGCAATTAAAAACTCATATATAGAAACATGGGTTAAGCCAAGAAGGTAATAAAGAGTATACAGGACTATATATAACATTAGCACTGATATTATTGTAGACCTAATAGTATTTGTTTTGCTTGATTTTGTAAGGCTATCGTAAAGAACTTTTATAGGACTAGTATCAGAGTAGATTATATCAGAGTCATTGTAGCTAAGGCCGAAAAATGCGGTTTTTATCTTCTCATCAAGAAAATTATATATCGCACTAAAAGTTCTTGTAGGGGGCTCTTTAATTGTTAGCTTGATACTGAGCTGACCTTTATTTTTCTCGTAATTGCAACCATGATCTTTTATTCCATAATATATTGTACCATTTTTGCCTTTTAACTTTTTCTTCAATTTTTCCATTTCTTGAGTATCATGAACTTTGCTAATATCTACAGATATATCTTCCTGATTTTCACCGGGATTATTATTAGGAAACTCATCAGAAACTCTTATATATAAGCTCTTTTTTAGATTAGCAACTTTTGTTACTCTTATGTTAAAACCACCTTTGTCATTTCTATCGTAGCAGCTCTTATTGTTTTTACTACATAAACTGAAAGTTAAACTCGGTGTTTGATGGTCCTTATTAATTTTATAATCACAATTAGTACATAAACCACCATTTGGAATATGTTCAAAATCTTCACCATCCATGTGAACTTTCAGAAGTGCAATATCAGTTTTTACTTGTTTTTCTTTTAGAAAATTACTAATCACTTCAACATAAGGCTGAGATACCTTACCTTCTATGCTATTGAATTCAATATATGCACAATCTGTGTTCCTGTTGCTAGAAGGAAATTTACATATACGTCCACAGAGTAAGTTTAAAATATGCGTATCTACTTTGCTTATTTGTCTATCTGAAAGACTACTACAGTTTATATTTTCTCCTTTTATAGAGTTAATAATGCTTTTAATTTTTTCTTTCCTCTCATCTTGATCTAACTTTGAAAAAGTTGGATCCCAGTACTCTTTTCCATCTAACCATTCTATCTTGTTGCCTATTATATATTTGTTAGGGCATATTGTGTACTGACCTTCTTCATCCTCCCATATTTGACATTCATCTTGGTTTAAAATGCGTGCAAAATACTCTTTTTCTTTGTTGCTGCATTTTTTATCAATACTTACATACCTGATTGTCTCATTTTCCTTATCTTTACATACTTTACTTCCAATAACACTAAAGTTTATTGAATCTCCGGCTTTAAGTACAAATTTTGATAATATAACCTCTTCTACTCCAGGTCTTATTGCAAAATCTTCATACTGCGGGCAAAAACTGATTTTATTAGGGACTATGCTAATTTCTGTTATTTTTACCTTACTTGAAATATGAACGTTAGAATCAACCCACTTTTGTTGTGTTGACACTATATCCAATTTTTCGCGCAAGTTTAATAAACTCTCTGGTTTAATACAATGATCCTCGCAACCAGACAGCAAAAAGAATGTTACTATTAGTAAAAACTTACGCATAGCCTATCCTAAGCTTTGATAACTTAAACGTTTATCCATTACTCACTTTGACCACTACCGCTAGGAGCGGCATCTTTTACAGTGTCAATAATATCTTTTCCAATGTTTTTGGCAGTACTAGTACCAGTATTTGCGAGAGTAGATCCGCTACTGTTTTGGTTATCAGAATAAAATCTGATACTCTCCATACTTTTTTTAGCTTTCTTGGTAGCTTCAGCAGTACCTCCAGATTGAGCTTTGCCAATAGCTCCAACAATAGCTTTAGTTGCAGAGAAGGCTTTTGATATCATTTTTCCAGGTGTAGTACCAGAGCCAAGTGCTGACCTTGGATTGCCGGCAAGCTCTGCAGCCATATTAGGGAGAATATTTAAAAAGTGATAAAATAGGAATAATATTAGAGCTAATTTAAACAATTCTCCAATTAGAGAACTGTTAAACTCCATGTATGTAAAATCGAATAAACCAAGTATGTTACTCTTCTTAAAGCTGTAGTTTTGCATCATGCATGCAAGAGTGGTTTCATTTTTTTTACTGCATTCTCCATCTTTTAACTTAAACCACTGTTTTTTATTGCTTAGCACTGTGATTTCTTCTCTTTCAAAATGTAAATTTTTAAAGTAGATTTTATCGCATACTATGAACATAAAGGATAAAAATGCGAAAAGCATAACTGGGTATAGGCTATAGGTAATCAATTCCTTTAACCAACCATCAAAGTATCCTTTAGTATGTTGGAATAGAACCATAGGAATGAACAATGGTGATAAAGTGATGATTACACTTAAGGCAATAAGGGATAAAATAAATACATAGCACATCCATAAAATAACCATCATTATCATAACGGCCATAAATATACAGATAAGGGCTGTTAAAATCTGTCCGCCAGCAAAAATGATGCCGATTATTGAGCCTGCTACTAATAAAACAGGAGCAGAACCAAGTAAAATAGCCAATATTCCTGCACCACTAGTACCAATTTTTCCAGCAATTCCATCTAAAGGTGCTCCTAAGTAAAATAAAATTCTGCAATCAAGCCTATCCCAGAACGCAAGATAGATGTCTTCTCCATACTTTTCTGCTTTATAATTACATATATTTTTACTCTCAGATGACGCCTTTAAGACTATCTCAGACAAACCATCTGAAAGCTTTGTTAACTCTCTATAATAATGAGACATAGTGCTACCTGTTGTAAAGTAGATCACTAAAGCAAATTTAATAATCAACATGTATATTTCTTGTGAACTGCGTACTCCACCGGATATGGCTTTTATAGAGAACAGCATTAAAGCTAAAACTAAAACAGCAGTTACAGTATTTTTTAGCTTTTTTTGTGCTAAAGATATAAAGTTCTCACCATTTGGCATACCTTTACCTGTAACTAAGTTATCTAACGATTCCTTAATACATTGTACTACCATGGAAGTTATAGGAATAGGAGCTAATGATTTACTTCCCGCTTGATTGTAACAAGCTTGTGAAACGTAATCTTGAAAACAACCTTTGTTGTCGTAACCTATAAAGGTTTTTCCCTCTTTTTCATTATTCCTTATAATAGTTTTATAATCTTCATCGGAACCAATAGCAATTGGATTGCCAATACTAAATTTTATCTTGGACTTCTCACACATAGGAGCAATTAGGTCAGGTGGTAATTCTGTGCACCCTATATCAACTCCTTGTGGCCAGGGGGTCATTCTAATACCAAATGTGTTAACCTCAGCTAACTCTACACATAGCCTACCTGTTTTTCTCACTGCTTTGAACGTTGATCCATATATGGTTTTGTTCTGTCCAGCTTTGAGAACTTTACATTCTAGTCCTCCATCAACTTTTGGCGACCACGATCCATTTACATATCCAGTATCTTTTTCTCTGACATCAAAATCTATGTACCCAGACTTCTCTCTGAAATCAAAGTCATTCTTCTTGAAAAGATTACC
>CACRCM010000007.1:0-26214 GCA_902646575.1 uncultured Wolbachia sp.
AGAATCCATGAATTTATCTCTCTCCATCATTTCTTCAATTTTCTTTAGTGAATTTCCAGTATGTTTTTCATAGATCTGATTCAGCTTCTTCTTAACTCGTAGAATCTCATTAGCATGTATTTCTATGTCGGTTGCTTGACCCTGATAACCACCAGATGGTTGATGTATCATAATTCTTGAATGTGGCAAAGAATAACGCTTACCTTTTGTACCAGCTGCGAGTAGTAAAGAACCCATAGATGCAGCTTGACCTATGCACAGAGTCGAAACATCCGGCTTTATATACTGCATCGTATCATAGATCGATAAACCAGCAGTTACAATACCACCTGGGGAGTTAATATACATATAAATATCCTTGTCAGGGTTTTCTGACTCCAAAAATAAAAGCTGTGCCACTATTACGCTAGCCATGCTGTCTTCAATAGGCCCAGTCACAAAAATTATTCTTTCTTTCACTAATCTCGAATATATGTCATAAGCACGCTCACCACGACTAGTTTGCTCAATTACAATTGGTATAAGAGTCATACCCTTCTCACTAGATATTATCAAATAATTCTTTTAATTCTTTTACAGAAACAACTTGCTCTTTTTTATTAACCTTTTCCATTATATAATCTGTAACTTTATGCTCAAGAGCTTGTCCTCTAACCAACCATTGAAACTGCTTATTTGATTTAAAATGCTTCACTATTTTATCAAACGGCATATTTTTATTAACATACTGATTCATAACAACATTCAGAATATCATCCTGAGTTAACGATATTTTATGTTCTGCACTAAACTTCATAAATAACACTGCAAGCTTTACACGCCTTTCAGCCTCTTTACAAGAATCGTCTCCAGAGCTCAATTCCTTTTTTACCCTCTGTTGTTCCTGTTTCACTACTTCCGCAGGTAATCCAAAGCTATAACCAGCATCTAAACTATCAAATAGCTCCTTTTTAATCAATAGATCTCCCATCTCTTTACACTGATCGCTAATTACTTTTTTAGCATAATTTTTTAGTAACGAATAATTTTCAAAACCCATTCTTTTAGCTATTTCATCATTACTTCCAAAACCTCGAACAATCTGAATATCATTAACTAGAACAGAAAAATTACTTTCCTGTCCTGCAAGAGAAATTACTTGGTAATCTTCAGGAAATTTTAATTTAAAGCTCTTTGTTTCTCCTTTTTTCATACCAATCAACTGATCCTCAAAACCATTAATAAATGTTCTGGAACCTAAAATCACCTTAAAGTTCTTACCACTTCCACCTCTAAAAAGCTTATTTCTAATTCGCCCTTTAAAGTCAATTATTAATTTATCTCCATTTTTTGCTTGATAAGAAACATCACTAACAGAAACAAAATCAGGAAATTTTGTCTTTATGGAGTCAATAAATTCTTTTATGTCTTCCTCTGCGATTTTTGCTTCAATTCTCTTCAAATTTATTTTATCAAGATCTATCACTGGTACCTCTGGCATTGACTCAAAAGATAATCTATATACAAAACTGTCCTTTTCATCTTTTTTGTCCAGATTTGGTAATGATACAATATCGATTTTAGGATAAACGTGAGATTTAACTCCAATTTTTTCCATCAAATCACTAGAGCAATAGTCAATCGTATTGTTTACTACATACTCTAAAGCTTCGCTTTTATAATTCGTAACAACAAGATCATAGGGCATCTTTCCAGACCGAAATCCAGGCAATTTTGCACTTTTAGCTATTTCTTGTAATCTAAAACCCATTTTCTGTCTTATACAATCACTACTCACCGTGATTTCATACTCATGTTTAAGTTTATCTATACCTAATTCTCTATAGGTATAAATACTATCTGACACACCTATTTTAACTGTACTTTGAGGTATACTACTAGACATTATAATCTACTTACAAGTATTTTATTCACACCTTAACAAAGTTATTTTATCAGGATTTAAGTTAAATACAATCTTTAAGAACAGGTTTTTTACAGAAACAAAAGCATATTTAGTGATTATAAACTTTTCTTTAGAACCTAAGTTATGTAAGTGCGGATAGAGGGATTTGAACCCCCATGAACAAAATCACCAAGACCTAAACCTGGCACGTCTACCAATTCCGCCATATCCGCAAAAATTTTTCAGTAACTTATAGCTACATCACAAATCCATTTCTGTTACCTTATGATAGAACTCATCTTGAAGATTATACCCAGTGTCACAAAATTAGAATAACAACCTTATAATACTCTAATCAATTCCACCTATCAATCTACTTAAGCAAACCTAAATTACTTCAAACTAACATTATAGTACTACATTAAAATACTCAAGATCTAAAATCTTACTCAATTTATGATATTTACATAATCAAAAAAGCTTATTAATATCTTTTAACAAAAACTCTAAACCCTGAAAATCAACAATGAGACTGATAACAAATTTTTTACTTGTAATCTTTTTGATTACACAGAGTGGATGCACAACCCTTATAATAAGCGGTGTAGTAGCTACTACAGCGACAGCAGTAGCAATGCAAGATAAATCTTTAGGGAATATTGTTGACGATACAACTATAATAATCAGAATCAATAAGGAGCTCTTAAAGCATGGATTATTTTCATCTATAAAAGTTAAAGTAAGTGAAGGAAGGGTACTGCTTATTGGAAATGTCGATGCACCCGAAAAACAACTTACAGCAGAAAAAATAGCTTGGCAGGAAAAAGAAGTTAAAGAGGTAATAAATGAAATAAGGGTAACACCAATTCAAACAATTTCCATACTTGATTCTATTATAGATGGTATGATAACAGCGGAAATAAGAACAAGGTTTTTAGGAAAAAGAAATATCAAATCAATTAATTATAGTGTTAACACAGTTGATGGAACTGTTTATTTAATGGGTATAGCTCAGAATAAAGCAGAACTAAAAGCCGTAATAGCAATTGCAAGAAAGGTTAAAGGAGTAAAACAAGTTGTAAGTTATGTACGTCATAGGCATAGCAAGTTACGACGTTAATAGAAGCTTAGTTTTTAAATGGTAATTTTATTTTAAAGATAATATATAAATGAGAGTTGCTTTTCAAATGGATAAAAATATAAATTTTGAAACTGATACTACATTTGCACTAATAAAGGAAGCACAAAGGAGAAAGCACGAAATTTTCATCTATGTTCCTAATAATTTAGCATTAAATCTAAACCAGCCAATCGCTCTTGCTCAGAAAGTTAGTGCTGATGATTCTAGTTTTACCTCTAGAAAAGATGTAATAATCAACTTAAATGAAATAGAAATCATATTTATTAGACAGAATCCACCTTTTGATATGCGTTATATTACAACCACCTATATTTTAGAGAAAGCCAGTGCTTTAGTAATAAACAATCCAACAGAGATAAGAAATTACCCTGAAAAATTAATCACCTCATTATTTCCAGAATTAACTTTGCCGACTTTAATCACTGAAAATATATCAATGATTAGGAATTTTTACCATAATCATGACAAAAATATTATTCTGAAGCCATTGTATAGCTATGGAGGAAACGATGTAATAAGAGTAAGAGATGAAAGTAATATTCAAGTAATAGTAGAACTAATGATTTCAAAATATAAATGTCCTATAATTGCGCAAGCATTTTGTGAAAATATAGATAAAGATAAAAGAATATTATTACTAGATGGCCAACCAATTGGAGTAATGAAACGAGTCCCAAGAGTCAGTGAAGAAATCAGAACAAACTTACAACTTGGAGCAAGTTTTTTACCAGTTGAAATGAGTGACAGAGATAATGAAATTTGTAATAAAATTGGCCCTGAACTAAAGAAAAGAGGGTTAATATTCGTTGGCATTGACATTATAGATAATTTTCTCCTTGAAATTAACACAACCTCACCTACAGGTGTAGTTTACATCAATAAGCTATATAACATAGCATTAGAAAAAAAACTATGGGATACATTTGAAGAAAAAGCAAGCATCCATACTCGTTATCAAAATTTTTGAGCTATTATCTTAATAAATTCATCAACTCCATTTTTTATTCTTGCTTTCTTAGTATTATTAGCCATATCACACAGTTTTTGAGAATTTCCTAATAAATCAACTAGTAACTCTCTTAGATTTCTTTTCGTTTTACTATCTTGCTCAATTATCACAGCTGCTCCCAAATTCTCAATATATTTTGCGTTGTAAAATTGATGACCATCTTTTGAGTAAGGGTAAGGAATATATATAGCAGGACGCTTAGCAAGAGTGATCTCTGCTATTGAAGTTGCCCCTGCTCTGCTAATTACCAAATGAGCACTTGCTAATCTACTTTCCATGTCATCAAAAAACTCACTTAATTCATTAGTAACTTTTTCACTTTTGTACAAGTCTTTGACCTTACTAATATTTTTTTTCGTACATTGCTGCGTTACTCTAAGCTTCTCTTTTACTTTAATAGGCAAATTACAAACTACCTCACTTATTACATCGTCAAAAAAACTTGCACCTTGACTAGCTGCTATCACTAATATATTCAAGTTCTCTTCAGAATGAATATGATAATAGCCCTGCGCTTTTATATAAACAAAATTTCCTGTAAAAACACATCTATTGTTCTCCACATATTTAGTTTCTGGAAAGCTAGTTGCAATCAACTCTGCACCATTGAGAAAAAATCTATTTACTCTTCCTAAAACTGTATTTTGTTCATGTAAAATTATAGGTATAGAGAAAATTTTTGCCGCAAGAAGAGTTGGAAAAGAGGCATAGCTACCAAAACCAACAACTAGCTTTGGCTTTAGTTTTCTTATTTGATACAGTGCCAACACAAAGCTATATGTTAATAAAAAGAAAAATTTTAATCTATTATTACTTGGCCTACATAATGGTAGGGCATAGCTTTCTACATCTGTATTTTTATCTATTTTTTTATTAGTAAACAATATACAACTGTACCCTTGCAATTTTAGTGCTTTCGCCAAGGTCATAGCTGGGAAAATGTGTCCACCTGTTCCGCCTGTTGCAAGAATAACATCCATCTGTGTATAGTACGTTGATACTAGATTATTAACTATTATCTAATAATTTGCACGTATAATTTTATTAAGCTTTATAATAGAAAGATAGGAAGAAAAGTATTTAACAACAATAGTAAAAAAGAAATTGATAAGAAAAATAAGCCTTAAGAATAGAAGACAAAACGGAGAAGCTTTATCTGATTGCTAATAAAAACACAATAAAAGCCTCTTTAATTTAGGTGTTGATCTACCTCAGTAAGAGCAGCGTAATAAAAACGGAAAATACTAACTGGAGTAACAAGATTTAGATAATACAGGAAAAAGCTCAGGGGTATCTTAATCTAAAGATAAAGATTGAAGTGAAAGTAGCAGAGCTGAAGAGCTAAAAGAAAGACGATAGAGACCTAACTCTGATAATCAATCAGTCATAACTAAAGTACATAGAAATCTTCCGTTCAAGAACTTTCAACTATCAAGCAACGGAACTTTAACTCAACTATTCAGCGACTCATTATCTGCAGCAAGTACTGACTCGTGCATCATTTCCGAAATAGTTGGGTGAGGAAAAATCGTAGATTTTATATCAAGATCTGTTACTTCTATTTGCTTTGCAAGGACAAAACTGCTAATTAACTCTGTTACTTCTGCTCCTAACAGGTGAGCTCCAAGGAGCTCACCTGTTCTTTTATCTATCACTGTTTTCACTAACCCATCAGTCTCACCAAGCACAATAGATTTACCACTAAAATCAGAATGAAATTTTCCTATTTTTATATCATATCCATCTTTGATTGCTTGTTCTTCAGTTAGACCAACACTCGCTATCTGCGGATAAGAATAAGTACAATTTGGTACGCACTCTTTTTTTAATACGTGAACATCTTTACCAGCAATCTTCTCAACGCAGACCATAGCTTCACGACTTGCTTTATGTGCCAAACATGGCGGGCCAGCTACATCACCTATTGCGTATACATTCGGTTCACGCGTTTCATACCACTCATTCGTTTCAATAAAGCCAGAAGGACTTAATTTAACTTTTGTATTCTCCAAACCTATATTTTCAGTATTTGCCTGAACACCAACTGCAACAATTACTCTATCGAATTCTTTGTTTTTACCGTTACTTAGCTGCACTTGAACAGAACCCTTGTTTTTAGTTATAGTCTTTACACTATTGTTTGTATATATTTTTATTCCTTGTCTCATAAATATTTCTTGTGCTAAACATGAAATATCCTTATCTTCCAACGGTAAAATAGTGTTTTTTGCTTCTATAATTGAGACATCAACTCCCAAAGTACTACAGAAACTCGCAAATTCTATCCCAATTGCACCAGATCCTATAATTAACAACGATTTTGGTAACTTATCTAGAGCTATAGCATGCTGAGCATTCCATATTAAGTCTCCATCTACTTCTACTCCAGGCAGATTTCGTGCTCTTACACCTGTTGCTAAAATAATACGCTTAGAAGAAATCTCGTATTCTCCCCTACTACTAGAAATCTTTATAGTACGATTACCTACAAGTTTACCAAAACCCTGATAGACTTTTATATTATTTTTTCTCATTAAATATGCAATACCGCTCGACAGTTTATCAACAATATTTTTTGAGTATTTTATTATCGATTGCATATCAAAACTCACATCCTTTACTTTTATACCAAATTCCTCCGCTTTTTTTATGAGCCTATAGACTTCGGATGCCCTAAGTAATGATTTTGTCGGTATACATCCCCAATTTAAGCATATACCACCTAAATTTTTTTCTTTTTCAACAACTGCAGTTTTAAACCCAAGCTGTACCGCTCTAATTGCCGCTATATAGCCGCCAGGGCCACCACCTACAACTGCTATATCATATTCGTCCACTGTTTTTTCATATTCAAAGACTATGTATAGCAGATGAAACCAGTGTAATCAATGGCGTCACTTTCTACTGTCCAAATAGCTAATTAGTATTCAGATTCCTTCAGCTATAAGAGCAGGATCAAAAACTGCTGAAATAAACTCTGCCAGTCTCTTTATCATGATAACAAGAGTATTTGGTCATCTTCAACCTGAATAAATTGAACAACAAAAGTATTACATAGCTGTGTCTTACGTCTAATTTTATATGCTATATGTACTTTATGTCTAGTTTCAGGACTTTACTATACAATTTGAAGCATACTTATAAAGCAGTTAAGACAATATAGAACATCAGCTTACAAGATCAGAAAAATAACTAGCTATTACGGAATTTCTCTTGTCTTCTTTCTTTATTTAGTAAGTCTCTTAATATTTATAGTTGATGATTACATAAACGTTGCAATTACAAAATCAATCCCTACTAATAAGGTTTCATCTCAGCACTTCTATTATGCTATTCTAATTGTTCTTATGAAATCATCTAAGTAGCTGAAGCTGAGGGGTATATCATAAAAGGCTACTACATTTATATCCTTATAAGTAAACACAATAAAGTTCTATACATAGGTATCACGTTGAATTTAGTTAAACAAAGTTTTGGAACATAAGAACAAGGTCATTTCTAGCCTATATTGAAGTATGGTGTGTAAAATTATTTTACTTTAAAAAATTTCAAAAACGTGAACTCAGCTTTTAATATAGAAAAACTACTAAAAAGAAAAGGTTTATGGTTATGATAAAGGTGGCTTAATAGAGTCAGTTTCTGTATTTTTCAAAAATAATAAAGTTAAAGTGTTGCTAGCACAATACAGTATTATTGAGAAATGCTACCTGCGCAATCAAGAAATAGAAGCCTGTAGTTTCTGTTGCTGTTTTACAGTGGTTTCTACTATCTTAAGTATAAGATATATTTATGCATTTTCTTTGATGCTTTATACTAGCAGTGTTTGTGCAGTTCTTAATGTCTTTCCATCGCTGGCACTATAAAGGTTACATTTTCACAAAAAAAAGAGCCTTTTCTGAATTTACTGAAGTTATTACTAAAAAAATTGTTAAGTTAAATACTGAAGGTAATCCTTGAGAAATCCATAATATACTGATTTAACTTATAGGTGTCAAAAAAAGTTCTTTTTTAAAAAACTTAAGTTATACTTATAAACATTTGATATCTTTTATATAATTATGCCAAATTTTAAAAATAATTCTTACCTTTACGGTGATAATATGAAATTTGTAGAGGAAATATATAGCCGTTACTTGCAAGGTGATAAATCAATAGGGGAAGATTGGTATAAAACCTTCTTAGTTAATCTAGAAGTTGATAAGGGCTGTAGTACACAGCATCTGATTAAAGTAGATGACTCAGTTTCCAATTCGGTAAATTTTTTCAGATCTTACGGTCATTTTTTTTCAGATCTCAATCCTTTATCACCAAACGTGAATGAGGAAATAGATTACCAGAAATATTCAAATTTCTCTCCAACACGTGACACTAGAGTTTATAGAGATATTTACTGTAAAAATATCGGTTTTGAATTTATGCATATTTCTTCTTACAAGGAGAGAATATGGCTACAGGAAAAAATTGAAAATCAGGTCTATATACTAAGCTCGCAAGATAAAAAGGAAATACTGAGGCACTTGATTGAATCTGAGATGTTCGAGCAGTTTCTCCATACAAAATTCCCTGGACATAAGCGTTTCTCTATTGAAGGTGGAGAATCAGCTATTGTCGCAATAGAAAAGATCATTGATAATTCCACAGCTTTTGGAATTGAAGAAATAGTTCTTGGTATGGCTCACCGCGGACGAATCAACGTTTTAACCAAAGTTATTGGGAAAGAATATGCAGCAATGCTATCTGAATTTCAAGGGAATCTTGCATATCCAAGTGACCTTAAGATTTCTGGTGATGTCAAATATCATCTCGGTTACTCATCTGATCGCACACTTGCTAATGGTAAGAAAATACACTTGAGTCTATGCCCTAACCCATCTCACCTCGAAGCGGTAAATCCAGTTCTGGTTGGAAGAGTGAGAGCTAAACAAAAAACAAGGTCTGTACTCGGGGTATCAATTCATGGTGATGCAGCCTTCGTAGGTCAAGGAGTGGTTGTTGAGACCTTGGCCTTGAGTAATATTAAAGGTTATAAAGTGGATGGAATCGTGCATATTGTCATTAATAACCAAGTTGGGTTTACTGCCAATCCATGCTGCGCACGGTCATCTTTTTATTGTACTGACATAGCAAAATCAATAGAAGCTCCAGTATTCCACGTAAGTGGAGATAATCCAGAAGCTGTAAGTTTTGTCACAAGTCTAGCAATAGAATATAGGCAAAAGTTCAAAAAAGATGTGATGATTGACATAATATGTTACCGCAAACATGGTCACAATGAAGGTGATGAACCAAGTTTTACTCAGCCCCTCATGTACAAGGTAATATCAAAGCATAAAACTCCAGGAACGCTGTATGAAGAAAAGTTAACTGCAGAAAGAGTGTTAAATAGTGATGAGGTAAACAAATTACGTAGCAAATTTAGAGCAAAGTTAGATAAAAGCCTCACTGAATCAGTGATTTATACTCCAAAGAAAGCTGATTGGTTCGGTGGAGTGTGGTCAAAACTTAGAAAAGCAAAGCTGAATGATTTAAACGAATACTATACAGACTCTGGTGTACCATCAGATAAGCTAAAAAAACTAGGTGTACATATAAATAGCAATATACCAAACAGTTTTAACATTAATAATAAAGTTAAAAAAATACTCGATAGCAGAATAGACAGCATAAATTCTGGTAGTAATATAGATTGGGCAACGGCTGAAAGCCTTGCATTTGCGTCACTACTCACAGAAGGAATAGAAGTGCGTTTGTCAGGACAAGATTCTGGTCGTGGAACTTTTTCACATCGTCATTCGAGACTCGTTGACCAGGTAACAGAAGAGGTGTTTACTCCATTGAATGATATAAACAAAGAACAGGCTCACTTTGAGGTTATAGATAGCACTCTATCAGAGTATGCTGTAATGGGCTTTGAATATGGATATAGTCTTGATTCTCCGTATTCATTGGTGCTCTGGGAAGGACAGTTTGGTGATTTCGCAAATGGTGCGCAAATTATGATCGACCAGTTTATTGCATCGGCAGAAACAAAGTGGTTGCAATCCAGTGGTCTAGTCTTACTTTTGCCTCATGGCTATGAAGGACAAGGACCTGAACACAGCTCTGCGCGTATAGAGAGGTTTTTGCAGCTTTGTGCAGAGGATAATATGCAAGTAGTTAATTGCTCTACTCCGGCAAATTATTTTCATGTTTTGCGCAGACAGATCCATCGAGACTTCCGTAAGCCTTTAGTAGTGTTTACACCTAAATCGTTATTACGTCATAAAAGAGCAGTTTCTAACCTGTCTGACTTTGAAGGAAGATTTCTCACGGTAACTCCGGAATATAGAGTAAGCTTAGTTCCAGATGACAAAATACGCAAAGCCATAATATGCAGTGGTAAAGTTTATTACGATATAATTGAAGCATGTGAGATACAAGAAATAAATGATATAGTAATAATACGATTAGAGCAATTTTATCCATTTCCTGCTAATAAACTAAGTAACGAGCTTGGAAAATACAAAAACGCTGAAATTGTATGGTGTCAGGAAGAACCAAAAAACATGGGAGGGTGGTTTTTTGTTAATCCGTTGATAGAAGAAGTATTACTCAATCTCGACGTTCAAGCAAAAAGACCTAAGTGTATAGCAAGACCTGCTGCTGCATCTCCTGCATGCGGTTATGTTAGTGTTCATACTCAGCAACAAGAGGAAATTTTAAAGCAAGTTATCAAGTAGTATTTACTGCTTTAAAAGTACTAATGAGAAAGCTATCTGGATTTCAATTTCATAAAAGGAATATTACTTCGCTATTACTATAGTAATTATCAATAGAAAACATTTAAATAGTCATTTGTATCACAAAGCACATGGGTATCCAAAAATTTAAAGCTTGCAGTGATCATTGCTCCCTTTTACTGGTAAGTTCCGTAAATATTACTTCCTTCATCGAGTAACTTACTAAATATTTACTTTTTTTCGTCATTTAAGCGGATCTTTACTGCGTCATGCATTGATTTTCTTAATTATGCACATGTGCTTATTTATCTTTTTCACTAGCATGAGGTTTTAAATCAGTTAACAAGAAGCTTTTTACTGTCTCCTATTCTAATTTTTTATGAACGAAACCAATTGATATTACGCTGTTCACAACCATTATAAGTTGTGCAAGTCAGTAAGTAGGAAATTCTAGCTCTTCAAGGAAAACCATAAGATATATTTTCTGGAAATCTAATTCTATAAATGAAACATATCCTCTCACAAAAATAAAGTTGAAGTAATTCTACTAAAGAGAGATGTATAAGCACTACAGCTTTGGAACAATCCTACATCTACATAATAAATAACTAAATTACGGTTACCTAAATTGATACTAAAACTACTGTTGCTACTATCATTTACACACTTAAGCTTACTTGTACTGTCAAAAAAAATAAAGTTTTGTAGCAAATTACAACTAGTCTTGCTTATGGCTTAATTCATCCACTTTCTTGCGTAATAAATTCAAGTTAGTTACTCCTACAAACAGACTATCCCCAATTATTAAAAGAGGTGTACCACCTACTCCTAATTCCTTTACTAAAAGTTTGCTATTATTTATCGCTTGCTCAATTTTGCCTGCATTACTTTTCATAGAGTTATCAAAATCACTTTCATTAACTCCTATATTTTTCACTATATTTAATACAGTTTCATTTGAAAATTCTCCCCTGTAGCTTAAGGCAGCATAATGAAAATCGAAATATTTTTCTTTATCAATAAAATAGACAGCTAAAGCACCTCTTGCTGCTTTTAAAGAGTTATTACCAAGTATTGGAGTATCCCTGAAAATATACTTAATTTTGCCATCATTAATCAACTGTTTAATATCGTCCTTCATGGCTTTACAATAGCTACAAGAATAGTCAAAGAATCCCACAGCTATAATTTTACTATTTTTGTTTCCTGAGTAAGGATAAGCAGAGTCAAATATTTCATTTTTATATTGTAAGATTTTACCTTTAGTTGCATCATCCAGGGTAGCATAACTATTTCTAATTAATTCCTCTCGGAGAGTTTTTATAATCTTATCAAAGTTTCTACTTATATAGTTATTATCTATTCCCTTATCCATACAATCATTGTTTAAGGTTTGGTTGCGATGTGAAAGCCAATTGCTTATCACTGGCAAACTTGCTACTGTAAACATAAAAATCAATAAAAATTTTATTCTAGACATATACTTACTTAAATGATCTACAACATGAAGTTTTTAGCACACATTTACTTATATATTAAAAGAAGTATCTATATTAAGATATAAAAACATTTATATTAAGTGTATTTTATAGTCAGTTTTACTGTAAGTACAAGCTTTACGCACAATGAAATTTAGATATATTATCACGTGTTTATCAAAAGGTTTGGTGATGCAGGTAGTTAAAGCACCCTAGAGCAACCAATTATAAAATGCTCTACCTTTCACTGCTATATATAGTAATTATAGATACTACAATAAAAAGTTGACTATTTTATAACTGCGGAATACAATTCTAACATATGCTACAGTAAATTGTATGAGTAGGCTAATAATTACTAGAGAAAAGGAAACAGCTACTTTAGAAAATAAGTTTTCCCGATCTGCTAAGTTCGTTGCAGTATATAATTAACTTTGTGTGAAAAAACGTAAACAACTTTTAGCAAACTTAATGTAATCCTACTTGAGTAAACAGATCTTAATAAATGCAATTTAAAGGTATAGTTTGAGGTCCTATAAAATTATTGTCTAGTGTTTTTCATGATGCATAAGAATTGCTGTACCTAAAAACTGGGTGGATATGTTATGTCATTTATCTCCTTTGATTGATAAATATAGGAATAGATAAGCTGTGATATTATTTTTAATAAGTTGCTATAGTTTGCTACGTAAAAATCTGATTATTAATAGTACTGAGCATTTTTAAATGTGTATTAGATATGTCAAAAAACCCTATATTAATTATTTATAATTCAGCAGTTTCTTAAATATTTAAGAATTAATATATAATAAAAGAAACTACATAATCGTATTACTACAAAAATAAGTTTGAAGTCTTTTGACTCACGTGAAACTAAAAAGTATTTTAGATGTTTAAAAGTCAATCTCAACCACCAGCAGGTATTACAGATTTATGTGATAACGGAAGAAAATACTACATTACCTAAAAGCAATAAGCAAATGATTGCTAGTGGTTCAAAATATTAATGAAGTCCATTGGGAAAATAGGTGGTTTACTGTTCAATGAATTTAATATGCTGCTTACCTTTTATATGAAGATATAAAGAATCAGAAACGCATATAAAATTCATATGACTATAAAGAGGCCAAAAGGAATTAGCAAAAAGAGCTAGTAAAAGCAACTAAAATCACTGAAGGTGGTGGTACTTAACTATTGAATTAAGGAGTTTAGAAAAAACAGGATTTATTAGATGTTTTTTTACACTAAATAAAGCAACAAGAGAAACATATTATGAGGTAATGGATAAATATGTGTTATTTTTTTTCAGCATGAATTAAACCGTTCAGAGAAGAGATGAGAAAGGTAGTAACAATGGGTATTCACTATTAGAAATTAACAATAAAAAAACAGCCTGGCAAATGTAGAAAAACAAGTATTTTAAACAGTATATTTTAAATATGTCAATATAATTAGAAAAAAATTAATATAGAAGCATATAGGATTTATATGTAGAAAATCGGCAATATCAGTATCGATATAAGTTACAGTTAAAGAGTCTGATGTTTAAATAGATCTAGTTTTTGATCGAAAAGATATGCATAATACTTTATGAAATAAGCACAGCAATAAGCCTTATAGTAACAAAGGAGTTTATTAAATATTGAAGAGAAAAAGAAGTAGTTTGTGTGAAGAAAATGAAATCAAAGAAGCAAATATTCTGGATATTAATTGCTGCAAGCAGGATTCACAAAAACCAATTAAAAGATGCAATATATTACGTGATTACACTAGAAGATTTGCTTTAAGTTATGTATAACAACCTACGCGACTTTATTAAAGCCTTAGAAGAAAAAAAGGACCTGATTAGAATCAAGGAAGAGGTTTCGACAGTTCTTGAAATGACAGAAATTCACCGTAGAATTCTGTTAAATAAGGGACCAGCTGTCATTTTTGAAAATGTTGTTACAGAAAACGGCAAAAATCCAATTCCTGTTTTAGTGAATTTATTTGGCACCATCAATAGAATAGCTTTAGGTCTGAACATAAACCCTGGTAAACTAAGAGATCTGGGTAAATTTCTAGCATTTTTGCAATCTCCTGAGCCACCAAAAAACTTCAGAGATACTATAAAAATGTTTCCTTTATTAAAAGCCGTATTATCGATGCGAAGTAAAATAGTGAGCAAAGCTCCATGTCAAGAGATAGTGCTGACTGGAGAAGAAGTAAATCTTGCATTACTACCTATTCAGACATGTTGGCCAAATGAACCTGCACCGCTTATCACTTGGCCGATTGTGATAACAAAAGGACCAACGGAGAACAGACAAGACAATTTTAATCTTGGTATATATCGCATGCAGGTCATAGATAAAAAAACGACTCTGATGCGTTGGCTTACACACCGTGGTGGGGCAAGTCATCACAAACGATGGAAAGAAGAAAGGCGAAACATAAAATTTCCTGCTGCTGCTGCGATTGGTGGTGATCCTGCAACACTTATTGCTGCAGTAATTTCATTGCCAGAAACATTGTCAGAATACCAATTTGCTGGACTGCTGCGAAAAAAGCCCCTTGAACTTGTAAATTGTAAGACTATACCACTTCAAGTGCCAGCTCATGCAGAGATTGTTTTAGAAGGCTACGTGAGTTTGGATAAATATCAAGATGAAGGACCATACGGAGACCACACCGGCTATTATAATTCTGTTGAGCAATTTCCTGAGTTTAACATTACTGCAATTACTATGCGTAAAAATCCAATTTATTTCAGCACTTTCACTGGCAAGCCACCAGATGAACCATCAATCCTTGGCGAGGCACTTAACGAAATTTTTGTGCCAATTCTTACCAATCAATTTCCAGAGATAGTAGACTTTTATCTGCCACCAGAAGGTGGTTCCTATAGAATAGCAGTAGTGTCAATCAAAAAATCTTATCCAGGACATGCAAAAAGAATTGTTATGGGAATATTTTCCTTTCTAAAACAGTTTTTATACACAAAATTTATTGTAGTTGTTGACGATGATATAAATATCCGTGATTGGAAAGAGGTAACGTGGGCAATATCAACGAGAATGGACCCTGTGCGTGATACTATCATGATAGAAAACGCACCAATTGACTATTTAGATTTTGCCTCTCCTGAAAGTGGACTTGGAAGCAAAATGGGATTTGATGCAACAAACAAAATCCCACCTGAAACTAAACGGGAGTGGGGAAGAAAAATTGAAATGAGTGAGGAAATAGTAAGGAAAGTCACGCAAAAGTGGAAGAAATATGGATTGATAGATAATTAAACTATAGTGTAGTTCTATGCTTTTGGTGAGGCTTTTATACCTTTTATTTTCGTTAGCATGCTTTTCTCTGTATTATTATGCAGACCATATATTTTCACCCTGTCCAAGAGCTACAGTGTGCTTTTCACCTGAAGAAGATTGTACTACGCCAATAATTAATGAAATAGACCGATCTAAAGAATCTATTTTAATTCAAGAGTATACATTTACTCTTGAAACAGTTGCGGATGCTTTGATTAAGGCTAAAAAGCGTGGTGTTGATGTCAAAGTCATTTTAGATAAATCGCAACTTTATTCAAAATATAGTGTAATAAATGAATTATCTGCAGGTGGAATACCAGTTTGGATTGATGATAAACCTAAGATTGCTCATAATAAAATAATAATCATCGACGATCAAAGAGTCATCACAGGATCATTCAATCTTAGTAGAACGGCTGAAAAAGGTAATGCCGAGAACCTATTAATTATTGAAGACTATCCTGAACTAATTCAACAATATGTAAAAAACTGGAAAATACGACAGTCTCAGTCTTACAAATATACTTTCTAGATACTGTTAAAAAGTAGATATTTTAGTTGATTAATATAATCACTTATGGTATAATAAAATGAAGGTAGGTGTCAGTAATAGGTTACATGAGTCATGCTACTGCAATTATGTTAGTTCATAATTTTTCAAAATAGCAGAGAAAGAAAATATAAAATTCAATGTAGTTACGGTAGTACATCTTATACCAATAATAAGCATGTATACTTCGGACAATAATTTTATAGGTTCACATTATATCAAAAAGATAAAGATGTATCTTCAAAATGAAACCTAGCTAAGGAATATACTAAGGGAAGTACGTTACCTACTCCAATATTATCTGTAAAGGTTTGATAAAGAAATATTAGAAAAAACTAAGTTTGCGGAACTGAAAGAAAATCAGGCGATTGTATGATAAACAAGTGTGCAGAAAAATGCTGCACAATAAAACTATCATACACCAATTACCATAAATATAGTGTATCTTAAACCGATTTAGGGTACAGTTTAAGTATAGTACTTGAAAAAGTCAATGATAAACTAGAACTGTGGCAAAAGTTTAAAAACATGTTCTAGTCAAAGTAGTGTTAACGATTCTCAACAATGAGGTTTTGTGGAAAGTACAGTACTTTAAACGGTTTCTCTATCAAAAGGTATACAAACATAGACCTCAAAAGAGAATTCACTCAAATAGTAACCGAGTTATTGTAGGTAGTAAAGGTATTCAGTCATCTTCAGTTTATGTAGATTAAATAATAAAAGTTTTGTATAAATGGCATCTCATATTTGATTTTTGTACTACATGTACGTTATGTTTTTATAAAGTTTTTAGGTCTTGACCCATAAAGCAGAAGCGTGCTTACAGGTCATTTGTAAAACGTCAACTTATACAGGATTAAAGAATAGACAGCTATCTACCACAGTTTTTTTACCTTCTTTATTTAGTAAATTTTTTAAAAATTAAAATAACTCATGAACTAGACAAAAAAGTGCTATCCAAGTAATCCTAATAAGATCCAACAAAATTGATCATAAACAAGTGAACTACATAATATTTTTAATAAAATTATCAAAAATTTAATTCCAGTGTCCAGAGCATCAGAATGATTTTGTCTGTTACGCACATTGCTTACAAACCACAATATTTGTACAGCTATACGGTACAAAGTTAAGGAATTATGAGCAACTTTAAATAAGTTAGGATAGATAACTCAATTTTTCCGCACTCTTCTTTTTATAAAAATCTCAGCCAAATTATGGTAAGCTTTTAAAGAAGATTCTCAACTGCTAATCTTATTTTTAAAATAGCTCTCTAATTACTTTTTTAGCTCAATAAGTGCCTTTTTGTTAATCTAAGAGCTCTGTATTCCTTTTAAAATTCTATATAAAATTAACTATGTAATTGTTGTCAGCCTTCTATACATATTTTCTATAATATTAGGCAGATTAATGTAGCCACTATTCAATAACTTAACGCTTCTGAATTGCTTCAAAACTCTACAATTAATTTGTAAGGTATTTTTAAATAATGCCAAAAACTTACTATACATCTTTCTCATAAGTTCTACTACTTCCTGAAGTTCAAACCTGTTTTATTATATTCATTGCGTCCTTGTTTAACAATTTATGCATTGTTTCTACATGATAATTATCAATTCCTATATTCTCCAATATTGTAGCTTTTACTAATGATAAACCTGCAGCTTTTTTCTTCTTTTTTATGAACCCTATTATAGTTGATGAGATTTTACCTATTTTTTAATAAAAAAAATCCCTTGAACTTTTTTGATTAATAAATTGCTCTTTTTAATTATGTAGGCTACTCACTTTTTTATTAAATTTAAGAGAATTTACATCCTCTTTTTCCTTTCCCTACATCAAATTCACTACAACATTTTCTTAACTTAACAAACATGGTACTAAGACCTATATATAATTTAACTTTAAAAAAAGTCTACTTAAACATTTTTTTTAACTGATTAATTTCATCAGCAAAATTTGAGTCAGTCCTTATAAAATTTTCTATCTGTTTTACTGCATGTATAACAGTAGCATGGTCTCTACCACCAAAGCTCCTTCCAATATCTGGAAAACTTTTTTGTGTAAATTTTTTAGCAAAATACATAGCTACCTGCCTCGGCCTTACAAGAGCACGTAGTCTTCTATTAGAGTGCATATCTGCAACTTTTATATTAAAAAACTCAGCTATCTTTTTTTGTATTTCTGCTATTGTAATTGGCTTATGATTTGATCTAAGAAGATCTGCTAGAGTTTCACTAGCTGATTCTACTGTTATACTTCTTCCGATCAATGAAGTATGGACAACTTTATTTAAGGCTCCCTCCAATTCTCTTATATTAGATTTTATATTTTTTGCTAGAAATTCTAGGACATCATCCGGAACGGATATATTCATTTGTTCCACCTTAATCTGCAATATACCAAGTCTTAATTCAAAAGTCGTTTCATTAATATCTGCTACCAACCCCCAACCAAGACGTGATTTTATTTTTTCCTCTACTCCATCAAGATCACTAGGAGATCTATCAGCCGATATAACCAACTGCTTATTTTGGTCTATTAATGCATTAAAAGTATGAAAAAACTCTTCTTGCGTGCTATCCTTACCACTAATAAACTGCACATCATCTACCATCAATACATCTACCGATCTAAATTGTTCTTTAAACAACATGATATCTTTACTTCTTAGTGCTGTAATATATTGGTACATAAATTTTTCCGCTGATAAATATACTACTTTTCTTTTTGTTGGAAGAGAATTGACTATGTACCAAGCTATAGCATGCATTAGGTGTGTTTTACCAAGCCCTACTCCGCCATATAGAAACAGAGGATTGCTACCTGATATTGGATCTATTATAGACTCTGCTACACGTTTCGCAGCTGTAAATGCTAGCTCATTTGGCTTTCCTACTACAAAATTATCAAAAGTAAATCTCGGATCCAGCGGTGAACCAAGGCTATGATTACTCTCCTCCTTGCTCTTTGCTATAGTATTAGAACTTAAATTCTTTTCCTCACCGGTTACTCGAATATCAATAGAACGTATATTTTTATCCTCACCTTGCCATAAAGATAGTATCTTCTCCATATAATGAACTGTAATCCACTCCTTTATAAACCTTGTTGGTACAGATAACAAAACTTCTTCATTGCTACTACTGACAAATCTAAGTGAACTTAGCCAGCTATTATATGTTGCCTTTCCATAAAGATTATAAAGACAATTCTGAATTTTTTCCCAAGTAACATTGTGATCTGTCACTGTAACAACTTGGTCAAAAAACATAGCAGAAACCTTAGAGTTAATTAAGCTCATACACTACACCAAAGAAAAAAAGTAATAATTAGAAAAACAAAAGATAATCAATAATTTTGTTGCAAAGTGAAAAGCTAACACTACTCAATACACACTAAAAATTATGGTGATTTTTGATGAGTTGTAAAGGGTATAAAAGCACTAAAATTAAATCTCATTTTCTTTCAATAAATGAACCCCACTTATCCTTAAGGATTAGTAGTGTATTAAAAAACAATAATATATTATATATAAATATGGTATTAAATGTATTGGCAAAAAAGTAAAGTGCCAGTATAAATATAACTAACTTAATATAAATCTACTGAAATAAATTCATGAATATATTAAATAACGTAAATTATTATATTCAATTTGGTATTGAGCTAGAATTTTATATCGAAGGAATAGAGAAAGAGTACTTATTTCTCAGTAATGCTAAAGACAAAATAGCCTTACTTGGTTTTTTCTGTGAGAAAGAGAGCTCTATACACCAATATGAGATAAAAAGTAGTTGTTATACGAACTTTAATGACTTAATTAAACACTTTGAGTTAGTAAAAGGATTAATTACTGAAACAGCACAAAAACTTGGTGGTAATACTTCCTTTAAAGCAAAACCTTACTTAGACAGAGCAGGTAGTGCATTAAATGTGCATGTTAACTTAGTTAATTTACACAACAGCAACTTATTTTATTACGGTGAACAAAAGTACAGTGATTTCTTGATTCATAGTATTGGTGGATTATGTGCTATGATGAAAAAAGATATGTTATTCTTTGCTCCTAACAGTGATTCATATCTCAGATTTCAATACCCAGATATTCACACTCCAACTACAGTCAGTTGGGGTGTGAATAATAGAACTGCTGCGATTAGGACTTTAAGTTACAACAGTAAATGTCGCTTAGAACATCGCGTTCCCGGAGCAGATTGTAATCTTGAAAAAGTACTTGTAGCTATAATTAAAGGTATCACTTTTGGCATAGAGAATAAAATCACCCCACCAAATAGAGTATACGGAATTGCATCTGATCCTCAGTATAAGATGGAAAGTTTAATATAACTCTCAACCATTTCATTAGCATAACCATAGTATATACTCAACAACCTAAAAGTCTTTTCTGAAGCAGAAACCAGAAAATCAGAATGTATATATTAGTTCCCTTATAGGTATTATATCCATTTAACTTAATAAAATAATTAATTAAATTATGTTTTCAAATCTTTTATATATTGTCATATTAAACATATTTATCTATTCCATCTTTTCCACTTATTATTCCGATTATATACTTTTATTTAAAGATTTTATTAATTACTAGATTATAAACACGCCACCCAAGATTTTTTAATACAGTAGTGAAGTTCTTTTTGTTTTTCATAAATCCTCAAAGGAAGATCTTGTTACTAAATTTTGTTGTGTAAAATCTTCTATTATCCCACTCACTCAATAACAAACAGAATCCTCCATAATTGATAAAGCTAGGTGTTATATAAAAATCTTCTGCAAGATTAATTAATGCTTTTAGTTCTTTCTCATACAAAGATCCACTCTTTCCTATCTCCACCAATACTACTCCTAAAAAACATAAGTAACTTAATATTATTATTATCTACTTTAAGCCTTTTTGCATCATTATATTCACTGAATATAATTCATTATTTAATTTTAACAAGTTATTTATCCCATTTGAGATAAGAACTACTCTAAAGTATGAAACAAGATCATCTTCCAAAAAGATTACTTACTTTTTCCACTTTTACTGTTTTACTTTTCTCTACCTCATTAGCTATAGCAAATAACCTACCTCAAAATAAACAATCATACTTTAAAGCTAACAACCTTCTTTAGGTTAACTTTGATTATAAAGCCTAACTAAGTTGAAAATAACTACAAGTGTTAAACTTGACTCTTTCACTCCTCTCCACATACTGAATTAACCCTTGCCATAAATTTATAGTAAAAGCTATTTTAACTAACAAACTCACACTAAAGGTAATACAAATACTTTTTCGTTAAATAAGCAATTTTACTGGGTAGCAGTTAATTAAGATATAAGAGCACTTTTAGAAAGTTTAAAATCTCTAAGCTTAATAACATCCTCTCTTTTTGGACTGGTTGAAATTAAATGAATTGGTACACCTATTAATTCCTCCACTCTTCTTATATATCTTATTAAATTTGCAGGTAACTCTTTAACCAACCTTTTGCCCTGAGTGCTTTCTTTCCAGCCAGGAAATTCTTCATATATTGGCTCTAATTTTCCCTGTATTGAGTGTGATGCAGGTAAATAATCGTACACCCTTCCATTGTACTCATAACCAGTGCATATTTTAATTCTGTCAAAAGAATCAAGAATGTCTAGCTTAGTTAATGCAACACTTGAAACTCCAGAGAGTTGTACTGCTTGACGTACCAGAACTGCATCAAACCAACCGCAGCGTCTTTTTCTATTACTTACTGTTCCAAGCTCCTTACCTATAGAAAATAAGCTATCTCCTAGTTCATTTTTTTGTTCAGTAGGAAATGGACCATTGCCTACTCTTGTAGTATAAGCTTTTGCTACACCGATAACATAAGCATTGGAAGAGAATCCTGAACCTGTTATTGCTTGCGATGCCACAGTATTGCTTGAAGTAACAAAAGGGTATGTCCCATGGTCGATATCTAAAAATGTGCCTTGAGCGCCTTCAAATATTATTTCCCTACCTTCTTTTATGAGATCATTCAATATTCTCCATACTGGTTTCTTATACGGAAGAATTTTTTTTGAGATTTCTTCAATTTCCTTTAATATTTCTCCTTTTTTTGCTACCTGATAGCTTAAGCTCCTTCTGATAGCATTATGGTAACTTAAAAGAGTATCAACCTTTTCATTAAGCTCATCTATATTTTCTAAGTCGCAAAGGCGTATAGCTCTTCTTCCAACCTTGTCTTCATAACATGGCCCTATTCCTTTGTTTGTTGTGCCAATTTTATGATTCCCGTTTAAATTTTCAAATAACTTTTCCTTGTCCTTATGTACACTGAGTACTAATGGGCAGCTCTCAGAGATCATCAAATTATTAGGGTTGACATCTATTCCTCTAGTTTTTAATAACTCTATTTCTGAGATCAGGGCATGTGAATCAAGAGCAACACCGTTTCCTATAATAGATATCTTGCTTGTCCTTAAAATAGCAGAAGGCAGCAAATTTAATTTATAAACTTCACCACCTACTACTATAGTATGCCCTGCATTATTTCCTCCCTGGAATCTAACAACCACACCAGCGTTCTCAGAAAGATAGTCTACCATTTTACCTTTTCCTTCATCACCCCACTGTAAGCCGACAATTATAATGTTATTCATCAATACCTTCTGATTAACATGTAAATATTAATGCAGTACACTATAAATGACAAGGAATAAATAAACCTGCTACTGCTATAGCTATATAACAAACTTTTAGTAAAGTGTGCTTGAAAATTTCTCGACAAATTGTGTAGCTCTTTTACCATAAAGCTGAAGGTATTTAGTTATCTCTAATTTGTGCAGATTAAAACAGCAAGAAACTCTCATCCCAATGTTGAACAAAATACCTTAGAGTTTCAAAATCCAGGAAGATATCTCTTATATAGAATCTACAAAAACTGATAGTTTATTGTATAAAAAACAATAAAGATCTTCATATAGAAACAACCTGCATGTGGAAGTAGCGAAAAAGCTCAAAACCTCTTGATAGAAATTGCTATAGAATTAATTTCCATTGATAGAAAAAATCAATGAGCAAGAACCAAATGTCGCTGATAATCCTTCTTCTACTGAAATAAAACTGTGTAATAGATTTGATAAAAAATTTTTCATAAAATCCCCAAAAGCAGCATTTCAACCAGTTATAGCTAGTGTTAGTATAATATTATTGCAAGTAGCATCGCATTGTACATCGTAAAAATGCATACAGATATAGTATAACAACAGTTACATGAAAGCTGATCAGCTCTCTTAGACTTTACATTATATATTGCCATAAATACTAATCTCGAAAAAGTAGAAGATATTGAACAATTTACTACTTACCCCTTTTTGAACCCAACATAATATAGTATGGTTCATTGAACACTCTTTTTTCATAAAAACATTCTAAATTTTCTCTTCATTTCTCTGGACAAGATTACAAATAGCTATTTAATAGAGTATAATATTGTATGCTACTTTGTCTTTCAGAACACTCAATTTAACATTAGACTTTGATCTCGTATATTCAATGTCACTTAGAGTAATAATTCTAATTGCCAATGCAGTAGCTATAGTTATACTAACTATAGTCAAAAATATTGATAATACTACATAAAGTATCTGTCATTATCTTTAATTTTTTAAAATATAATCAATCCCCGTAATAATCTTCATCATCATACATTACAAGAAAAATAAACATTGATATTTGCAAGTAGAGATAAGAATCCCAATATCCAAATTGATAGAAATAACTTACAGTAAATCATCTTTTGAGCGTTTCTACAAATATGGTGAGCTTCTTTTTTATTTTCTTTAATCGTCTTAATAGCTCTCCTGATTATATATTCTCTGCTAGAGATAACTTTGCTCTAGTAAACAGTCCATACAATAATTTATTGTACCAATTCTTTTGTCCTTGTGTTAAACTTTCATAATACGGAAAATACTTTACCAGCGTTTAGTAACTCCCGCAGGACCGTTAAAATCTCTTTCATTGCTGTAATGAGGAAAATCATCGTTTGTTTAAATACAATAACAAAAAATAATAACCTTTATCTTGATACTTAAATAGCAGATCTATATGCTGGGCACTGTAATCTAAATGCAGTCACTTAATTAAAATTAAGTTTTCCGGATTTTAGGTATCAGCTATTCTTATGACAGTATTTTCACTTCAATATTTATATATTAATCACACTTTTGAATAAATACCTTTTTTATCTTAGTTAAGCTTTGATTACCTTTTTTTATTAAGCTTAAGAATACTTTTTAGTATACTCAAGTAAACAGTATATAAGAACTGCAGTTGTAGAACATGCAACTGTTAACAGTGCGTTTGACAAAACGCAGTAAGAAAAAAACTTCCCTATTATATATATTCCGATAGCTCCGAACATCATATTACAGAATGAGAGAACTCCACTACCAAGTCCTATACCTTTAATCGTTTCCAACGCAGAAGTTACGTTATTGCTTATTATAAGTGCAAGACCTATATTACTTGGAATCCAAATAATTTGAAGAACAAACATACTTAACTTGTTTATAGAGTAAAAATACGCCAATAAACTCTCAGGTATTATTGGCAATATTAAACCTATTATTAACATTCGGCTAACACCTATTTTTGGCACACACTTTCTATTAACCAAAGCTCCGATCATGAAAAATATAACTATGATTGATATGAAATAACCGAAATACTGTACTTCAACACCAATAGACTCAAATATGAAAGGGTAGTTAGCAACATACGCCCAAAGCCACATGAAAGTTAATCCATGAATAGCCGAAAATCCAAGAAAACGATAATTTCTAAACATCGATATATATTGCTTGAAAATATCAATAAGCAAATTAGCTATACTAGTTTTATTTTTACTTACAGCAAGTGTTTCTTGTAACTTAAAGTAAATAAAAATAAGCATAATAATTGCCGCTAGTGATATAATAAGAAACAAAAATTTCCAGTTATATCCGTGTGAAATTATATAACTACCTACCACTGGTGCTATTCCAGGTGAAAGTGCTACTACCATATTTAACTTTGAAATCATCCTTGAATACTCACTACCTGAGTATATATCCTTTATTGCTGCATACCCAACAACACCTGTAACACCAGCTCCTATTCCTTGTATAAAGCGAATCAGTATTAAGAGCACAATATTATTAACCATACAACACATAATACTCGCCAAAGTAAAAACTGTCATACCAATTAGCATGATCAGACGCCTACCATAGCAGTCAGATAGCGGACCATAAATTAGTCCAGATATCGCAAATCCAACTAAGTTTAAGCTAATAGTAAGCTGCACTACACTGCCTTCTACCTTAAAATGATTAGCAATACTTGGTAATGCGACTAAATATAGATCAGTTGCTATATCAGCAATTGCTACAGATAGTATCATGATAAGAGAGATAATATTTTGTATTGCCACTTAATGCTTCGCTGAGCTATAGAAGTTATATTATAATAAATTTTCCTTAATCAGTACATTAGTTTATCACTACTAGAACTGAAAATACCTATTCGAAGGATAACTTTGCCTAAGAAGAAGTGGAGAAAAAGAAAAGACTTTTTTTTCTGAGATAAAGAGTCAGCTTAAACAACAGAAGTAAAGAAACACTGAAATTACACCTCAAGTCAAGGTCTTTGACATATAAATCTTACCTAAATCCCATAGCGTAATGGATGAAGCGTCTTTTGAGAAAATTTGAATTTTCAACTACCATTAAGCCAAGATTTCTCAGTGCTTTAGCGCAAAATTCTCTATTAGAAAAGATCCTATTTAACCAATCAGTTGCAAGCGCCATAGTAAAATTATCACAATATCTATCACATGAAATTTTTTTCAATAGGTAACTACTACCAATGTCAATACCATATGCTTTTACAGCAGTTATTTGCCTTATAATACTTTCTATATCTCTAATTCCAAGATTAAGTCCTTGACCTGCAACTGGATGAATCAAATGTGCTACATCCCCGATAAGCAAAATTCTGCTTTTATACAAGCTTTTTGCAAAAGCAAAACTCAAAGAATAAGATTTTCTTCTACCCTCTAATCTAATTTCCCCTAAATAAGAGCCAAATCTTCTTTTGAGCTCTATGATA
>CACRCM010000008.1:0-25651 GCA_902646575.1 uncultured Wolbachia sp.
AAATCTTCTAATAATTTTAGACATTCAGTGGATAAAGGTGAGAATAGAGTTAAAAATAAATATTTTTATGTTATACTACTATTAAATTCTTCTAGAAGGAATCGGCTGAATAGGAGTAACTGATGGCACAACAAGAAATAGTAACAATTAATGTAGAATTACGTGATGTAACAAAAACAAAGGCGATGCATTCTCTGAGAGAGAAAGGGTATATACCTGCAGTTATATATGGTAAAGGGCGTGATAATGTGAATTTGACATTGTCTACACAGGAATTTACGAAGAAATACAAATTGGGGTCTCTTTCTGCACACGTGATAGAATTAAATATTTCAGGTAAAAAAGAATATGCTCTTGTTCGTAGTGTTCAATGGCATATGGTGAAGGATACTATACAGCATGTTGATTTTCAATTTGTTGATAAAGATGGCGAAGTAAAAATAGATATACCTTTATTGTTTGTGAATGAGAGTAAATCTCCAGGAATTAAATTAGGTGGGGTACTTAATATTTTATGCCGTTCTATCACTGTTAAAAGTTCTCTAGATAGAATACCTCAAGCTATAGAAGTTGATTTATCTGATAAAATGATTGGTCAGTCTATACATATAAGTGATGTAAAATTGCCAGAAGGTGTTAAGCTTGCAGCACATGAGGAAGAAAACTTTGCCGTTGTTACAATTTCTACTGTTGATAGTGATGTTGAAGAATCTAAAACAGAAGCAGGAGAATAGTGCATTTAATAGTTGGACTCGGTAATCCAGGTAGTCAATACAGACTGACTCATCACAATGTTGGTTTTCTCATTGTTGACGCAGTTTGTAAGTGTTGGAGCTTTCAGCCATTTTCTAAGAAAGATGATTATTTAATAACCTCTGGTATAATTAATGGAAACAAAGTTATGTTGCTAAAGCCCTACTTATTTATGAATAATTCAGGTATTCCTGTTGCAAGATTACAAGATTTTTATAAGTTTTCATCAGATGATATCATTGTTATACATGATGATGCTGACTTAGAACTTGGAAGAGTAAAAATAAAGAAAGGTGGTGGTTCTTCTGGACATAATGGGCTTAAATCTATAGATAATCTTATTAGTAACAATTATTGGCGCCTAAGGTTTGGAATAGGTAGACCCGATAATCAAAGGAGTCTAACAGATTATGTATTGTCTAAATTTCTAAATTTTAACAAAGTTACCTTTTTAATAGAGAAGATAGCGAAAAACATACACTTAGTACTACGAGGAAATAACATGGCTTTTATTAGATCAATTAATTAATAGCATTATAAAGTTGTTTTACGTACTTTAAAAAGTAACTAATAAATTAGATCAAGTTTTCAAATGGTCTTTAAAGATGTGTAAAAGCACATCGAATGCTTTTATTTTTATAAAGTAGAAAATTTAACTGGGCGAGCGACCAGGATCGAACTGGCGACATTCAGTACCACAAACTGACACTCTACCAACTGAGCTACACCCGCCAAATTTCTAGCACATAAGTGCAAAAATTGTAAAGCTTCTAGCATATTAGCAAAAAAAAGTCAATTAACTATTTAAGTAGACTCTTTTATTTTGAGCTGTATTATAGTTTCATTATATAAAATTCTAGAGTTTCTAATAAATTCAGCGTTTATGTTTATTGATGAATGTGGTACTTAACTTTATGCTTTGTATTTTTCTTGTTTTTTTTAAGGACAATACCAATAATCAATGGGCCAGTAACTCATTTAAGATGAAATTGAATAGTATAGCTTGCACTTTTGGTGTCCTTAATGGTTGTTAATGCTTTAACATTACCTTAATATAAAGTAAATTATGGTTTTGTATGTAATATAATCTTCTGTTTTTGTATTAATGTTATTATATATAGGATATAAGCTTGTGTTTTTTGTTGCTTATATGGCAATTTTATCACGTTTTCTTGCTCACATAAAGCCAATGGTATTTTTTTAGTGAAATACTTCTAATACTGGTTATGTAGCTCTCTGTGTTACACCTTTTGTGGTACTTATTATAGGTTTTGCTCTTACTCAGTTATCAATGCTTATTTTTACTGATATTTTTATTTCTCGGTTTTGATATTTCACTTTCATGTTTAATTATATCATTTATTTTTAACATACTTGAATTTTTGCTAAAACCTGGTTAAGTAGACGGCAGCATTGAAGCATTTCTTATGCTTCTCTGTATCTTTATCCATTGTTTGATTTTTTTTAAAGGCTGATCAAAAAGTCAGGATCAGGTTGTGCTAACTGAACTTTTAAAGTTTACATTTAATATATAGATATAGATTTTAACGATAGTATAAAGTATGCCTATCATATCTATTATTTTTGTACTATTCTTTCATTTAATTCATTATCGCTGGTCTTACCAAGATAGACATTACAGTCAATTATATTGACATTGAATACAATCTGAAGTAGTGCTAAATAGCGATATTTGAAAATATTCTCACATTTAGCTTTTTTACAGCTATTTCAAGATTTTCTGGATTAGTAAGGAATGTATCGGTTGCTCAAATTGTTAGTACAACTTCTTTTACAGATATATTTTTTCTTCGTTTCATTTTGCTAATCTATTTCGAGCATTTTTTGCAGAAGGAGCGTTTGCTACCTTTTTTGTACCACATTATATTCAACAGAATCATGTGATAATAAAAAGGCATTTAATTTTGTAAGTAGTATAATACCTCTTACGTTTATTATTTTGGTAAATTTTTGCCTTACTATGCGAACTTTCTTATATGGTTCAAATATTTACTTCTGAATTCAATTAAAGTAAGCTTATCTTTACTGTGATTCTGTTAAGAATTATGATTTTTTACATAGTTTTCATTTTAGTTGAATTATTTATTGGAAGAATGTTACAAGTAAAACAATACTTTGCTTCGACAGCTATTGCACCTATAATTTTAAATCACTGCCTAATTATCAGTTTATTTGTGCCTTACATAAAAACGTCGGTTCACAATCTTTCTATAGCTGTTTTGTTTTAATTGGAGGAATTCTGTGACTATTGTTAATGATGTTTGGCGCATATAAGTCAAAAGCTACCTTTTTTAGTGTAAAGTTGAGTAATGCAGTAAAGTGGTTTTTCAAGCATGTAATACCAGCAACTATTAACAACTGTGTAATTTAAATAAGTCTATGGATTGATACAATTATGGTAAGTCTTATACTAAATGCATGTCCTATATATTAGGACGATAGAGCAAATCAATTACTGCTTGCAGTAATTGGTATAGTATTTTTTCTTTTAATCTCAGAACAAGTAGATAATGTTAAAATATTATAATCAGAATATAGAATAGGGTTTCTAATACCAAATCAATGCTAATTATGCTAACAATTGTTACTTTTATTATTATTTCTTATATAATTTTACTTACGCTTTTTTCCTATGTAGTTTGATCAGTATACAATGCAGTAAATCGCTTCTACATTAACAGCATTTTCTTTTCCTTTGTATTTTCACTAATGTATTTTGGAATTAATATAGTATTTAACCTTCTATTAATGAACAAATACCAATATACAGGGATTGCTATTGTTACTTCTATTTTCATTTGGGTAAATTCTATTTTATTAATTCTCATTATTTAACAGTAAGTAAAATGTATAAGATTAACCAGGTACTATTATTAAATGTTGTAAGAGTTATTGGTACAACTTTAGTCATGTCGATAGCTCTTTACATTCTTAGCTTCTTATTAGCAGGATTATCTCTTTTGATGAAAAGTATTTGCTTGTGTTATTCATTTGACAGTTTTAGTACCTTTAAGTGTTGTTATTTATTTTGGTACTCTAATGTTTATGGGTAATATATAAGCATATGAAATTATGAGAAGACTTCTTATATACATAATATTATCAATTTCTTTAATATTAATCCTTCTGAAGGTTGCTATAACTTTCAAAGATTGGAATAGCTATGAAGAACTTATTGTACAAAAATTAGAAGACACATTTAATGCTAGAATCCACATTGGAGGAGAAATTGAAGTTTCATTAATTACTCCGAAGCTCACTATTTATAACGTATACGTGCAATATAACAACGATGAAAAACAAAAATTGTCAGATTCGGTTAGCATAAATAAGATTGAAATAAGGCCATCTTTTCTATCGTTATTTTTATTTTCGTTACAACCGAAATCGGTCACATTGTTTAGCGTAAAAGGTAGTAAAAAAAATTTTATTAGTATCGTAAATAAAGGACCTGGTAAGGTTGATATAATAATAAAAGATAGTCAAATAGATTTAAACAATGACTTTGCTGATTATAGAAGTATTTTTAATATAAAAGAGGTTGCTATTAAAAAGAACGGACATTTCTATGGTAAAGCAAAGGTAGATGATAGTAATTATGATTTTTCAGGGAAGGCTGATATCACAAAAAAGAATGTACATATTAATATCAAATCAAGTTTTATAAATTTCCTGTTTGCAGGTGATAAAAACCGAGAAGGGCTTCAGGGCAAATTGATGCTGTCAATTGATAATGGTTCTAATTTTATGAGCGATTTAGCAAAAGTTATCGGTCTTAGTTTTCTTGCTTATGTTGTTCCTAGTGAGAATGTTGAGATGTCATCTAATATTAACCTTAATGAAAGTGAGTTCATAGTAACTGATTTAAAAATTAATTCTAAAAACATACAGGCTAGTGGTACAGTACGAAATGATAAAAAAAATAATTATACTAATGTTGATATTACTTTTAATAAAGTTGATTTAGATTCTATACAAAACAGCTCACGAAAAATAATAGGTATGAAGGGTCTTTTAGAATGTTTAAGAGAGGTTATACCAAAGAACTTGAATTTAGATTTCAATGTAGAAGCTTCAAGTATTCAATACCAAAACAGAATATTGGATAAATTTCATACTATGCTAAAATTTGCTGATGGCAAAATAAAAGTTGATACGCTTCTTCAGCTTCCTGGAGCTAATAATGTAGCTCATTTATCAGGGAAAGTTTCAAACAATCTTATCTTATCTGAATTTGATGGTGATTTATTGCTAAAAGGAGATGATTTTGAGTCTTTCATTTCATGTTTTTTCCCTTCTATAAAGATTAGAGAAAACAAGAGAAATCAATTTACAATAAGTTCAAGGCTACACTTTGCACCCAGGATATTGTCTATTTCAGATATTAAGTTGCTGAATGATAAAGAATTTTGGCGAGGGTCAGTTAAGGTAAACTACACAAAAAAGCATAATGCAATTAGTGGTAGATTTAGTGTACACGATCTTAACTTAGATAAATATAATTATTCATTACTGGGTGGTTTATCGAAAGTGCAATGGTTAAAAAATCTAAAGTATGATGTAAATATAAAAACTAATGTTAATGGTTTCACGTTGAACGGTACAAAAGTTGAAGGTTTAGGTTTCTTATTGGAGATAGAGAAGGGCAGGCTTGTTACAGGTAAAATAAAATTATCTGGAGAAGATTTCGATGTTACTGGTAATATAAAAATATTAGCGGATCAAAAATATATTAAACCTTTGTTAGATGTAAGCATAACTGGCGATAAATTTAATGCTAGTATTTTAAAGTTACCGAATTTAATAGAAGTGAGAAAAGATTCGAAAAATAAGATAGATCAGGTTCAATGGTCAAAGAAACAGTTTAATTTCTTAAATGGCAAAGAAGATTTTGATGCAAATGTGCAGATCAGTGTTACAAAGCTTAATATTGGACAGGATGTTTTGAAAGACTTTAATTTGGATGCGGTAGTGATAAATAATACTATAACTGTTAAAAAAGTAAGTTATGCACTGAAACATGGACAAGTGTCTTTTCAGGGTTATTTAAGATTAAACTTAATGTATATAAAATTTTTTGTTGTAGGTTTAGATACTCAAAGGGTTGGTCAGGTTATTGGAATTGACAATTTAAGTGGTAAACTAAGCTTAGATGGTGAAATTAAAGCTCAAGGAAAAAGCTTTTACAATTGGGCTAATACTTTGTCAGGAGAGGTTAATTTAGAAGCACAGGAAATAGAATTTGCTAATGTGGACTTTAATTCTTTCATCACTGATTTATTTAGCAGTAAAAATAAATCTGGGATTTCCACACTTACTCATGTTGGTATATATAATGGTAGTACGGTTTTTAAAAATGTTAGCGGAAAAGCAAGCATTAAAAGTGGTATATGTTCAACTAGTCTACAATTTGAAATTGATCAAGCATCAGGATCTGTCTCTTCTAACTTAACCTTACCTAACTTTGCTTTAATTTCTTTATCGAGGTTCTTCTTCATACTACCAGGTCATAGTAATCCAATCTATATTGATGTACATTTGGATGGTCCCATTTGGCGTCCTAAAATGAGTTTCGATGAAGATCTAATATTTAATACTGTAATTGGTGAAGGAGGTAGTTGACTTAACTAGCCATTAAAATTAAATATCCTTGATATTCAGTTACTATTGAATTAGTATGTGAGAATTGATATTAAGGAAACAGGAGGAGAATTTTTTCAATGTAAAGAGACACAAGAGGAATTAGAAACATTAAGTTTATCTTTTGGTTTGTATTATAAAATAGAACTATTTCTTATGCCTTTTAAGGTGTTGTTTTTGTATTGTAGAATATGGTAATGAAGTACTAAGTACAACAGTAATTACCTTAAATTGTATCTTATACGTATAAACTGGAGTGCATTACATTCCCCATAATATAATTAAAGGTAATTGGGAAGATTACTGGAGGAAAAGATAAAAATGTAGTAAAATACAAGATGATTGTCACCTCTCAGCACTTTGCTTAGTCTTACATTAAGTATCTCATTATACACTATTTTATATATAATAATTATACTATATGTTACCGAAGAAGTCTGTATAAAATATCTTATATAATAAAGATTGGGTAGATTTCTCTTTATCTTTTAGGAAGGGTGGAATAGATTTGTGCTAAACCTGATTTATTTATAGAGAGTTTATCTAGTAAACTAAGAAGTTTTTTATAAGCTATTTTAGCAGTAAGCTTAAGTTAAAAAAAGTATACTGTCTATTTGAGCAGTAGGTATTTTAAAGATATACTTATCAATTCAGTAAAATTCAAGAGTATCAATAGCTTAGTAGTATGAAACATTTAACAAACTACTATTTTTAAATTTGATCAGATTTAATCAAGAAAGTTAGGATTTTCAATAGCTTATCTAAAATCTAATCTGTAGTTGATATTACTGCGGTGAAATTGTATATATTATCGGTTAATGCTTATATGTTTTCTCTAGTCAGATGTAAAAGGTTACCTAAAAAAACTCTAGTGAATTGGAAAAGTTCTTTATCTTGCTCCTTTTTTATTCGGAAGTTTCTTCTCCTTTCTTTTTATTGTACCTTAGTGACATTTTGTAAGCATCTGATAAATGTTTACTTTTTAACTCTTATCAAGCTCATATTTACAGGTAACGGATAGGAATTCTTTTTTACGTGAAAAATTTGGTTTTCAATTTTGTTTTCTTCGTATCATCTTAAATGAGCATAAGCATTATCACCAAGTTCTAGTAATTGGTAGGTGATATAAATAACCTTGTTAAAGAATTAAATAGTATACACCTACAGAAAGCTTAGCGTTCAATATACGGTATTATACCTTCTTTTTTCCCAAGTGACAGTAATACTAACCTTGTTTTTGCTTTCTTTGTATTGGCTAGCTCTTACATGTACTTATAATATTAACTTTGTCAAGTGTTGCTATTGCTTGATAAGGAAGCATCATATCTTATATTTAATTGTAATTACAGTAGTTAAATATTCCCTTAAAAGAATCCTCTAAGTTTTCTAGCACGACTTGGATGTTTTAATTTGCGCAGAGCTTTTGCTTCTATTTGCCTAATTCTCTCACGTGTTACGTTGAAGATTCTTCCTACTTCCTCTAATGTGTGTTCTTTTCCATCTTTGCCAAGGCCAAAACGCATTCTTAGAATTCTCTCTTCTTTTGGCGTTAAAGTTGCAAGAACATTAGTTGTAATGCCTCGTAAGTCAGCAAGTATTGCAGCATCTTCTGGTTTTGAAACTCGCTTATCTTCTATACAATCACCGAAAGTGCTACTGTCATCCTTTCCTGTTGGGGCCTCAAGACTTACCGGATCTCTTGCTATTTTCATAACTTTACGTATTCTTTCCAATGGCATTCCAAGTTCTATACTCAATTCCTCTAATGTAGGCTCTCTTTCCATCTCATGAGTTAACTTTCTTAGTGTTCTATTGATTTTGCTAATAATTTCTACCATGTGAACCGGTATTTTAACCACTTTGGACTGTTCTGGTATTGCTCTAGTGATTGATTGCCTTACCCACCAAGTTCCATAAGTTGAAAATTTGTATCCACGTTTGTAATCAAATTTATCCACAGCCTTCATGAGACCGATATTGCCTTCTTGTATTAAATCAAGCAAAGCAAGGCCTCTGTTTGAATATTTTTTAGCGATAGAAACTACTAACCTTAAATTAGCTTTGATCATCTCCTGTTTTGCTTCAGAGACTTCTCGTTCATGTTTTTGTATTCTTTTGATTAACTCCTTAAATTCTTGCACATTATCTTCTTGTACGTACTGCTTTATATTATTTAAAGTATTAGTTATGTGTTCAAAATTGTCATTTATAAACTTTGCGAATTTGTTTTTTACTTCATCTTTGAGAAAAGATAGATCTTTATTAATTTTTAAAAGATCTACATTTTTTGACTCATACTTTAATAGTACGTTGTCATAAACCTTGTAGAAACTTTCTCTATCGATCTCGTATTTTTTAGCTTCAGAAATAAGATTGGCTTCCTCAAGCATAATAGATCTATTTATATTGTAAAGTTTTTGTGTGATTTTAGCAGTAGCGGTGTCGCTTAACTTAATTTGTAGCGCGGTGGACCATATTTGATTATATAAATCTTTATATGTTAATTCACTAGAAGAACTTTTTTTTAGTACTAGTGCTTTATTTGCTAAAGTAATTATCTCATCTAGAGTAACCATTACCTTAGGTAATAAATCATTTTCCATTTCGAGGATAGAAACATTTAAGTTTGTTGAACTTATATCCTCGTTACCGCTTTCTTGCTCGTCGTCGTTTTTTTTGTTATCCATTTTATAATCTTCGCAGTGTTTATCATTTTCAGCATCTTCAGAACCATCAATATCTTCAATATTTTCTTTAACATCTTCTTTAGGCATTGCATTAAAATCGGAATTATAAATTGCATCTAGGTCTATGATTTCTCTCAGTGAGAGAGATCCGCTACTCAAATCATCGCGCCATGCTTTTATCATTCTTAATGTTGCTGATGTTTCAATTATTGCACGCAGCATATTATGCTTTTCAGATTCAATTTTTTTTGCTATTGTGATTTCATCTGTTCTTGATAAGAGTTTCACAGAGCTCATATCTTGTAGGTAAACTCTTACTGGGTCGTCATTTTGTATTAAAGTTGTAGCAGCGTTTGATAATGTATCGTCGTCATCTAGTTTGCTGTCATTATTATTGGAAGGAGCATCCTCTTCATCTTCGCTACTTTCAAGTATGTTAATTCCGGAATCTTGCAATAGGGATATGGTATCATCTATAAAATCAGATGAAAAATTTTCGTCTGATAATTTTTCATTTATATCATCAAAAGTGATAAAACCACCCTTTCTTATGCTTTTGGTTACGAGATCTCTGATGATTTTTTTCTTATCTTCTTCGTTATTAATAGTTGACATCATTACCTTTGTAATCTAAACTTTATTTACTATGTTAGTAAATAGACCTATAGTGAGTAAAAGCATATGGTTTAGCTTCTAGCTACTTATTACTTCGTATAGTTTAAGATACTATTAATTCACATATATTTATCTTGGTCAATTGTTCCATATTTTTCTTCTATTTTTACTACTATAGATAACCCAACTGAAAATGTTGCAATTCCAACTACTATGGCAGTAAGCATTAGAACTTGCGGTATAGGATTACTATATAAATGAAAGCTTGGCACCAGTATAGGGGGTAAAGAGTTTTTTATATATCCTAAAGATATATAAAATAACAAAACGGATGCTTGAAAAACATTTATTCCTATCATTTTCTTGATTAAATTTTTGTCATTTATGATAATGTACAAACCCAGCATCATTAATATAATAATAATTGTATAATTATATAAAGTCATTATTTTTTTTACGAGCGAAGCTTATGTATATAATAAGCATGGAGGAACAGACAGTAAGTCCTACGCCTAATTCCGCCAAGAAAATACCTAATTTTTGACCGGTAACATTGTTAGCTAACAATATATCGTAAGATAAAAAACTTCGGCCAAGTAAAACTGTTGCAATACCTGTTCCTCCATAAATTAAAATACCTAATATATTAGTAAATTTAATCACAGAATAGGGTATCGCTTTTAAAGTTGTAGATATACCAAATACCATTGAATACAGTGTTATTCCAGAAGCGATAATTATTCCTGCTTGAAAACCTCCACCTGGAGTGTAGTCACCGTGAAATTGTATATATAAAGCGAATAGAACAATAAAGGGTATCATCAAAAATGATATTGTATTTAACACAGGATCTTTAACCATTCTTATTCTTTTTCTTCTTTTAGTGTTAGTATTATACAGAGTGCTGCGGTAAAAACTACTATAGTTTCGCCAAATGTATCATAACCACGGAGGCTTGCTAAAATAACTGTTACTATGTTAGGAACACCAGTAATTTTTTCAGTATTTTCTATATAATAAGGAGTAACATGCAGGTGAATTGGAGCATCATAGCTGCCGAAATCTGGTAGTTGAGTCATAAAGTATGATAAACATATAGCTAAAAATAACGTAAAAAAAAGCATTATAGGGCTGTGAGATAGATTTATTTTATGGTTCTTTATCAGAGAAAGTGCGGCAAATGTAAAAACTGTACTAAGTCCTGCACCAACTGAAGCTTCAGTAATTGCAACGTCGGGTGCATTCATGATTAAGTACATAAGTGCAATAAGTGAGCTAAATGCACACATTAGAATACCACTCACAACTAAGTGTTTTGAAAGGACTATAAAAACTGTAACCATAAGTAACAGCAAGAGTAATGTTATATTTAGTATTTCTAACATTTTAATCTTCTTTAATAATTTTTTCTTTACTTCTATAGTAAGTACGCGCTAGAATATAACTGTTAGTTGAATTGGCTATCCATAGTATAAGAATCAATAATATAATTTTAACAGTGTTAGTTGAAAGTTCATTTTGCATAGCAAAACCAATTAACAATAACATTGCGCCACTAGAATCTGTAATGCCTGCTGCGTGTAATCTAGTGTAAAAACTTGGGAATCTAATTATCCCTATAGTTGAGATAATTACTAAACTTATACCTAAGAATATAAAAGTAGACCCTATCATAGATTATCGAAGCAACACTAATTTCATTAATGCTACGGTTGACATAAAGCTAATGCTAGCATATAATAGCGCTATATCAAGCAAAAAGACGCTGTTTAAAATAATTGATATTGCTGGTATAAGTAGAACTACTTGTGTTGAAAAATTATTAAATGCTAGCACTTTATCATAAATACTCGAACTGGATACTGTATGGCATAACATTGTAACAATGCAAAATAGTAGTACATAAATAGCAACGTGAATCATTTATAAATTACAAACTCTTTAGTAGCCTTCTACTTGACTTGCTCTTTATCGTCTATTTTTTATTATCTTGATCATCTATTTTACTTTTTACTTCGTTGCCTTGGATATTAGTACTTTCTTGATCTACACCAGAACTTATGTTAAACTTATTACCAGGAGAACTTAGTAGCTTTTCTAACTTGCTTATATTACTTATATTTTCTTTCATATATCCCTTGCATCTGCTTACCAAAAGATTAAATAGCTCGTGAATATTTACCTGTCTTTCTGCTATTTCGTATAAAGAAATAATAGTATTTTTATGACCCTTGAACTCATCTGCTTGAATTGGACTGCTTGCTCCTGTATTTAAATCATGTGTTCTCTGACTCGCTAACAGAGCTAACTTAAAGCGGTTGCTTACTTGCCTTATACATTTTTCTATAATAGATTCAGCCATAAAATACTACTTGAATAAATTTCATGCTATACTATAAAAAACAAAATGTCAACTGTGTATCTCTTTAAGATCTAGCTTCGTGTTCAGGTCTTACTGCTTGGTTTTCTGTTATTGTAATTGTTATTTCATGTTCGAATTTTTTGAGAAAGCTTAACAGTCTTTCTAAAGAGAAACCATCTGTTTTGCCATTTTTAATTTGTGATATCTTTGGTTGGTCAACACCTAGCTTTTCGGCTGCATGAGCTTGAGTCCAAGCGTTTCTTTCTATAACTTTACTGATTATGTTAAGCAACTTCTTTTTTACTTCTATATTGCATGAATTATTGTTTAACGATATTATTTCCATATATACTTACCTATCAATAGCTCTGTAAAACATTACAACATAAATTTGATATCTCAAAGTATTAATATCATATAATTTATGCTAAATAATTATATGATATTAATACGCAAGACTTTGAGTCTATTGTTTGTTGGTATTTTTATCAGATTTACGTTAATTTTAAACTATTATTTAGCCTTAAAAGGTTGTTCATAGCAAGAACGGGTAATAACTACAAAGCTTAGAATAAGTTTTTCTATTTTATAAGAGATTTGTATCCTTATGTCTTAAATATGGATGCTTATTTATAACTTTTATTTTAATAAGTATGCTATACACTATTACTTGTAATGTAATTCAAATATTTGTTGTTTTTTAACTGGAACACTGTTTAGTTAATAGATTAAATTGTGTTTAATATGACAGAAATAGAAAAAGATGTTGCTATAATTATGGGAAGTCAGTCAGATTATAGTACTATGGTTTATGCTGTTGATATGTTAAAAGTATTAGGAATTTCGCATAACGTATTTATAATATCTGCGCATAGAACACCAGAGAGACTCTTTAATTTTGCTAAATCTGCACAAGAAAAGGGTTATAAAATTATTATAGCTGGTGCAGGAGGGGCAGCTCATTTACCTGGTATGGTAGCGTCGCTTACTTGTTTACCTGTTATTGGTGTTCCTGTGTATAGTAAAGAGTTGAATGGGTTAGATAGTCTATTATCGATAATGCAAATGCCAAAAGGTGTTCCAGTTGCAACTATGTCTATAGGAGAAAGTGGAGCATGCAATGCTGCTATTGCAGCAGCATCTATGTTATCAATTTCTAACAGTAAAATTGCAGGTAGATTAAAGAAATGGCGAAACAAACAGACCGATTTAGTAAAAGAAAAACCAGCACCGTAATAGGCTTATGGCAATAGTTCTTTTAGACGCAAAAACTATAAATCGTATAGCAGCAGGAGAAGTAATTGAGAGGCCAACAAGTGTAGTCAAGGAGCTAGTAGAAAATGCAATAGATGCTGGAAGTTCAAAAATAGAGATTAAAATAGAGAGCGGTGGGCGTAATCTTATTACTGTTATAGATGATGGAAATGGAATAGAGAAGGGCGATTTGAAACTTGCATTTATGCGCTATACTACTTCAAAATTAAATGATAGTGAATTAATAGAAATTAAGCATCTTGGCTTTAGAGGGGAAGCGCTACCATCAATAGCAGCAGTAAGTAGAGTAAAGTTATCGTCTAGAGCAAGAGGAACAAATGAAGCGTGGTCTGTAGGTTATGAGGGTGGAGAAGAAGTAGTAGAAATTACTCCTTGTTCTTTATCGCAGGGTACACATGTTGAAGTTCGTGATTTATTTTTTGCTACTCCGAATAGACTGAAATTCCTAAGAACTGAAAGAGCAGAGACTCAAAATATTGTTGATATTGTAAACAACTTAGCGATGACCAGCTATAATATCGGATTTAATCTCAGTTCAGGCAATAAAAAGCTCTTAAAATATGTCAAGCAAACCTCATTGTTTAGTAGATTATGTGAAATAGAAGAAGAATTTTATGGCAATGCTTTGGAAATTGATGAAGAAAAAGATGGCATTAGGCTTATAGGACACATCTGCAAGCCAACTGTTAATTATAGCAAGTCAACTATGATTTATACGTTTGTTAATGGAAGACCAATTAAAGATAATCTACTTATCGGTGCAATTCGATATGCGTATCATGATTTTATTCCAAGCGACAGGTATCCTTTTGTAGCATTGCATTTAAAGGTACCATATGACCAAGTAGATGTGAATGTGCATCCGAACAAATTAGAAGTGAGGTTTCAGAATAAGAGGGCAATATATGGGATAGTGACAAGGGGGATAATAAAAGCATTATCAACTAAAATAGGTATTTCTGATGTCATTCCAGCATGTAATTCTGAAATCTGCAATGAATTCCGGCATTCAATTACTTCAATAACAGGTGATTTTGTTAAAAACATGTTACCTAGTGCATTTAGTACTCATAAAGGATTTTACAAAAAAAAGTCAAGCGATTTAGATAATCGGCTAATGAAAGGGTTCAATTTGCCAAATAAGGGAGAAGAAAGCTTATCAGAACGGTCAGAGTTATTTGATTGTACTGGTGGTATACAAAAATCTCCATTACAAACAGAGACTATGGTTTTAGAAAGAGAACAAATTAACTTGATAGAAAGGCATCCTCTTGGGTTTGCACGTTGTCAGGTTTATAATATTTATATTATTGCTGAGGCTAGAGACAAATTAATTATAGTTGATCAGCATGCAGCTCATGAGAGGTTAATTTATGAATGCTTAAAACAAAAGTCAAGCATAAAAAGACAAAAGCTTTTTTTTCCTGAAGTAGTTGAAATTAAGAATCAAGCTGGAATGGAGATGATTGAGATTTATAAAAATAAGCTTTTTGAAATGGGTTTTGATATTGAAATTAAATCAGAAAATGAAGTTATAGCAAGAGAAATTCCTGCAATTTTGGGAACAATAGATGTGAAGGAGATGCTGATGAATATAGTTGATAGATTAACTGAAATAGAAGATACTTTACCAATAGAAGATAAAGTAAACAAAATATTAGCTACGATTGCTTGCCATGGATCGATTAGGGCGGGTAGAAAAATGAAGTTAGAAGAAATGAATATGCTGCTTAGGCAGATGGAGGAAACACCATATTCCGGGCAATGTAGCCACGGAAGGCCGACTTATATAGAAATGAAACTAAATGATATTGATAAATTGTTTGAGCGGAAATGAGAAGCCGTGAGCATATAAACTTTTTAGCACCCCTTTCTCGTTATCTACACTTTACAAATAGTGTTACTTTAAAAGTTTAGGTCCAGACGTAAAACTGCTTAACAAACCTTGCCAATTTTCTCATTTATGGTAATGAAGATATTCAGTTATCTTCAAGCTATGCAGGTTAAACGACGAAAGTGTATACTTAGTTAATATCTTATATTTAATTTTTACACTATCTGTTTCTCTCATGTCTTTGTTAATTTTTTATCTGGAGGATTCTAAAATTTCAAGCTGAAACGCATTTATAAGTCGTTTAAGATAGTGTAGAATAGCTAATTTGTAGAATGTTAAACAACTAGCTACTATAAAGTTTCTTTTATTTTCTTTTCTGCTTAGTAAATTATTCTAAATATTTATAGTTAGCTATACAATTATGAACGAAGATGTGCTCTTACAACGGGTAGCGTCATTCAACACGTAAGCTGGAAGTCTATATTTCTTTTTTTTGGTTCCAGTGTTAGCTGCTTGGATAACATTATAAACGCTAATTCTGGTCTATGTATCTTATATTTTATTTATATCAAAAAAACTTGTTTTTTAAAATGAATGATTGTACATTTTAATAAGCCAGAGTTATATATAAAATGGAGAGCTTAAAGGAACTATCTTTAAGAATCAAGAATATTAGATCTGTACAGAAAATCACAAAAATAATGCAAATGGTTTCTGCAGTAAAGTTATTGCAGAGCCAAAAAAAGTTATCAAATTCAAGATTGTATATATCTAAGCTGCATAACATTGTTTCTTCATTGCTGGTATCAGTTGATCAAGAATTTTTGGTAAAAGTTTTAAATGTTGATAGTGACAGTACTTATCTAGTATTTATTATTGCATCTGATCGTGGCTTGTGTGGTAACTTTAATTCTTCTATTGTAAGATTTAGTCGAGATTATATTAATGAGTTAATTAAAAATGATAAAAGAGTAAGTATTATATTTCTTGGTAAAAAAGCTTTTGACATGGGTAAAAATAAGTTTGACTCTAAAGTTATCTTGAAGGTTGAAAACAGTAAGGGAATTACGTTAAGGCGTATAGAATCTTTAATTGATGGTATTGATCTCAGTAAATATAACAAAGTCAAGGTTTTCTATAACAAATTTTATAGTACCTTCACACAAAAACCGACGTTGGAAACAATAAAGCCGTGGAGTAAAGACTCATCTTTAATTATTAATTTTTCAACTACTTCAATAGTAGATTATAGCTATGAGTATGAACCGCAAAATACTGAATTTATTTTGCAATCTTTGATTCGAGATTATGTTACAGCTGCTCTTTACTCCGCTTTACTTGAAAGTGTAGTAAGTGAGAATAGCGCTAGAATGGTTGCTATGGAATCGGCAAATAGAAATACAAAAGAAATGCTGAATAAATTAGCTCTACTTTACAATCGTTCTCGTCAAGCAGCAATTACAACGGACTTGATTGAAGTAATAGGTGGTGCAGAATCTTTATGAAAACCTAAGGAGGTAAGAAATGGATATACTAAATATTGCAGCAGATATTATAAAATTAGTAAAAAAGCAAAATCAAAGCGCAGAAGTTTCAATATATGAAATTAACAAAATCTCAGTTTCTCAACGCCTATCAAAAATTGAACAAATATTCCAATCTAAAAATTGCACTGTAGGAATCAGAGCTATAGCAGACAAAACCAAAGCTGCATATATTTCTACAAATGATTTAAACAATCTTAGTAATACGGTAAGTCAAGTAGTAGAAATGGCAAAGAACGTACCAAAGGATCCTTACATTAATTTTGCTATAGATGGAGGTAATTATACTTCTTCTGCAGATTTAGGTATCTTAGATAATAATGTTGTAACTATTGATAATTTAAAAAAAATTGCTGAAGCTGCAGAAAATTCAGCTTTTTTGTGTAAAGAAGTTGTTAATTCTGAAGGAGCTTCTGCTTCATATGCTTTAGTAAATACAGTGTTGTTTACTGTTTCTGGTTTTATCGGCTCATTTAGTAAATCAATCTTTGCTAATCGAGTTTCTGTTATTGCTGAAGGAAAAGGTAAAATGAAGGTTGGTTATAGTTACGATGTAGCGTGTAATTTCAACGATCTAAAATCGCCAAGGTTAATAGGAAAAGAAGCAGCAAAAAGAGCGGTTGACCAATTGGATTCACGTTCAATTAAAACTGGTAAACTGCCAGTTATTTTTGAAAAAAGAGCAGCAAAAGAACTGGTAAAAAGTTTTGCTTCTGCTATAAATGGTAGTAGCATCGTAAGTAGCAGCTCTTTCTTGAGAAATAGTTTAAATACTCAAATTTTTAATAATAAAATTAACATTATTGATAACCCATTGCTACCGAAAGGTATAGAATCAAGACCTTTTGATGGAGAGGGGATAATTAGCAAAAAAAACACTCTTGTAAAGAATGGAGTGCTGCAAAATTGGATTTTAGATCTATACTCAGCTAAAAAACTAAATTTAGAAACAACTGGAAACGCAATACGTGCAAACAACGCTGCAATTGTTCCTGCAGCTAGTAACTTCTATATTGAAAATGGAAATATATCGTTTGAAGAATTGATTGAGGAAGTGAAAGAGGGGGTATATGTAACTGATTTATTTGGCTTTGGTATTAATTTAATCAATGGTGATTACAGTCAAGGTGCGTCAGGGTTTTTTATAGAAAATGGAAAAATAACGTATCCAATACACGAAATTACTGTTGCTAGCAATTTAGAAAATATGTTTAATAACTTGATTGTTGCAAACGATTTGACTTTTTGTGGGCAATTTAATTCGCCAACGATTAAAGTTAATGAAATGATAATTGCAGGCTCGCTCAGTAATTAGAAATTCTAGTTGCATTAAATACAATAGTTATGTACTATAATCATGTAATGTTAGAGTAGACTATGGAGTATAGAGGCCTAGTTTCAATAACTAGGCTTCAAGCATTTTCAGTTGTAATTTCAAAGTTTTTCATCACATTAGCAATGTTAGTCAACAATTTTATGGAGGTGTTTAAATGGAATTTGGTAATATAAAGTGGTTTAGCGCTGAAAGAGGTTATGGTTTTATTGTGCCAGAAGCTAAAGGTAGCGATGTTTTTGTGCATATTAGTACATTAGAGCGTTCAGGAATAAGACCTGATTTACTTAAAGGAGAAAACAAGGAAAAGGGAATAAAAGGAGAAAGAGTAAGCTATGAGCTTAGAGAAGAGCGCGGTAAGAATGGAGAAGGAAAAAAATCTGCAATAAATTTAAAGTTGTTAGAAAGTTAACTAGATTTTGATGGTAGGAGTTTTTAATAGAGCTATAGGCAGCTTTCATGAAATGTATCTTCCAATTTCACTCAAGCAAGTTCTAGATAAACATAATCTTTTCATTCCAACTCCGATTCAAGCACAGGCAATTCCTCTAGCTCTACAAGGTAGAGATATTCTCGGTTCTGCTCAAACGGGAACTGGAAAAACCTTGGCATTCGCTATTCCGTTGATTGCTAAGTTATTAGATGATTTTAGTGTTAGTTCAGCTTTAGTTATTGTGCCAACTAGAGAGCTTGCACAGCAGATAACAAATGAAATAAGAAAGCTTTTATCTCAAAATTCCGTGTTAAAAATTGCCTTGCTAATTGGTGGTGAGTCTATTTTCAAGCAGCTAAGTCAGCTTCAGAAAGAGCCGCAAATTATGGTAGGTACTCCTGGTCGTATTATAGACCATATTAAACGTGAAGCTTTGATGGCCTATAATGTCAATATTCTTGTACTTGATGAAATGGATCGTATGTTTGACATGGGCTTTGGAGTTCAAATTGAAGAGATTATGAAATATCTCCCAAAAATACGACAAACTCTCATGTTTTCTGCAACTCTTCCTAATGGTATAGTGAAGCTTGCTGCGAAATATCTTGATCAGCCAGAATATATTTCTATTAAAAATGAAGTTACAATTTCTACAAAAGTTAAGCAAGAAATTATTTATGCATCAGAGCTAGAAAAATATGATAAACTTATTACGCAATTATGTCAACGTGAAGGATCAATCATTATATTTGTTAAAACGAAACAAGGAGCAGATCAGTTAGCTAACAAATTGCGCAAAGATAACTATAGTGCTTTGGCAATCCATGGTAATTTAATGCAGCGTGAACGTGAAAGGGTTATCAGTTCTTTTCGTAATGGTCGCAATCAAATTATGGTTGCAACAGATGTTGCTTCTCGTGGTCTTGATATTCCACATGTTCAACATGTTATCAATTATGATGTACCACAATCGCAAGCTGACTATATCCATCGTGTAGGTAGGACTGCACGAGCTGGAGCTGAAGGACATGCGTTATCTTTTATCACACCTCAAGATAGAAGAAAACTACTTGTACTTTCGAGCACAGCAGGAGAACCAAATTTTGATTGTAGTGCACAGTTTAAAAAACATAACAATAAGAAGTTCTTTAAAAGATCAAATGCGTTGAAAACTAGATACGGTGAGAAAAGGATAAATTCTTTTAAAGAAAAGAGCAGAGTGCTACGGAAGGTATACTCTTCTGTTCTTTAGAATTTAAAATATGAAAAGCAAGAAGAAGTAGTCTAAAAAGTTATTGTATTTGGTAGAACTTGATCTGACAGTAAAAAAAGAATAAATAGGTGTATTAATTTATCTAGTTTTAGCTATTTTAAGTAGTAAGTATTTAAATCTTTAAATTTTAAAAAGATATTTAGTAATATCTTCACTTTTGAGTGTAAAATAATGTTACGTAAAATAGGAAAAACTATCTAAATCTCCTTAAGCATGTAGTAGTTAAAATTGATAGAAAAGTTATGGTTATTGCAGTAATTCTCTCTAAGTTTCATTACTCATCTCTTAAGGTGGTATAATGCCTCTTGCACTATCTTTTAAATCAGCATGGCAGCAACTTTTTATTTTTTTAGAACTTCATCAGGGGATTTTTACTACCTGTTTAATCATGTGAAATAAAATTCCTATCTAAAGAGTCAAGTTAATTATAAAAATTAATAAGAGACAAAATTTCTGGTACGTTTGTTCTATCACATTGCTCTGCCGTTTCGATTGCCTATATAATTTTATTGTGCTTAGATTAATATTCTTTATTAATGTATATTCCGCCACAATGAATTGAATATAAGTCTATTATCATTTCAGTTGTCTGTTTTATTATGTTGCTCAAAGCAGTGCTTTTTACTGTATTATAATATAAGTATGAATTTTCTTGATATTGCTGTGTTGATTAATTCATACTTTGAGCACGTAGCTTTCACTAATTTACGTGATATAAGCGGTTACATTTCCTAACTCTGATCACTTTTCCCACCTTCTCTACATTTAAAAAAAAGATTTATCATTCTTCTTAAGCTACATTATATTGCAGATGTAGTTGACTTGTTGCAGGTGGAAAACAGAACCAAATTTATAATACCTTATACACTTTCTTGATATAAAGTCTAATTTTTTCCGTTAAATACATACTTTTATTAACAATAATCTTGTCAAACAAATCATCACTTGTAAACTGAAGGACTATATTACACTCAGAAAATCATCTATTTTTGAATAAGCCAGTAATACTCAGACAGACTCTTTACTTTGTTTTGTACCTTTTAAAAGATAACCTGATATTTAAGCTGAAGATACTAAACGCTTTCTCAAAATGTAGAGGTGATTTTTACCTTTCCAATAAACACGGGTAATGAAAGGTTCTTTACTACTTTTCCTCTTGTTTCCATCTTTGTAGCAATCTTCTATAGTATACAGTTTTCAGTTCAGCTTTTAAGAGTGGTTGTTTCACTGCTATCCTGTACGGATACAGAATGATAGCTGCAAGGCTTAGTTATAAGGAGGGAAATGCCAGTTTTTGGGTGATAATGTGAATATTTCAACACCATCTTTTGTTACTCCAAGCGTGTGCTCAAATTGTGCAGAAAGTGAAAGGTCGCATGTTGTTACTGTCCAGCCGTCAAACTTGCTGAGCAAGGTTTCATGTCTTCCAGCATTGATCATAGGTTCTATTGTAAAAAACATGCCCTCCTTTAAGATAAGATTTTCATCTCTATCATAAAAATGTAGTACATTTGGCAGAGTGTGAAAGGCTTTTCCTATACCATGCCCACAGTAGTTACGTACTATAGAATATCCAAAATCTTCAATATATTTTTCTATAGCAAGCCCTATTCTATTCAATTTATTACCAGGTTTGACTTGTTTTATTGCTTCCATCAATGCGCCATAGGTAGCATTACACAAACGTCTTGCTTTTATTGATGGTTTACCAACCCAAAACATGCGACTTGTATCACCATGCCAGCCATCTAAAATTACTGTAACATCTATATTTAAAATATCTCCGCTCTTAAGCGGTCTATCATCAGGAATACCATGACAGACAACAGCATTTTTTGAAGTGCAGATTGACTTAGGATATCCTTTGTAGTTGAGCGGAGCTGGAATTGCACCTGCTTTGGTTATAAAGTCATGACATAAGTCATTTAACTCATTAGTTGTTGTTCCTACCTTTACATACGGTACAGTAAAATCAAGAGTTTCAGCTGCTAACCTACCAGCTTTACGCATAAAGTTAAAGTCTTTTTGCGAATGTATAGTTATGTTCATGTTTTCCATGTATTATCCTAGCTATCATAACACTTTTATGCAAAGTTTACAGTTCTACTTATAGTTTGTGTTATCAGAGTAAATTCCATAGAGTTTGTCAAGGTGTAAATCTTAAGCATTTTAATGCATTTCTACCTGAAAGCTAGTGTACGTTACACACAGTCATATGCTTTAAGTTAAAAATAGCTACTTAAAGCGATAATTTTAAATTATGGATAAAAAAGAAGAGCAAGAATATCGGTGATTTATAAATTTAATATTTACAATAGAAAAATTGATGTGTACCTAAATTTAAGCAGTAAGCATTTTAAAACTGTGTTTACCAATTCAGTAAAGTTTGAGAGAGTATTAATGATTTAGCCGTATGAGGCATGCAATGAACTATTATTATAAAGTTTGATTTGATTAAAAATTAAGTTTTTTAGTAACTTACCTAAAAACCTAATCTATAGCTGTAAACTTTGTCACTTCAATGCTTGGTAACGGAAACTACATAAAAAAAACTGCTACATGTAACATCTGTATAATTGTAGGTACTAATTAATTGAGCGCTGTTTTTGGTAGTTTATTTAACTTGATTGGTCATAGTGTGATGCTATTGCGTTTTCCTTTTCACTAGAATGCAAGTAACAACTATTGTTCCTTAACAATTTTTCATCGTAAGTTTCGATATCAAAATATTTTTCGTATTTATTTATATCATTGCGAAGTGAAAGTGCCTTGATCTTGCTCATAATTAAACCTGTACCAGCAGGAATTAGTCTCCCTACTATAACATTTTCTTTTAACCCACTTAAAGAATCTTCCTTCCCGCAGAATGCTGCTTCTGTTAGAACTTTTGTTGTCTCTTGGAAGGAAGCAGCAGAAATAAAGGAATTGGTTTCAAGGCTAGCTCTTGTGATTCCCTGCAGAATAGGAAGGTATTTAGCAAGCCGCTTGCCAGAATTATTCATAGCATCATTTTCTCTATCAACTTCCAATCTGTCAATGCTTTCTCCTACCAAGTATGTAGTATCACCAGGATCAGTAATTTCTACTTTTTGCAACATTTGTTTTAGTATTACTTCTAAGTGTTTGTTATCTATGCGAACACCCTGTAATCTATAAACTTGCTGTATTTCAGAAATCATGTAGTGTGCTAAAGCTTCTAGTCCAAGTACACGTAAAATATCATGGAGATCAGGATCACCATCCATCAACAGGTCACCTTTACGCACAAAGTCACCCTCATTGACTATTACGTGCTTGCTTCTCGGTACTAAGTATTCAACTGGAGAGATTTGTTCATCAACAGGTTTAACTAATATACTACGTTTTCCTCTCCTATCTTTCTCAGAAAATGCCACATAACCATCTACTTCACTAACAATAGCATGCTCCCTAGGGCGTCGTGCTTCAAATAACTCTATAACTCTTGGTAAACCACCAGTAATATCACGAGTTTTGACCGATTCCCTTGGCATTCTTGTAATGATGTCACCTGCTTGAACCTTTTGGCCATCTTGTACATTGAGTACTGCCCCTATCGGTATAAAGTAACATGCCTCAACACCACTTGCGAGTATCATTATTTCACCATTGTCGTCAAGCAGCACTATGCGAGGACGTAAATTAGCTCCACCAGAGTGCAATTTCCAATCTTTTACTACTTTGCTTGATATTCCTGTAGATTCATCCATAACCTCAGTGATTGATACTCCATCTTTCAGATCTTGGTAGGATACTGTACCTGTTTTCTCTGTGATGATAGGCAATGTATAAGGATCCCATTCTGCAACTTTATCACCAATTTTTACTAACTGACCTTCGTCTGCATAAAGCTTGGAACCATAGGGCACACTATACCTCAATTTTTCACTACCAAGGCTATCAATCAATATAGCCTCACAAGAACGACTTATTACGATTTTATCCCCGTTTTTATCTATAATTATATTGCTATTATTTAATTTTATTTTGGCATTAATAGAAGCTATAATATTTGAAGATTCAACGCCCCTAGTCATTACTCCGCCTATATGAAAAGTACGCATTGTTAACTGAGTACCAGGCTCTCCTACGGATTGAGCAGCTATTACACCTACTGCTTCACCTATTGAGACAACCCTGCCAGTTGCAAGATCTCTTCCATAACATAGTGTGCATATACCTGAGCTTACTTCGCAGGTTAATGGTGATCTAATCTTTATAGCATCAAGACCTGCAATGTTAATTTGCTTTACTTTGATTTCATCGATTAATTCTCCCGCTTTTACTAATAATTCTTTTGTTACTGGGTTATATATATCGTTTGCAGCTGTTCTGCCCAGCACTACACTCTCTAAAGACGCAACTATAGTACCTCCTTCAACTGTAGCTCTCACGACAAGACCATTTTTGGTTTCACAATCATGTTTTGTGACTATACAATTTTGAGATACATCAACTAAACGACGAGTTAAGTATCCAGAGTTTGCAGTTTTGAGAGCAGTATCAGCAAGACCTTTACGCGCGCCATGAGTAGAATTGAAGTACTCAAACACATTTAACCCTTCACGGAAGTTAGAAACTATAGGTGTTTCTATAATTTCACCGGAAGGTTTGGTCATGAGTCCTCTCATTCCAGCTAATTGTTTCATCTGTGAAGTAGAGCCTCTTGCACCAGAGTTAACCATCATATATACTGAGTTGTATTTGCTATTTTTATTATATATAGATATTGCTTTTAACATATCATTGGCTATCATGTCCGTGCACTTAGACCACTCATCTATAACCTTGTTATACCTCTCGCTTCTAGTGATTAACCCATCTTGATATTGCATAGAGAACTTCTTAATTTCACTTCTTGCATGATTAACATGTGTGGCTTTAGTTTCAGGTATAACCAGGTCACAACGACTAAAGGAAGTACCAGAAAGTGTAGCGTATTCAAAGCCAAGTACCATTAACTTATCACAGAATTCTACTGTAGCGCTTTGGCCACAGTTACGATATACTAGGTCAACTATATTAGTTACTTCCTTAACTGTTAATAACTGATTTACAAGGTCAAAGCTTAGATTCTTATGTTTGGGAAAGATCTGCCATAGCATTAAACGGCCAGGAGTTGTGTAAACAGTTTTGTAGTAAATTTCATCATTACTGCTATGTTCCATCCTATACTTGATGTTAGAATGGATATGCAAAGTTCCATTATTCAAAGAGTGTTCAACTTCACCAAAGGTGCCTAAAAATAGCAAATCATCTTTTTTATTAGGTTGTTCTTGCAAAGTTAAGTAATATATACCAAGAATTATATCTTTACTAGGAACTATAATTGGCCTACCATTGGAAGGACTTAGGACGTTATTGGTTGACATCATCAATACCTTAGCTTCAAGCTGAGCTTCTAGTGAAATTGGTACATGCACTGCCATTTGATCGCCGTCAAAATCAGCATTAAATGCTGTACAGACAAGTGGATGAAGTTGTATTGCTTTGCCTTCAATAAGTATCGGTTCAAAAGCCTGGATACCGAGCCTATGTAAAGTGGGTGCTCTGTTTAACAAAACAGGATGCTCTTTTATTACTTCTTCCAATGTATCCCAAACTTCTGGTTTTTCTGCTCTTATCAATTTACTGGCAAATTTAATAGTTGGAGCCATACCATACATCTTAAGCTTTGAGTAAACAAAAGGCTTGAATAATTCAAGAGCCATCCTTTTTGGTAACCCACACTGATTTAATTTTAAAGTTGGACCAACGACTATTACGGAGCGTCCAGAGTAATCTACCCTTTTTCCTAATAGGTTCTGACGGAAACGACCTTGTTTCCCTTTTAGCATATCGCTGATAGACTTTTTATATCCAA
>CACRCM010000009.1:0-25133 GCA_902646575.1 uncultured Wolbachia sp.
AATTCTTCGCCTCTTGTGTTGATTACAACTTAATTGGATTATTCCTCAAGTATATAGAGCATATATAGCTAAATTTCTGTGCTGCTTAGCAGCATTGCTGGATTAGCAATTACCATCACATCAATTACTCAAAATATTATTATGATCCAAAATCTACACTAGAATATCATAACCATATACTACACTATAATATACAATACCAATACCATCATGCTCAATAGGAAAATACCTGAGGTTAATTATTTTTAAAATTAGGTAATACCACCTATTTTTGCTATAGAATGAAAGAGTAAATAATTTATATAATAAGAATCTTGATAGCACAAATCCAAATTATATACTAGATTAAGCACAACATATTTACTTGACCAAAATTACTATAACTTTTCCAAAGTAATAGCTAACTTAAAAATAATAACTACTGCCATTAATAATAACTGGTATTACTGAAGGAGCTATTGACCCTAACACTTAGGCATTTTCCCCGATGCAACAGGTAGTATCTTTTACATATCTATGCTTCCTAAAAGGACACACCTTAAAAAAAGATATTACCTGTTTTTCTTTACTGAGAAATACCAAAATATCTCTGCTTAGTATACTAAAAACTCAAATATATCAACTAAAGATTAAATAGAAACTACATCTCAGCTTACCTTTCCAAAAAAGATTTCTTGCTTTAATTGAAGTCTAGGCTGACAGGTTATTCATAATAAGTACATAATAGTATATATTTAGCAATAATTTATTTAAAAGCAATAGATAATGTTGAGGGTATAAATTAAGAAGTGAAAGAAAGATTTGCTAAGTAAAAAAAGTAAAAAAACATGTTAGTCTAAAGTGCGTGAAATTTTTCTATCTAATGTTAAAAATTAGTGGCGTCTTTTATTTTTTAATATGTAACTAAGGCTTAAGCTAATAATAAGTATAGTCTAAAAGAGATAGATTAAGAAAAGGTATAGTGTACATAACAAAGGTATGCTAAACTTTTTACTAAATTTGGTTATTTAGATAGAAAATCCGCAAACAGAGATGAGTTTTGAGTTCTGAAATATCCCTACTATTAGTATAATGAGGTCTTGAGATAGCCAGTCAAAAAAGTTTGGCCATTTTAATTACAAGCTTCAGTATAAAATTCCTAAATTCTAGTATCTTAACCCTGAGGCAGTTTATATATAAATTATAGTTCTTAACTACCATGAACATACTTATTACAATGAGTAGGAGGTCTACCCTTCAAGGATAGGGTTACCTACTTTCAATTGACTCCTGAAACTAGGCTTTATTTATGTGTTTGTCTCGGATTTAAATCCTAACTTTCCGCAAAATTTTTAAAAATATTCTTTAACAAGATCAAACAGATTATTATCACTCATCTCCATGAGAGCTTTTCAGTTCCTCAGAACAATAATTAATAATTTACCATTTCTATATTTTACACCATCTTTACTATCTCAAGATTCAGTATAAACTCTAGCAAACTACTCAGCTGACATATGACTACTTTTCTTGAGTTACGATCATCAATCAATAGTTTAATATCTATTATAGATACTTCTGTTATCAAACTTGACGCTAACACAATTTCTGTTGCTACAGTAGATATAGAGATAAAACATCTTGCTTTGATACACTAGCTATGATAAAGAATTACAGGAACAAAAACATTCATTACTAGTCCTCTACCTACCGTAAGAAAATTGATTACAATTAGTCACCAGTTCTTCTAAGACATAATCATTTAGAATTATCGCTTTAATGTATTGGAACATTTCCCTAAAAACTTTTTTGTAATTTAGCGATAATTCTTACTTTCATTTACTCTTGTTCTTAATAAAAGAAACTGTTCTTCACTGCTGTAAAATTCTTTTCTGCGTATATCAGTGCTAGTTAAATTTTGCTTAAAATCCTATCCATGCACATTGCTTTCAAGATTTTTCTATTAACATGTTAATTGAAATTTTGTCTATATTTTTGTCATTAATAATGAAATTCACTTTATAAAAATCATCATATACTGGTGTTCAAGGATTTGTTCCTTTGTTATCCTTCTACAACTCTTAATTTACTAAAATTGAAATCTTCGACTTAAGCTTTCAATATAACCATTGGACTTTTCTTTGCTTCTACTATAGCAGCATCCTACCAAACCTTAATCAATTATACTATAAAAATTACTAATAATCTGATAACAGTGCCTGTCGTATAGACTAAGATTCTCCTTTGGTTTAATATAGATGTATAACAGAAGAAGTCTATGATGAAAGAATCATTAGCAAAAATTGATGTAGTGCAAGTTGAAGATAAAAAAGCAGCGAAAGGCTTTTTAAAAATACTAGGCGAAGTAACAGATGCTGTAAGGTCGTGGATTGGTAACATTGGCACCGATTTAGATAATAGTCGTGATATTAATAGTCTAGTTTTGAAGATGAATGAGTGCTTAAATCCAAAAGGAGGAGAAGTCTCAGCACGTAAGAATACTGTATCTCTTGGTAACTTGTATTTAAGTTTATCAGAGAAAGGTAAAATAAGGTTTTTACAAACTCTGGCAGAGAAATTTAACACAAGCAAGGCAGAAATAGATAAGAAAATAAAAGGATACAAGGAAAATAAAAATCCCGAGTTAGACTATAAATTTGAACAGGATTTAATAAAAGTCCTTGAATCACCGCGTTCTAAAATATTGAAGCAATTTATTTCTTTACCAGAAGGCCTCAAGTTTATTGTTGACATGCGTTCTGATGTACTTAAGTTAAGAAAGCAATATAAAGAGCTTAACCGATTAGAAAGCGAATTAAAAAGCATACTTCTCTCCTGGGTTGACGTTGATTTACTTGATCTTCGTCAAATTACCTGGGGTTCACCTGCATCATTATTAGAAAAACTTATAAAGTATGAAGCTGTGCATAAAATTTCTTCATGGAGTGATTTAAAAAATAGACTAGACTCTGACCGTCTCTGTTTTACCTTTTTTCATTATAAAATACTAAATGAACCTTTGATTTTCGTAGAGGTTGCGTTGATGAATAAAATTGCAGATAGCATTCAATACCTCTTAGATGAATCAATGCCCTCAAGTGATCCAAGCAATGCAAATACTGCTATATTCTATTCAATATCAAATACCCAAACAGGGTTGTCTGGAATCAGTCTAGGTAATTTTTTGATCAAAAGGGTTGTAGAAAAGCTATCACAGGAGTTTAAAAGTATAAAAACATACGCAACACTTTCTCCGATACCTGGCTTTACAAAATGGCTAAAAGGAAATCTAAGGCAAGATACTACTTTGCTAGGAAAATTAGGTATAAAACAGTCTATTATAGAGATTTTAGAAAACATAGAACAATTAAAAACTAATACTGAATACGAAAAACAATACTTACTGAAACTTTGTGCATATTATTTACTAAAAGTTAAAAACAATAATGGCGATGCCTATGACCAAGTAGCACACTTTCATTTAAGCAATGGTGCATCAATAAAGCAACTAAACTGGATGGCAGATACTTCTGAAAAGGGCATTAGTCAATCTGCTGGAATGATGGTGAATTACTTATATGAATTGCCTAAAATAGATAATAATCACGAAAATTATATGATTAATAAAATGATTTCTTGCGCAAAGCAGGTATCATCTATATTAAAAGGATAAGTAAATAATTGTCCTAATAATACTTAAAATGTAAAATAGTTTTACTTAAATAAGTAGATTAATGAATAAAATAAGAAATTTTGCAATAATAGCACACATAGATCATGGAAAATCAACTCTTGCTGATCGTTTAATAGAGTGGTGTAATGCCCTTGAAGCAAGAGAAATGACCAATCAAGTGCTTGATTCAATGGAGATAGAACGTAAACGTGGAATTACAATCAAAGCGCAGACGGTGAAACTCAGCTATACTGCAAATGATGGTAATCAATATTGCTTAAACCTTATGGATACCCCAGGTCATGTTGACTTTTCATACGAAGTAAGTCGAAGCTTAGCTGCGTGTGAAGGTTCGCTATTGATAGTGGATAGTAGCCAGGGAATTGAAGCTCAGACCCTTACAAATGTATACAAAGCAATTGAAAATAATCATGAGATAATAGTTGTACTCAACAAAGTCGATCTTCCTGCTGCAGATCCAGAGAGGGTAAAACTTCAAATTGGAGAAGTAATTGGTATTGATACAAGTAACTCAATTTTAATATCGGCAAAAACTGGACTCGGAATAAGAGATGTATTAGAAGCAATAGTGACGAAACTTCCAGCTCCACGTGGTAACGTAAATGCTCCGTTACAAGCAATTTTGATTGATAGTTGGTATGATACTTATCTGGGAGTGGTAATTTTAGTACGAGTTAAAAATGGAATACTAAAAAAAGGCATGAGAATTATCATGATGTCTAACAATGCTACATATCAGGTAGATAATATCGGTATTTTTACTCCTAAAAAGGTCATGACTGGTGAACTTTCAACAGGTGAAATTGGTTTTATAACTGCTTCAATAAAAGAAGTAACAGACTGTAAAGTAGGAGACACTATTACCGAAGAGAAAAGACCATGCAGTAAGGCATTGCCAGGTTTTAAAGAAGTTCACCCTGTGGTATTTTGTAGTATTTTTCCTGACAAAACAGATAACTTTAAATATTTAAAAGAAGCACTAGAAAAATTACACTTAAATGATGCAAGTTTTACTTTCGAGACTGAGACTTCGAATGCGCTAGGTTATGGATTTCGTTGTGGTTTTTTAGGAATATTACATCTTGAAGTTATTCAAGAAAGGCTTGAGAGGGAGTTTGATTTAGGCTTAACAGTAACCGCACCAAGTGTTATATATAAGATTACAACACAAAATGGCAAAATTCTAAACACTCATAACTCTAGTGACATACCAGATCTAACAAAAATTAAGATAGTTGAGGAACCGTGGATTACTGCAACCATAATAACACCTAACCAATATTTAGGAGAAATTATATCCTTGTGTGAAGAGAGAAGGGGAAAACAGAAGGACTTATCTTATATTAGTAACACATCAACAACACTGCTAAAATATAAGTTGCCACTGTCTGAAATTGTTTTTGACTTTTACGATAGACTGAAATCAATTTCTAAGGGGTACTCAAGTTTGGATTGGAAAGTTTCCGATTATCAAGAAAGTCAAGTAGATAAACTAACTTTTTTAGTCAATGGGAAACCAGTTGACGCATTAACCTGCATTATTCATAAAAGCAGAGTAGAAAAAAGGGGACGAGAAATATGCTCTCGTTTAAAGGATTTAATACCGCGCCAGCAATACAAAATTATAATTCAAGCAGCAGTAAGTGGCAAAATTATTGCCAAAGAGACAATTAATCCATACAGAAAGGATGTAACAGCTAAACTTTATGGTGGAGATGTAACGCGGAAGATGAAGCTTTTAGAAAAGCAAAAGAAAGGTAAGAAAAAGCTACATTCTATAGGAAGCGTAGTAAATATTCCACATAATACTTTTATTCAAGCTTTGAAAATAAATGACTAGCATTTGGGTTATAACCAAAGACACTCAGATTTATTAACAAAACGTTCCTCACATAATTATCAATAATTGTCTTAAATTCCTCAGATATGTTACTGACTTGTAAAATCTTAAAATACTTACCATCTTTATAGACTGCTGAAACTGACTTTTCTCCATATCCAGGTAAACTAGAATTAGATCTTGCACCTAGCCACTTTACAAGAAATAATTATTTTGTCTGAGCTGAGTCCAATTTTTTCAGCTTTTTTTGCACTGCTAAGACAGACATTATAAGTGCCTCACGCAATATAATATCAGAGGATTTTAGATTATTAGATAAAGAGTTTTCGTTTATCAGTTTTTGCACAAGATACTTATCAAGGCTAACCGAACTTACTCCAATCCTAACAGGAAGATCATGTTTTACTGTATATTCTATAACTTTTTCAAATTTCTCTTATCACATTCATTACTAAAACATCTATATTACCTAGATTTATCCTAATTTTATCCGGTATTTTGACGTTTTCTGGATAGTTTTGGATTAACTTATCCAATTCATATTATCCGCAACCTACTAATATTTACCATCAAAACCCTCTTTATTTATCTCTTCTAGTATATAAAGTATTGCTCTTGCTACTTATACTTCTTATGAGCATGAAGCAACTCGTACTAGCTCTAAACCCGCATGAGCTAGTTTTCTATTATTTCTTTCGAATATTACCTTAGCACTATTTTTTACTCCGTTAGGATCTATATACACATCAGGCACCATAGATTGCACAACTATGTGGTTATCCCCACCTATCTTTACTTGTCCAACTTTTACAACATGAGTCTTATATCGAGAAGATTCATGTAGTTTGTTCCACAGATCTTTATCTAGCATATCATTAAATCTACCCTGTAGTATCAGCTACACTCTCAAATGAATCTAAACTATTTAAATTATGGCGTGCCTCATTATTAAGATCATTACCGGAATCATGTGAGCACGTTTTTTTTAATGACATGTTTTTTATAGTAATATTCATAGGAGAATTTTTTTTCTCTTGTGCCGCTTTAACCTTTTTTTCCTCCTGCCGTTTATCTTCGCGCTGCTCGTTTTTATATTTGGTAATCTGCCCTTGGTCTAGGAACGTAGCCCCTTTCAGACGTGCAATATCAATACCATACTGGTTTATCATAGCCTCCTTTCCATCATCAACTATACAAGCTTCTAAAGCACTCAGTCTATTATTAAGGATAGCAATTTTTCTTTTCTCCAACTTTTTAGCTAAATTCTCTTTACTTACGTCAGCATTAACTCTACTCTGCAACTTTTTCTTCTTCAGAAGTTCTCTACGCTTCTTATACAGTTTATATGACTCGACAAAATCCTCATCTTCATAAAAGTTTATACCGCCAGGGTTACCTGGAGGTTTATATTTCTCACTAAGCTTTAGTTTAGACTTAGCTTCAGTACTGCATACAATAAAGAAGCTAAAAACCAAAAATATCAGTATAAATAAAACTCCAGAAAAAATCTTAAGCATACAGTGTCATAGTAAATGTTATGCTCTTTAAATAGCAACTAACGAACTTTAAGTAAACCAGAATTTTTACTAATTTTCTAATGAACAGTAACTTATATTTGATTAACGCAAGTGGTCTTTCAAGTATTTACATATAACTTATTTCATTTCTCTTCTTACTACTGTTTTTTACTAACATATTTATAAAGCAGCTGACTCTTTAGTCACTGTAATATAAAATTAAATAACAGTTAGTGAAAAAATGATGCTAATTTTCAAAAAAAACTAGAAGATATTTAATAGAAAAACATAAATTAGCATTAGAGAAATGAAAGAAACGCTTACTAGAAAACTTAAATACCCTATTAGAGAATTTGGCAAAGCCAGTACTGAGATCTAATCATCAAACAGCATTAAAAGAAACAACAATTCCCTATCGACTTAGGTAACAAAAAGATTCTTAGCATTGAAAGTAAGGTTTTATATTAAGCAAAGCCACACATTCAAACATCTTTTCCACCAGTTTATTACTACTCTCCAGAAATAGAAACTAAAAAAAGAGAGATTTCTGAAAATAATTCAAGAGTTAAATATTTTACTTTAGATAAATAAGCTGACTAAACAAGATTCATTAGCAAAGAAAATTGAGAACGGAAATTATATAGCTTATATAGTCACACTTGACGGAAAGCTAATAACTCACAAATATATTAACGCTAACAAAGATGGATTAGCCTACTGTAATTCACCACTCATAGGTTAGTAACAGGTTTCATGTTCTGTTTTAATGAAGGCAAAAGGAGGTAAAATAACTTATATAGACAATAACAGCAGGCATTATAAACCAACATTAGTAAATTTATACAATATAGTAGAAAAGCTAAAATCAGAAGGCTCATTTTCAAAAAATGCAGTTGTCTATCTGATATATTGGATTAATTCTACAGGATAAATTCTGTTTATGCATAAAATCATCTTAGCAAAACAAGAATCAACGAAGAAATTTTAGGAAAACGGAAAAAAGGGAAGATAGATTAACCAAGTATGGAGGCATTTACTAAAACAAAAGAGCACAATGAATAGTATAAACAAAAATTGTTTCTTGTAAGTTACAAACTACCAGTGCCTGTTTTAGATTAAGAACATCAATAAAAAAGATTATTGAAGTAAATTACACACCATAAGCTTATAATTGTGCTTGCAAAAGCATAGTGGCTAAAGATAGAAAATTACAAAAAACAGATGAAATAGTAGGTGTAAGTATAATTTCTTATTATGGAAATGATTGCAACGGCTTCATTAAATTTTTAGATCTCAAAAATCATAGCTATATTCATCTAGCTCATCTAAAAGATGAAGAAAGTAATAAACTTCTCAAATTACGTGAAGGAGAAATTAGAACTACTGTAAAAAGATTGATACTTAATAAATATATCATTTTTATGAACACAAATTAAGCTAATAAATTTATAAAAATACTCTAAAAAAGTAAGATAGATAATGTTGAATAATTAGGCAATATAACAACTGTAAAAAAACCACCTAATAACTACCTAAAACTCTTATTTCCCATTCAAGTTCAATGTTGAACTTATTTTTCACTGCATCTTTTACCCTATTACCAAGAGTCTCTAAGTCAGATGCAGTTGCATTATTACAATTGAGCAAAAAATTACAGTGCTTCTTAGAAATCTTAGCTCCACCATTATCTAACCCTCGGCAACCAGACTCATCAATTAGTTTCCACGCTTGATAATTTTTTGGGTTTTTAAACATGCACCCAGCAGTTTTCCCTCTTATTGGTTGGCTTTTGTTTTTTTCGTCAATAATTTCCTTCAGTCTTCTGAGTATAATCTTATACTCTGAACTTACTCCTTTAAACTCAGCTTCAACAAAAATCCACCTCCCGTTCAAACTATGCCCACGGTAAACATAATCCATCTTTTTACTTGAGAATTCATACAGGTTTCCATCCTCTAAATTTACTGCTTTTATGGATTGTACAACACTTGCGATATCACTACCATACGCACCTGCATTCATTTCTATTCCACCACCAACCGTTCCTGGAATTCCAACCAGAAACTCTAGTCCACTAATTTGCTGTTCCCCCGCAAAGTAAGCTAAATCACTAAGCAGCACAGCACCACCTGCAACTATAGAGTTGTTACCTCTATACTTAATATGTCCAAACTCCTGACCTAATTTTACTGTTATTCCTCGAATGCCACCGTCTCGTACTATTATGTTAGACGTTGCACCAATAATATTAATTGGTAGCTCAGTATTTTTAATCAAGCATATTAAATCTCCAATGTCACGTGGCTTAAATAATATATCGGCTTGTCCACCAACATTTAACCATGTTATTTTAGACATTAAAGTATTATATCGATATGTTCCACGTACCTTAGGTAAACTTACAAGCATTTTGATTTCAATTCTAATCCTGCATCCATACCCATTTCCTCTGCATCTTCTACAAATGAAGTACGCTCAGCAAAGTATATACCTTTTTCGTCTGCTAACATACAACAAAGGCGTAGCATGTTTTCACTTACATATTCTGCTAAAGCTGCAAGCGGTGTAAAGCATGAGCCATTTACTGTCTTCATGAAGCTGCGCTCTGATCTCACCCTTATAAAAGACTTGTTATCATTAATTTTCTCTAAAAGATCAATAGCTTTTACATCATTTTTCCGACATTGAATGCAAATTGCCCCTTGTCCCACTGCACTTAACATGGTTTTTGGCGGCAATACCTCTGTAATTAAAAGGTGTTTCTTTAATCTCCTCAGCCCAGCTTCAGCTAGAATTATTCCATCAAAACTATGGTTCTGCAGTCTAGTTATTACATTTCCACGTAACGGTACTATATTCAAATCCGGTCTAAAATTTAGCAGCTGTACTTTTCTTCTTATTGAAGAAGTTGCAATTGTAGCCTGTCGTGGTAAAGCCCCAAGGCTATCATGTTTATTAGAAATAAACGTATCGTGCGGACTTAATCTCTCTAAAATACAGGGAATTATTAAATCTTTCGAAAAAAATGCAGGGACATCTTTTACTGAATGAACCGCCATATCTATATTATTCTTAAGCAATTTAATCTCAATTTCCCTGAGAAACAGTCTTTTACCACCTATTTCAGCAAGGTTTATATTGGCATACTTGTCACCGGAAGTTTTTATCTTAATAATCTCAACAGATAAATCAGGAAAAAAGTCCATCAGTTTTTGTTTTGCTTCCAAAGCTTGAGCAATTGCAAGACTGCTGCCTCTGGTACCTATTCTAATTAACATGTATTTAAATTTCAACTTAAACAGTTTACGCAATTAGTTTACAATCAATATTTTGTATTTACAACTTATGCACAATAGGCTTATAGTCAAATCTTTTTTGGTACTGTGTATCTTTCTGCTTGCTTTATATATAATATTACCAAACTACTTTAATAATAAATTCCTTATTTCAAAAAAAAGAATAAACCTAGGACTTGACCTAAAAGGTGGATCGTCTTTACTTCTCAATGTAGACTTAAATTTTTTCTTTAAAGAGAAATTGAGTATATTAGCCGATGAAATAAAAGAAAGTTTGCTAACAAAAGACATTGAATCCAGCGTACAAAGCAATCAACAAGTAATTGTAACTTTAACTAACATCAATAACTATAAAAAAGTTTCGATACTAATCCATAAAATAAATCCAAATTTAGAGCTAAATAGAAAAGGTACCTCAATTTTCGTCTCATATAAACCTCATTACAAAAATTCTCTAATCAATGAAGTAATTTCAAAATCAATAAGTAATGTTCAGAGACGCTTGGATAAACTTGGTACTAAAGAAGTGAGTGTGCAAAAACAAGGACAGAATAAGATATTAATCCAAGTACCTGGAGTAGAAAACATTGAACAAATAAAATCTCTGCTTGGCAAAACTGCTAAGCTAAGCTTTCATTTAGTAAATAATAACGTAGCCAAGATCAAAGATATAGATCACGAAACTACCATCATGCTCAAGGACACTTCTGGTAATTTCTATCCAATATCCCGCAAAACTGAAATAGGTGGCGATTCATTGGTTAACGCATCAGTTAGATTTGATCACTTAGGCAGACTAACAGTACATTTTAAATTTGATGGTATAGCAAGTAAAAAATTCGCAAAAATCACTAAAGAAAATGTAGGAAAGCCCTTTGCAATTGTTTTGGATAACACAGTCTTAACTGTGCCAATAATACGTGAACCAATTCTAAATGGAGAAGGAGAAATCAGCGGTAAGTTTACTAAGAAACAAGCAAACGAACTTGCAATACTTTTAAAATCTGGAGCACTGCCAGCACCACTTAAAATAATAGAAGAGAAAAATATCGGTCCAAGTCTTGGAGAAGAGTCAATAAAAGCAGGAGAAATAGCAGCGATAATCTCTATTACAGCGGTTACTTTGCTTATAATTATCATTTATGGTAAGTTAGGTTTATTAACCTCCTTTGCACTGCTTTTTGATGTGATTTCTATATTATTAATTCTTACTCTACTTGAAGCAACTTTAACTCTACCAGGAATAGCTGGTATTGCGCTAACTGTTGGTATGTCAGTGGACGCAAATGTTTTGATATTTGAACGTATTCGTGAAGAAATAAGATTAGGAAAAAGAACAGCTCGCGCTATTGAAGAAGGCTTCAAAAGCGCAATAAAAACAATTCTTGATTCAAATATCACTACATTAATTGCTGCAGGAATAATGTTTGTAGTTGGCAGCGGAGCAATTAGAGGTTTTTCCGTTACTTTATCAATAGGGGTTTTATGCTCAATGTTTTCTGCAATCATAGTTACAAAACTTCTAATAGAAGTATGCGTGAACCCGGAAAAGCTGGTGCTTTAATTTATGGTACTATTAGCTCCAAATAGCAAAATTGTTGTATAATATTATCTTAAGTTTTTGCCTTTAATATATAAATTTACAATACTTTTTCTATGTTGCTTGCAAAGTTATTTACTATTAAACAACAAAGTTAAATTTGAATAGCAAAAGCTATTTTATGACATATTTATTAGCTTACTCAAATTAATAAGTTTAATTTCAGTTTTCCTACCTATATAGTTCCTAATTTTTTGGCTTGAAGACTTAATTAAAACTTTAGTTAAGAAAACACTATTTTACACACCACTTACAACTATTATAGCCATGTTTATTACACTATTTTTGCTCACTAATAAATCCAGCGAAAGAAGATTTTATAAGTAACACAATAGCAAAATATAAATAATAGAATTACAATTGCTTTTTTCATATTCGAAATCACTCATTCCTTTAAATTTTAGGCAAATCTTTTTTGAAAAGAATATTATTGTTAGCGATATCATCGCTCTTTTAATAGGCAGAGCTGTTGTTTCCTTTCAAAAGAAAAACAAGATATATTAAATTAAGTGTTCTCTACACGGATTAAAAGATAGCAATGAGTTCTATAGCCTCTATAGTGTTTTATTTATATAATGCATAAATCTATAAATTTCATGCACAAGCGTTTCTGATTCTACCACTGTTTATGTAGCAAGACATATTACCAATTCAAACGCTGAAAGGAGTTATGATAGACAATAGCATTAATGCTTGCATCTTTTTCTAAGTTACACAAGTGATATAAAACACTCTAATAACTTTAGACTGTACACAAAAAAGCTGAAAGTACCAAAAAATTAGTGTCCTTTACTTTACTAATACGTACAACAGTTAATACAAAATGTATGTACGTCATTTATTTTGATTACAATAATGTTTGTTGCAGAGGTAAATGAGCATATATTTTCCTTAGACAAAATGTTTATATGAATTTCTTTGGCAACTAGTTACCTTGCTTTAAGAAAGATTCCTCTATATATTATGAAACTGGTTTTATCTATTTATACAATTATCGATATACCCGAAACTGCAGTAAATGTATAGTCTAATGTTTGCACAGATTAGATAATAATTAATCAAAGAACGTGAAGGTGAAATTTTAAAAATGACACTAGATAAAGATAATCCAATAATAAGAGAACTTGAGGAAGCTGGGGCAATTTTACACGGGCACTTTGTTTTATCCTCTGGACTGCATAGTAGCATATATATACAGTGTGCTAAAATTTTTGAAAATCCAAGCAAAGCCATAAAAATTTGTGCATTGCTCACACATAAAATAAAAAAAGAATTAAATAGTTCTATAGATTTAATACTATCTCCTGCAATTGGTGGAATAGTTGTGGGTTATGAGATTGGTAAACAGCTTAGAATCAAGACGATGTTTTGTGAACGTGTTAACAGCAAGTTTGAATTGCGCCGTGGATTTGAAATTAAACAAGGTGAAAAACTATTATTAGTTGAAGATGTAATAACTACGGGTAAATCTTCACTTGAAGCTGTAGAATGCGCAGAAGATATGGGGGGTAAAGTCGTTGCTGGAGCTTCTATAATCAAGAGAAATAGTGAAACGCAATTGCCCTTTCCTGTTATATCTTTGCTCGAGCTAAATATCAAAAACTACAGCGAGCAAGAGCTTCCTGAGGAATTGAAGCGATTACCAATAACTAAACCAGGAAGTCGGGAATACTTAACGAAATAGTCTTATTTTTGATATGTAATCTGACAAAAACGTAAGAACACTTAACAAAGTTTATCAACTTCTTACTATATAAAATTGAAGTTACTTATTTATCTTCAATCTATATAAGTTAAATGACAAAAGCACTGTATAGTTGGTATCTTTATTAATTTTACTTAGAAACTACTCCTAAGGTCTAAGATGAAACGTGCTTGATAAGCTATCTAAGGTAATATAGAATACTAACTTATAGTGGATAAAGAGCAAAACAACTATCTACTATGTTTTTGCTTAGTAAATTTTTTAAATAAAATCTATATAGCTAAAGCAACCCAAAGGCCCATTAAGGGTGCTACCTCAGCACGTGATGCTAGAATCTATATCTCTTTTTCTTTCTGAATCCCTGTATCTACTACTTAGATGATAGGAAAAAAACACTCAAACGATATCAAGAAGTACTAATGTTTTCTATACAAATAGCAATTATGTGAAAAGTTATTATCAAAAAATTAAAAGCTTAATGGTTAATGCTACAATTATAGACCACAATAAAAAGTAATTCTTTACATTTGACTTAATCTTAACTTGAATATTCTCTAACTTTTGGTCAGCTATTAGGTTTAATTTCTCTATAAGGCTAAATATTTCTTGAATTGCTTTTACAAGACAAGAGCTTTTTATTTTTTCTTTATAGTCCATTTTATTTTTATGTTGATTCTTCATCCATGCTTCAACTACTTTCCACATATTGATTTTTGGATAGATTTTTCTGCAAGTTCCCTCTAACAAAATCATAGTTTTTTGCAGCATTAGCAATTGCGTTTGAACTTTCATATCAAAATCACTAGTTATTTTAAATAATTTAGCAAGTAAATTAGCAAAAGAAATTTTCTGTATAGGCTGCCCTATAATAGGTTCACCTATTGCTCTGCACGCTGTAACAAAATTTTTGTGCTGTGGTGAAACATAGCCAGCTCTAAAGTGTGCTTTTGCAACGTGATCATAATTCCGATTTAAAAAACCTTTCAGTATCTCTACTACACAGTAGCACGTCTCGCGGTCTATTCGGCCCATAATTCCACAATCTAGAGCAACAATATTGTTGTTAATATCAATCATTAAATTTCCAGGATGCATATCCGCATGAAAGAAACAATCTCTATATACTTGATTGCAAAATGATTCTATAAGATTGATAGCTATCTGCTTACGATTATTTAGTTTTCCAACTTCGTATATTGGTGTTGCTTCTATCCATTCTGATGTCAAAACTTTCCTTGAAGTCCTACTCCAATCTACTTTAGGTACATAAAAACCTTTATCATTTCTTGTATTTTCTCTCAGTTCTGAAGAATAAGCAGCCTCAAAACGTAGATCCAGCTCTAATCGGCAAATTTCAGCAAAAGTTTTAACTAATTCAATCGGTTTTAGTCTCTTTGATTGCTCACTAAATCCTTCTATAATCCCTGCAAGCCAAAAAAGCATTTTTATATCCTTGGAGAATATCTTCTCAATATCTGGCCTTAAGACTTTAACCGCAACTTTTTTACCTTCTGTTGTAGTTGCTTTATGTACTTGAGAAATTGATGCCGCTGCAATTGGCTCTTCAGAAAAGCTTAAAAAAATATCGCTTAACTTACAATTAAATTCGCTCTCTATAGTTCTAACTACTATCTTATAGGAAAAAGAAGGTAATCTATCACATATTAACAATAAGTTGTCTGTTATATCTTCATTTAAAATATCAGTACGTGATGAAATAGACTGCCCAAATTTAATAAATACTGGACCTAACTTTTCAAGAGCACATTTTAATTTATAGCCACGTATTTTATTTATTGACTCCTTTGAAGGAAAGAGTAAACGATACAATATGCTATAACGAGTTAACACTGCAGTTATATACAAAAGGCGCAGAATATTCCGAATCATTTTGTTATATGACTGCTAAATATCTCGCTTAAAGTCTTATTCTTCATGATTTCTTCAGGTTTACCTTGGCAATATATAATATGATTTATATAGATAATGTAATCTGAACATGGCACTATGGAGCTTAAATCATGAGATGTCATGAGAATCGAAATTAATCTTTTTTTTGCTATTTCACCTATTATATTATAAAACTTAGTTCGAGCATTAATATCCATTGCGCTAACTGGTTCATCTAAGATAATCAAGTCAGGTTCTGCAATTAAGCAGCGTGCAAGTAACAATAATTGTGTCTGCCCCGCAGAAATTTCCAACACCTGTTTTTTCAAAATATTACTAATACCAACTAATCTCACTACCTTTGTAATAATCGATTGGTTCTTCTCTAATCTTTTTGAAAAGCTATTTAAAAGAAGATATTCAACTGTTATCGGCATCAAACTGCTAATACTAAAATTTTGTGGCATATAACTAATTTTCATATCGTCAGCAAATATAATATTACCAGTATAGTTCTTATTTATACCAGCAACTACCTTTACTAAGGAGGTTTTACCTCCACCATTTGGACCAAGTATAGTAACTACATCCCCCTTTTTTATTGATAAGCTAATATCATCAAGAATTTTCTTATTATTATATGCAAGAGTAAGGTTCTCTATTTTTAGAACACTGCTATTGACATTATTTAACTTTTTGACAAGACTTAACTCTTTCTCAATGTTTTCATGAGACATTTACTAGTTTTTTTTCTATTACTTTTGTTTACACTATACCATAGTACTGTCTTCTCATCCACTTTAAAAGTTGTAGCCACAATAAAGCCTTTACACTCGCTTGTAGCTTCTGTTACAGACAAAATCTTAGAACCAGTCTTACTAGACTATATAACAACCTCTACACATGATTACATATTGAAACCATCTGACGCAAGTAATTTGGAATCAAGTAATGTTATATTTTATATTGATGATAATCTAGAAACATTCGTTAAGACCTTTGCTAAAAACAATAAAAAACTTGTACAGTTATCAAAGGCAGTTAGTCTACTTTCTGTTCGACCACATTCATTCTCCAAGCATGTCATTCGTATTCAAGACGAAAAAGACCTATATATCTGGCTTAGTCCAGAAAATGCAAAAAATATGATATTCTTTATAAGTGCAACTTTATCTAATATAGATAAGGAGAATGCCCATCGATATAACCATAATGCAATAAAAACCGTAAAAAGAATAGAACAGGAAACAGAGAAAATTGCAAGCGAATTAAGTAACTTTAAAAACAAAAAATACATAGTTACTCATGACACTTATCAATATTTTGAAAAACATTTTAGCTTAAGTCACCCAAGTGTCATTCTATCTGTAGAAGAAGATACTTATATAGGCATGAGAAGTTTAATGAAACTAAAGAAAATAATGAAGGAAGAAAACATTAAATGTATACTTTCTCCTTCACGAAAAGATAATATAAAGCCTAAAGCTCTTTCCAGTGATGCAAGAACAGCAATCTTAGACCCTATTGGGTTAGATATAAAACCTGGAAAAGACGCATATTTAACTATAATCAATAGCATCACACAAAGCTTTAAATCTTGTTTTGTTGAATAATAGCCACTTTTAGTAAAAATTACGTTATCTATTCAGAAGTGTAGTTGATGCACAAACATTAAATTAAAAGTGATATCATTCAAAGTTTCTCTCCCTTCTCAATCTAATACTTAAGCTTAAAACACAGTTGATTAAATACTTTTAACACAATATAAGAATGTCGTATAGGTAACTAATATTAAGATAAAAAATCATCTGCATTTGTTATAAACTCATTCCCACTTTATGATTATCTTTTTGCATTACCTAATCCAACTTATTTTGTCACTTTCCTGAACAAATAAGATTATAGAATAAAGCGGCTATGTACTCATTTTCAGTTAACTTTAAAGCTACAATAATTCACATTCAGCAAAAAAGAAAGCTATTTCCCTACGAGTATTTTCTGGACTATCTGAACCATGAACCCTATTTTCACTAATGTTATCAGCAAAATCACCTCTGATTGTACCTTTATCTGCATGTCTTGGATCTGTAGCCCCCATGATTTGCCTATATTTACTTACTGCGTTTTCACCGACTAAAACCTGAACTATCACAGGATCAGAGGTCATAAATTCCACTAACTCCTCAAAAAAAGGTCTATCTTTATGAATTTCATAGAGCAGCTCTGCTTGTCTTCTTGTCAGTAACATCATTTTTTGTGCTATAATTTTCAGTCCAGATCTTTCGATATAGGAATTTATATTACCTGTAATGTTATTTCTTACTGCATCAGGTTTTAATATCGAAAGCGTTCTTTCAATTGCCATGTTATTTCCTTGTATAGGATACTATATTTATAGATTTATTTTATTACAAATTTTTTATTTTATCAAGTTAGTTTTTTATTTATAGTTTAAAATAAGCTACCAAAGATAGTATTATATGGGCAAATGCCATTATATCAATAAACAAGACGAGTCCACTTATAAACAACCAGTTAAAACTGGACTTACTGCTGAAAAATTGGTCAATAACTTAAAGTTATCGATTTTTTGTGCTACAAAAGGATTTTTAACTTTCAGCTTGGCTTTCTTAAGTTATTCGGATTATGGCTCGCATCACAATATAAAATTACAAAAAGATGCTGTTTTTACAATAAAAAAGAACATTACTCCATCTCTTGAAATGACGATCATAGTACCGCTTATTTGTTTTGCATTGCCAGCTATGATAGACAATATAAACACTATAAAGTGTACACTTACATGTGCTATGTTGATGACAGGAGCATGCTTTTTTGTAAGAAACTTTCATGTACGTGAGTGGTTATTAGAAAAAATTACTGATTACAGTAAAGAAATAATAGACGCAGAATTTAGGAAAGATACTATAAGGTTTCCAATTTTTGATCAAAGTAGAAAATACATTGAATATAATTCATCTAATCAAGTAAGCGAACCAGGTAATATTTCCTTTTTTCTTATATGTTTAGTTTTCCCTCTTAAGATTTCTCAAAGTTACATTATGTTATTTTTAGCTACTGTTGAACTTCTTGAAGCAGCATCAAGTTTTTGCGTTGATTTGAGTTTCGGTGAAAGTCCTTTTGCATCTACAGGAAGTAACCTACAGAGGTCTGGTCACTTATTGTATGCTAGTATGAGAAATTTAGTACCTATATCTAGGTTTAATGAACTCATAGCTGAACGTATAGATATCTCAAAAGCAACTTATTGTAATACATAGGTGAAGAAGGCAATTATCTTATTTAATCTTGGTGGACCTGATTCGCTTAGTGCAGTCCGTCCTTTTTTATTTAATCTCTTTTATGATAGAAGAATAATAAATCTACCAAATCCTTTTCGATTTCTTTTAGCAAAGTTTATATCTGCAAAACGAGAAAATACTGCACAAAAAATATATAAGCAAATTGGAGGCAGATCACCGATCTTGGAAAATACAAGAATGCAAGCTAAAGCGCTTGAACAGGAACTTAACAAAGCTGTATTTTGTCATCCAAGTAGCACGATACTAGAATCTAGAAAAAAGAACCTGATTTCATCATCATGCGATGGAATGACACCAAAGCTTGCCAAAGTATTTATCTGTGTGCGTTATTGGCATCCATTTGCTGATGAAGTTGTTAAAAGTGTAAAGCAGTTTAATCCTGATGAAGTAATTCTACTGCCTCTATATCCTCAATATTCAACTACTACAACTTTGTCATCCATCGAAAATTGGCAAAAAAGTGCTAAAAAACATGGCTTAAAATGTAGTACAAAAACAATTTACCATTATTACGATAATCAAGATTTTATTGAAGCTCATACCCGCTTGGTAGCCAAGTATTACAAATTAGCTAGCAGAATCGATAAGCCAAGAATCCTATTCTCGGCCCATAGTTTACCTCTGAGTGTTATTAAAAAAGGCGATCCTTATGCTTTACAAATAGAAGAAACAGTAAAATTAATAGTAAAAAGATTAAATATTAAAGACCTTGATTGGGCGATATGTTACCAGAGTAAAATTGGACCTGTAAAATGGCTGGAGCCTAGCATAGAAAGTGAACTATTGCGTGCAAAAGCTGATAGTGTACCTGTAGTTTTATCACCTATATCTTTTGTCTCTGAGCATTCAGAAACACTTGTTGAACTTGATACGGAACATAAAGCAATAATCAAAAGCGGATATTATTTTCGTGTACCAACTCTCAGTACCGATTCCTTATTTATTAAATGTTTGGCTGATTTATGTAGAAGCCGTTATTAAAAATCCTGATTCACAGTACTTTCTTTTTAAGATTTCATGTGATAGAATAACAAGAAACTGTTATTTCATTAGCTATTATGCTAAATGAGCTAAAAAAGAAACCAAACACGTTTGCACAAAAGGTACATGATGCTTACAATCATGATATCAAAAAGGTAATTTGTATCACAACAGGTTTAACAGCCTTGTTATGTAAGGTTTCACTACAATTTTGTTGCGAATTTATTGACAATAATAGGTCAAACATCCTCCTTATACGTGAGATTGCTCAATGGGTAAAATTTCCAACATTCATTCTATTGATTGTTCATTCTACACTTACTTTACACGATCTAATCAAGGATTACAGGAATAATAATAGTAAAAAAGAACTATTAAAAATAGTAGGCAAATTAGCTAGCCTTTTAAGTAACGCCATAGAAGTGTTAATAATGTTACAAGTTTTCCATTTCTTAACTAAAGGTAATACGAATACAATAAGTCGTATTCAATTAATATCAACAGCCCTATTCTTATTCACTTCAGAACCAGTAGGCTGCTATTATATATACAAAAAATATCAAAAGGCACATAAAAAATATCAGGATAAAAAAGGTACTAGTGAATTTATTGAATGCAAGAAAGAGCTTACTAAATGTAAGAAGGATCTTATTATTAATACATTAACTTTATCATTAGGATTATTAAATTTCATATTTAAAAGGGTGGATACTGCAACTACACCGATAAACTTAGGTAATGGTGTAGTTTATAGTTTCAACTTAAGTATAACAGTTAGTATAATATGCAGCACAGTATTACTATTAGTCTGGCTTGACAAATTGCTTAATCAGCCTATCAATGATGATCTTTCCACTGAACTTGACAGGGCTTACCATATTCAGCCAAGTAGCAATTTACCAAATGGCCACTCTATATAAAGGTAAAAAATTAAATATGAAAAGACCTCATTTCTACTGACAATGCTAGCACTGCTAATTTGCCAACAATATTCCAGAGTAGTAGGGTTTTATTTTCTACAATTTGGCTAATGTCATGAAATTCACAATCAGTGGAATTTAAACTAGAATATATATTTTTTCTGCTATTACACCGATATAAATAGCATGTTGGTGTATTTCCGATATAGTATATTAGAGGCTCTGCAGGACTGTGTTCGAGTATATCTATGGTTGGTACACCTTCCTGTATAATAACGCTATTGATTTTTACACCGTCCTTTATTTTTTTCATTTTATGACGCTTTTTTTTATTGAGAGTTAATATTTCCTCTCCACTTATTGCTGTTATAATACCCATTCCGTATGTTCCATTGTTTGCTTTAATAAAAACATAAGGTTGAGTTTTTATTTTATATTCCTCATATTTTTTTTGCACTAGAGACAACACTTGATCAACTTTAGCTGCCACTGTTTCCAGCGATAGAGCATCATCAAAATAGATCCCTTTACAGCTCTCTGTAAATACAGAAATAAGCCAGGGATCTATTTTAAATTCGCCGCAAAATTCGGACACCAATTTTTGATAGATTTCAAAGTATCGAAATTTCTGTCTACTGTGCCAACCATATAGTGGACTCGGTACTGTTTCCTGCTTTACATTTTCTAATACGTCTGGAATATGGCTTGTCATATCCCGGTTCAATACAACAACATCGGGCACAAATCCTGAAGTTGTCTTCAATAGAGAGTTATCTTTCACAATAGCTTCATACGGTCCTATTAAATTATAGGCTTCATCATGAAGGAGACCAATTTTAGTTTCAAAACCTGCTAGTCGTAGTATCTTTTCTATGGCAAATACGTTTTCTATATACATTTTATTTCGTGTATAGTTTTCCGGTATCACAAGAGTTTTTTTATATCGCTTTTTTTTAAAGTACCTCTTTATCAGTTTTGCCGCTACTATTTTTGATGCCTCACTTAAATTATTGAACCCTGCAGGAAACAAATTAGCGTCTATTGGAGCAATTTTATAACCGGAGTTTCTAAGGTCGACAGAGCTATAAAATGGCAATGCAAAATTATTAAATTTTACCTCAAACCAATCGTTCATATTTTTTTCCAAATTTGGATGAATTATGTTTTGCATCTACACTTTAAATGTTATAAGGAAAGTACTATATTATACGCTATAGCTAAGCCATATTTAATTAATGGTTACAGTATAATAAAATTACTATTTAAAATTATAGAAAAATGACTCAACATGACAACAGTAGAATGTATGGAACTACTATATTATCAATTAGAAGAGGCAAGAGTGTAGTAGTAATAGGTGATGGACAGGTTTCATTGGGTCACACCATTATAAAATCAGGAGCAAAAAAAGTCAGACGCCTTTCTGATGACTCTGTAATTGCTGGGTTTGCTGGAGCAACAGCTGATGCATTTACTCTTTTTGAAAGACTGGAATCAAAACTTGATAAACACCCAGGACAATTAATGAGAGCGTGTGTTGAACTTGCGAAAGATTGGAGAATGGATAAATATTTAAGAAGGCTAGAAGCTATGATGATAGTTGCAGATGAATCTATTTCATTAGTGATTACAGGAATGGGTGACGTCCTTGAACCTGAAGATGGAATAGCAGCTATTGGTTCAGGAGGGAATTTTGCTCTATCTGCAGCAAGAGCTCTAGTTGAGGTTAAAGGGATGTCAATAGAGGAGGTTGCAAAAAGAGCTATGAAGATAGCAGCTGATATATGTGTTTATACAAATCATAATGTAATTATTGAAAAGGTAGAGGGGTAGTATGTATTCTGAACAAAAATTTTTATGCACTAATTTCTCTAATCAATCCGTGACTCTTTCAGAAGGTCAAACTTATAATAAGGATGCCTATAATGAAAAAAGTAATCCTTGTAAAGATACTAAGAGTAGTTGTGATTCAAATGATAGCAGTGCCCAAGTTAATAACAGCACACAAATTTTATTAGATGATCTGCCACCACAAAAAATAGTTAAAGAGCTAAATAGATTTATAATTGGACAGAACGATGCAAAGCGTGCTGTTGCTATTGCGCTCAGAAACCGTTGGCGTCGTAACAAAGTTCCTATTCCTTTACGTGATGAAATCATACCTAAAAATATACTAATGATTGGTCATACGGGAGTTGGTAAAACTGAAATGGCTCGTCGTCTAGCAAAGCTTGCAGGTGCACCATTTATAAAAATTGAAGCAACGAAATTTACCGAAATAGGATATGTTGGGCGTGACGTTGACTCGATAATACGTGATCTAGTTGATGCAGCAATAGTTTTAGTTAAAGAAAAAGCACGCAAAGCTTTGGCTGAAAAAGCTTTAGATCTGGCTGAAAAGATAATAGTCAATTCTATGGTCGGTGAAGATGCAACCGAAGAGAGTAAAGAGATTTTTAGAAAAAGGTTAAAAAATAAAGAATTTGAAGACGGAGAAGTTTCCATTGACGTCAGAGAAAGCAAGAGCATGTTACCGGCTTTTGATATACCAGGTATGCCAGGCGGGCAAGTCGGTATAGTAAATGTAACAGAACTAATAGGTAAAATGTTTAATGGGGGTAAAAAAACAAAAACCATTACGGTTAAAGTAAAAGAAGCCCGTGAAATATTGGTTAACGAAGAAAGTGAAAGGTTAATAGATGAAGATAAGATAATCAAAGAAGCCCTTGATCTTGTTAGCAATGAAGGTATAGTATTTTTAGATGAAATAGATAAGATTGCAGCATGCACAGAGGTAAAAGGTGAAGTCAATAGAGAAGGAGTACAACGTGACTTATTACCACTGCTTGAAGGAACAACCGTTTCAACCAAGTATGGCCACGTAAAAACAGATTACATATTATTTATTGCATCTGGTGCTTTTCATCAATCTAAACCATCTGATCTTTTACCAGAATTACAGGGAAGGTTACCAATCAGAGTGGAACTTAAAGCACTTACTCAAGAGGATTTAATAAAAATATTAAAGGAACCAGAATCTAGTTTATTGAAGCAGTATATAGCTCTAATGAAGACAGAGAATGTAACGCTTGAGTTTACTGATGATGGCATCGAAACCATAGCTGAAATAGCGTTTACAGTTAATAGGCAAGTGGAAAACATAGGTGCAAGAAGACTACATACCATCATGGAAAAGCTTTTAGATGAAATAAGCTTTATCTCTTCTGAGAAAAATGGCGAAAAATTTGTTATAGATAGCAAATATGTAAAAGATAGACTAGGATCGATTTCAAAGCAGCTTAATTTATCTAAGTTTATACTTTAATAAAATATATTGGCTTATTAGTATTTACTGTTTAGGAAAAAAAGCTGAAGCAAAATTTGCGGGTATATTAATGTGGCGTTATTAATTATATATTAATTTATTAAGATAATTGTACTAACAATAGTAGTTTTCATACGAGAATAATACTGAAAGATAAGAGTATAAGTATTGAAATAAGCAAGCTTTTAGATAGTAAGCTTTACGAAAACAATAAAATCATAGGTTTTTCAATATTAGGTGATGATATTAAAAAAGATATAATTGTTATATTGCAAGGATAAGAATAATAAAAAAATTATATATTATGAATTAGTTAATTTCTTATATAAATATGAATTCAAGCAGTACATCAACAAAAAAAAATGTAGCGTTACACTAAGCTCCAACAATAATAGCACTACTAAAATAGTAGGTAATAAACCAAGTCATAAAGACTTAAAGAAAAATACAAACGTTAAAATCAAACTCCATGATAAGGAATTAAGTTTCATTAACAATATAAGAGAACTGGAGCAACAAAGAAAATTTAATAGCCAAATAATAGTTGATAAAGTTAATCACAATAATTACAATAGGATCAGACGATCTGGCGGTAAGATAACGAAAATAGTTTATGTTAGTTGTAGCCATTGTTTTATGTTTTTTTACATCAAATCCTAGACCTTTTCTCTAGAAATTTGTATCTGTTGCAATGGTTACACTGTTCGTATAGATTCCATGATTAAATCTAATGACATGTTTCTATTTCCTAATTTATTAATACATTGATCATTTTTAAAGTTAAAGTTCTTTCTGTTTTTGCCTATTTCGTTCTTTAAACTTTAATATATCTCTTTTAGAGTTTTCTCGCCTTTCTCTTTTATGTTACTACTTTGCAATAGAGCTTTAACTTGATGCATCATATCTGAGCTGAACCTGTTTATTTTCATATGTAAAAGATTAGCTTTTTAGTATTTCTTGAAGAGATCTACATACTAGAGACATTGAATTCAGAAAAAACCATCACAGTTATTAGCACACATATAACATCTGTACCATTTTATCTATTCATTTTAAATATTTA
>CACRCM010000010.1:0-23194 GCA_902646575.1 uncultured Wolbachia sp.
ACTGTTCTTATCATTAAGTAAGCTTTTTATACTACGACACACTAATATTGTTAAAAAACACGGCAAAATTGCTCCAGCAGTTCTCATATGCCAAGTAAAAAACTGTATCAATTCAGCACTATTCACCGAGTAAATAGAATATATAAATGGTCCACATACAGCCAAGACCGTATTTATAAATAGTGACAAAATAGCAATTTTATTGTTTGAAGCTAGATTGACACTGGAACTCAACATTATCAAATAAACTAAAAACATTCCTTGAGTAAAAGCAAATTGCAGTAAATGTCCACCTCCCCAAAAGAGATATTCGTAAAACAAATTTTTATCTGAGTGATATAAATCTACAGGCATGTTTTTGTGAGCTAGAACAAGGCAAAGAAACGATGATACAAATATAATAACTAGCCCAACTTGCCCAATAAAAAAGCATGAGACTTGCCTATTTAATATACAGGTAAAAGCTGCATTTATCAATATACTGATAATAAACAAACTAAGCCCAAACAAAAATAATTTGTTTTGTAATACGGGAATATAGTTGCTTTTAATAATTTCAGTACCCGGAACAAATGCTGATACAAATATCAGTAGCATGGAAAAGGTTGATAGAACCCATAAAAAGTTAAGCCAATTACTGGCGTTTCGTAGATTTATGATAAAAAGTAAAGATATTATAGAGCACATCCACACCAAAATTGATAAATTCACATGTATCACTAGTGCATTATCAAAGATATATTGTGCAGAGGGAATGAGAGAGAAAATAAAAGGCAATCGCAGGAAAACAACAATTATCGACAGCAGCCCAGAACAAGCAAGAGCGCATACTGCCAAAAATATCCATCGTTTGCAAAGTAGAATGTTATCTTGTATAAGCACAGCTATTTCCCCTTTTCATTTTTTGATCGATAAGGTACTATAACATTAATATAAAGTAATTTTTCGATAATTAATATAACTCTATACCAGCTCGTTCCACTAATAATTTAAGTGAAATACAAATAATACCACAACAAAGTAGGTCGTATCCTTCATCATGAAGACACCATGTCTACTTTCGGTTAATACTATACAATAGCGTTGCTATTAGCATTAATCTGGGCCGTAGATATTCCTTTTAGCAGCCCATACTTAGGCATATTTAATAATAAAAGTTATTGTAGATTGTGCTTTAACATCAAATGTAGATAACTCTTTTCATAAGACAGCAATTCCCTTCATATTCTATATATACCAATATCATGCTCACTTGAGTGAATTATCAAATTACACAACTATTTTTGAAATTAAGATAGGCTCTAACCTTAGTAAAAATATTGTTGAATCAAGTATTGCCATATCTAAATCAAGGTAATAGTTACTATAAAAACAACTCCTATAGCAGTTTTGATAAGATTAACAATTTGATAAAAACTATATTCTGAATATTGTACAAATTATAATTAATAGCTTTAAGCCGCATGCTAGTACTTTGTATCAAAGTTTATTTTTTTGTAAGTAAATATCAGCTTTATTTCATAGATACATAATCAGAACTTGGCTCAAGTACTCACTGGCAAAATGATAGATGTATCCTTAAACATCATATTCATAAGGTTATTTTCAAATAGATACCAGGAAAAACCATCTTTATGGATCCTAATAGCAAAATTATTAAAGCAAAACAGAAGCCTTAATAGCTAGGCATGCCAATCTTCATTTTCTATACCTTCTCATTTATAACTATACAAATACTTAATTTATTATTTTTTAATTAAAGAAAGAGTTAAGGATTAATGACTACCGAAGACTTTTTTCCTTTATTACGATTGTTAATATAGCAATAGCTAATTTTCTTTGAATGATAGCAAAAAACTTCTTACGATTTTCCAATCGTAAGTAAGAATTACTCAGGCTCTAAGAACAACTACTTCCACTCACAAAATTTAAGATCAGCCGAATATCATAGATCTAGCTATTAAAAAAAATCGAAATTACTTTCGATAAAATTCATTTTCATTATGAATGATGCAAATACTAATATTTAGAAACAAGCCCATGATAATTGAATTTGGCCAAAAAGTAATGTTGATTATTCAAGTAAAGGCAAATCAACATTTTGTAAACCTAGCCTCTCCGGCTTTACGATGTAAAGTCTGAAAAAATTCCAATTAACGGGCAAGATATTCTCAACATAACCCAGAGTTATTTACACAAAAGAGTAAAAACGATTCCACAAGATTTATCACTTTTTCATATAACTCTGTTGAATGTACTTCTAATGATGAAGTTGTAGATGCTGTTAAATGTCCACACGCCAATGGATTTATTCTAAAATTGCCTCAAGGTTACGAGTCACTTATTGAGAGAAGGAAGAGGTGTAAAATTTTTGGCCTGGTAGAGGCAACGCATTGCAATTGTAAGAGCAATTTTTTTAATTGCACCTATATTAATTCTAGGTCAGACAACATCACAACTCGATTCTGCAAGTGAAAATAATATCCAAAAATTTCCATATGAATCATATATAAGATGAAGTTTATCATAGTAATACATAGTAATAGCACATCTCCTATCTATGTCTTCGCATATGGACCGCATTTCAGTACTTAATTACTTAATCATATGGCAAGATTATAGAAAACTGCATGAACTAAAAATTTCTTGATAAAGATGGAATGTATAAAACTCTATAGGATGTATAAATTAACGATCTTTACCAAATAAAAAGTAAAAGCAAGGCATTTTAATTTGGATAATGTCTACTACGCCTATAAACTGTATAGTGGATTTATCAAATGAAGCTGCACTAAGATATAATCTTAGACCCGTGTGGAAGAAGTCATTTTTTTTTGATCAATACATCCAAGACTTAAAACTTAAGATATAAGAGGATTGAATACTTGCAAAAATATTGTACCATTATTAACATTTTTGAAATTAATTTTTCATGGCTTTATAAAATTCCTCGACCCAAAACTTGATTATATGCTACAGCAATAAACAGAGTAATGTTCATAAGAACTTTTATTGAAGACGAAAGAGGATTTTTTTTCGAAATTAATTTTTAGGAGCAGGTTTCAAACTACCTCAAGTGATTCTACTTAATAGGTAGAATTATAAGCGTTAAGGGAAAATTAACACAAGATGCTAACTTGTCCAATAATATGGAAGTATGCCGCTGCTATTCTTTCACTTCTTCAATAGAACCCAACTTTTCTGCAGTTGTTGTTTTTACATTTATAAATTTATAATCAATGTAAGACAATATTTTAAGCTCTTCACAAACTATAGTAATAATTAGATACACGATATCCTCTTTCTTTAGCTTTTGTAGCAGCAAAGCTTAGGAAATAAGATGAGTCACAATCTTTCCAACCAGCAGAATTAGAAGGAAAATGCTCCCCTATATCATCATATTCTAGCGTCTCCAATATTGCATCAACGATTACGTGTATTGTCGTATCGCCATCGCGAATGTACCTCTATTACCATATTGTGCTCAATCTCTACAGCACAAGTTTTTACAAAATTCTTCGGTTAATCTTGAGTTTTAATAAACTTATGTATATCACAACCCGTTCCAATACGATATTTTGGTTCTTCAAGAAGGAAATTTGCCATACCAATATCTTCTTTTGTAGCTAACTTGAAATTACTTTTTTCACCTCCAATAACTGCAACACATTTTTTATACTCTACTACAAGCGATGAACCATCAGTAAATTTTTCATTTAACCGATGGGACAATAGTAATTCTTTAAAATCAAAGATTTAAGAAGTTTATACCACTCCAAGTTTCTCTCTTAAAATCGTGAATTCGATAGGACCATCATTTACCATCAACATAGTATTTTCAACTTCTACTACTGGTACTACTTCAGCATGCTGATCATTAATCATAAATTAAGCTAAGCTATCTATTAGAACATCTAACATAAACAACTTACAGGCATCGTGCATAATGACAAAATTAAGGTTCATTTCTTGCAAACTCTCAAATCCCAATTTAACTAAGTTTTACCTAATTTCTCCCTCGTATACTGGGCTCAGAATTTAGTATCTATAATTGATGATATAGCTTCCTTATAGAAACTTTCATAATTTTCATTAATGACCACTCTTACATAATCTATATGCTAGTTAGCTAAGAATTTTTCTGACTGTATGAAATAAAATAGGTTTACCTATTAGCTTTATATATTGCTTAGAAACTATACTATTTTGCATTTATTGCCTACTCCCGCTACAATTATTAATGTCGCTATTTTGTACTCCTTGAATCTGTTAGTATGTATGCAGATTTCCTAACTACTGATTTCAGAATTGTAGGTTTCTTCAACCTGTTGTATTATTTTATAAAAGTAATCAAAATCTATGCTTGCACTACCAATTAAAACTCCTGATAAATTTGAGATCCTAAGCAAACTTCCTATATTTTCCAAATTAACTGAACCACCATATATAACCTGTTTTTCACCAATACAGGATTTTATCACCTCTATTACCTCAGCAATTTCATCATTGCTTGGTACATAACCTGTACCTATTGCCCACAACGGTTCGTATGCTACAGTATATTCACTATGTATCAATAAGCGGTTTTTACATTGATATACTATTACTTCCTTTGTTCTCCTACTCTTATAATTTTCTGCATTTTCACCTACACAAATAATTGGATGTAGACCAGACTCTATTGCTATTTCTGATTTAAGCTTTATTTCACTATCTGTTTCGTTGGTTCTTTCAGAATGTCCAAGTATTACATAAGTACATTCTAATTCTTTTAACATCCTTGCACTAACCTCACCTGTGTAAGATCCATATTTTTTATGATGGCAATTCTGTGCTCCTATATTAATATTATCACTTAGCACTATGGCATCTGGCAATGATGTAAAAGGTGGACAAACCACAATCTTAGAGGTAATTCCATTGCTCTTATTGTTAAGTTTATTTATAAAGTTAACAAACAAAGACCGCGTTCCATTCATTTTCCAATTTGCTACAATTAAAAAAGACATCAACTTTACTTATATGGATAACGAACAATATTAAAGCTAACTTCCCTCATACCTAATTGTTAATTTAACGAAACTGATTATACATAAGGTGTGACTCATTACCTTTACTTATAATTAAAGGCATATACTTAGTTATATAAAGTAACAAAAACAAATTAAGTCTATTAAATAGAATTAAGTCAACAAAAAATTTTTTACCATTACTCACTTTTACTAAATTTTTCTTTCATTGGAGCTTTCCTAAATTCCACTTATCCAACTTGTAAGCCATTCAGCCTCTGTTTCCACTCTTTAAACAGTTATTTTAACAGAGCTTACCATTATCCAAAACTACTGGTGATTGTAAGAGAAATAAGTACCAACATCATAAAGTAAACAATTAGAAAAGAGCATGGATTTATAGAGCTCTCTTATGGATTCTCATAAGAAGACATCTAATTAGAACAACGAGCTATATAAAAAAGGAAAAGAGGAGAAGCACTGTATGAAAAAGAAAAGAAAGTCACTACCCTTGCAAATAGGGTATTGAAAGATATAGAAAGAACAATAATAGCAGTAGAGAATTTTTTTTGGTGTATGGATAAGCTAAGTACAGATAAGAAACTAAAAAAAGAGGTATTTTAATATCTCCTGATGGGATAAGGTTAATATGAAAAATAAGTATAATCTTGAAATTTTTACAAAGAAATCAAAAAGCAGTTAAAGCAAAAACAGTTCAAGATAAGCTTTTTAAAAACTTAACAGAAGACAATTTGCCATTCTAGAAATGGCTAAAGTACAAAAAAAAGCATAAGGTAAAATTGAGATACAATATTCAAAATATTTAGCAATCAAGGTACTTATCATACAGATAATACCAAGCACACTCGGCCAATTTATCAGCAGACATTTATTGATACTTATTCATAATTTAAACTTACCAAATTGTATATAAACAAAACAGCTATTATATGGCTGTAGATTTTCTCGACGATAGAACCATTCCACTTTTTAATGAGCATAAAATTTCGTTATTATAAACTCTAACTGATTAAAAGTATAAAATATTGTAGCAAGCCTAAAAAACATATTTTACTAGCTATATTTGGGATTAGAAACATCGACCATTTTAGTACAAAGCCAATTCCCCATAAATAAATGGTACGTGTATAAAATTCCGTGAAACTATGCAAGATAAGTGTTACCGCATTCTTTTCAGAGAAAACCAATTCACAATTCTTTAGAAAATTTATAAGTAAATCTTGATCAGGAGCTATATTCTTATAATGAGACAATGAGACAATGAGACAATGGCTTTTCTTAAGAAAAAATATTGTTATGAAGAACACCTATGCAGACTTTTCTAGATACTAAGCACATTACTTTTTTAAAAAATTACATCTCTGTTTAGAGATGTAATAGAAAAAAAACTAAACAAGCACAATTGTTAAAATAAGGTAGGCTAAACTTAGAAAAAATGTAATCACTTCTTAATATTTTATAAAATCCAATAAAAAAACAGACTTCTGAAATTATAACATGTTTTTTAGTCATACTCCATAAACAAATACGGTTTTTTACCTTCTATCAGTTTCGATAAACCGTCTTATAAAGAACAGTTAATCCATTAACAAAAGTTTTACAAAAAAGTTCAATTCATAAGATCATTAAGATCTTAATATATTTATTATAATAAATTAAGTAGCTTATTCTTAAATTCTTTAAAAGTCTTAAATGACATACCATCAGTCAAATCATTGTTCAATGTTCTTCAAAAGAGCTCCATCTTATTATTTGTTTGTAACCTATATTACTTTGCATATCAATACTCTGTCTTTATTTAAGTTAACACTCTTTCAAACGGATGCTCATTTATATTACTTCTGATACAAGTTTTGAACTACTACTCGCCATTACTTTCTTAAACATATGCTGTAATTTTGTTTTATGTAATTAAAACCTCAACACTATAAGTATTCCTTTTACAACTTCTTCTACACTATGCAGCTTATATTGCCTATTTATAAATGCTCAATTTTCTCTTTATTTATCATCATATTTTACTCAAATAATGATATGAGGCTAATCTCCACCTTTTTTTTTTGCCTAGAGCTATTTCTCTAATTATTTTTCTTTTTTACCTTCCTTTATGATCTATATTAGACCTTTTAAAAAATTATATATACTACAGTTAACGGTATGTTCTATCATACCACTTTTTTTAGTACAAAATTCATATCTATTTATACCCTTCTTTCGTCCTTATAACTAAATTTTCTATTTTAATTTCTGTTTTCCTACTCTGTTACTTTAGCTTTCTTTTTTTAGCAAGAAGCCCTTTTTCATTCCACTGTTTCATATTTATTATTCTACTTACAGAATGTTTGTCTACTTATACTATTTTTGTATAATAAAATCACTAACAAATTCATACAACACATGCCTTTTCACTCTTGCTTGCCCATATTCTCTAAACAAAAGTCTATTTATTCTGACAATCCCTTTCTAAAGTTTTATCTTCTATACTTCTCCTTACTTCTTGCATCCAAAAGAAACTTAACTTAGAGTAGAACCTTTGTCAAAAAGGTACTTAACTTTTACATCGATCAAGAGTTTTTTTCTTGAAGCGGTTAAAAAAGACTTTTCATTAGAAGCGATAAGTGATAAATTGTTAATAACAGATTATTGCTAGCAAGGTTATGTGTTTTTGGTTACCTAATATAAACAGGGAAGGTTACTTATTTATAGCAATTTCTTTTATAGTGACGTGTATAGCATTCTCTTTATCTTGGGGGTTTGGTATTACATGCTTATTTCCAACATTACTATGCATCTACTTCTTTCGTGATCCAATAAGGGTCGTACCAAGCAATAGAGATCTTATACTAAGTCCTGCCGATGGTGTAATTTCAAAAATTGAAGAAGTGAGTTATCCTTTACCAATGGAAAATGAAGAGGAGAAAAAATTCATACTTATTAGTATATTCTTAAGTATTTTGGATGTACATGTGAATCGTATACCAATATCTGGTACAGTAAAAGAAGTGCATTACAAAAAAGGCAAATTTATGTTTGCAACAAATAATAGATCTAGCAATGAAAATGAAAAACAAGTTACTGTAATCGAATACGAAAAGGAAAAAGAAATTATTGTAGAACAAATAGCTGGGCTAGTTGCACGCCGTATCGTTTGTAACCTAAAAGTTTTCCAAGCTGTAAAAGCAGGTGAAAGGTTTGGAATTATAAGGTTTGGAAGTAGAGTAAATATTTATGTACCTGTTGATACAGAAATAAGAGTCTCAAAAGGACAAACCGTTATCGGTGGTGAAACAATTATAGCAAATTTAAATAAGAAAAATACTCAAGAAAAGCTTACTTTTGACATTATATGAATAATAATAGTAATAACAATAGTTTTCTGCCCATTGCTAAATTATTTCCAAATTTTATAACTTTATTAGGTCTATGTTCCGGTCTTACTTCACTTAAATTCACATTTAATGAACAGTGGGAGTTTGCAGTAATTTTTATCATCATTGCAGCAATTATAGATGGAATGGATGGCAAAATAGCCAGAATCTTAAAATTAACTAGCAATTTTGGAGCACAACTTGATTCTTTTGCAGATTTTCTGAACTTCGGTGCAGCACCTGCGTTTCTTTTATACTTTTGGAAATTAAAAGAAATCAAAGTTATAGGATGGATACTGGTAATGATATATGTAATCTGCATCTCGATAAGACTTGCAAGGTTCAACATATCATTAAACGTAGAGCAATTTGACTGGGAAAAGTTTTTCTTTTCTGGAGTACCAGCACCAATATGTGCTTTACTTTCCTTGTTACCAATAATTGGTACATTTCACTCTCAAGAAAGTGAACATTTACTTCTTATAGAGCAGTTTTTCAACATAAGGAATACTGCTTGTTACTTTTTTGCTATCTCATTTTTCTCAGTCAGTCATATTCCAACCTTTTCCGCAAAATACATTTATATTCCCAGAAACTTATCTTATATATTTGTATCGCTTTTTGGAGTGTTTATCGTATTTTTTGTCAGCAAGCCTTGGGTTACTTTACCAATTTTAGGCATAGTATACGCACTTACCATTCCAATAAGTACTGGATTTTATATATATTATACGTATAAAGCTCGCTAGCTGCAAATTGCAATAAAAAGCAGTAAGTAATTAGCATGATTGAAAAATAAGTGAACTGTTGAGTTTATTTTTGTATACAAAGATATCTTCATTCCATTTTAATTATTTAAAAGTAATTGCAACCAGAGTCTTCTATGTCTAATTTAATTTTACTAACTTTAGCTCAGTTAAGCATGGAATACAGACGCTATCTAACACCTAAAATGTATAATTATAACAACATATAATCACTCATAGGTATTTGTAACAGCAATTTCGGAAGCAGTTGGTCTCAGGACTTAGAATAATATCAAGAGTTGCGATTGTTGTGTAATAAACTCACATGCAATTTTTAGATAATAGTCATCGTAATGCTTAGTATGCTACAAGGTTCGCCAAAGAGTGCTTGTATTCACTTATCGTTCTGAAAATTTGAAACTGGCAAATCTCTTTGTAACATGGAATATGAACTTGCAAAAATTAGATTTATAAAAACTGGTAAATTACTTACATTTACCTATTTAATTAAGCTACTTATTACAATGATTTCACATGATATACTACTTCAAACAAATTAAATTGTAGTATTGTAAAATGCCTTCTTCGAATACAACATATCTTTTATCATATTTAACGCTTACCCTAATTGTAATGCTGAGGAAAGCAAAACAAATTGCTTTTAGTTCAATAGGTTTACTACCCATTATTGATAATGCTATATATAGGTATGCTTGTGTATTTAACCTATGTAGACGGAAATAATTCATTGAATATTTTACCTTACAACATTCGAAAATATCTCTAACAAATCAGCTATAGAGGCAAAGTATTAAATGGATTAATAGCGTGAGAAGTTATTATTTACTAATAAAGCAGGCACCGGAACAGCAGTATAACACATTCGGTTGTAAAAGAGAAAAATCCAATTAAAACTGAAAGCTTTGCACCAACTACATTATTTGTAGACACAATACTAGTTTCATCTTTAATTAGAGCATTATGATAATATCACTGATATTCAATAGCACCATGACGAGGGGTAATATTGCGTGGTTAACTCAGCGCTTTTAACAGTCTTACCTTTATTTAACAAGCCGGTTCCTCCGCTAATAATGTTTTCTTTTGCATTTCCCACAACAATAGCTTATTATTGCTACTATAAAATAGCACTTATTTGGTAATAAAAAGTACTAGTGTTACTTCAAATTTTTGCAATAGTTCCAGTGTATATCAAAAGATACAAAACTTATATCTTATCTAGGCAATGACTTGTTTATGTACTTTATGGTTCCAAATGCTATTACAATATATCTCCTAAGAAGGAAAGCCCTAAATATAATAATAATAGATTCTTATTATAATTCTAAGAGGTATTAAACATGATTTATAGGTTACTATATGTAGTACTATTTTGCCTATTATTTAATGATGCATATGCTACTTCAGATCTTTATAAAAGCTATGATGCTGTATTAGACGGAGTAAATAACTTCATTAGTAAAGTATTGTTTTTTAAAGTTTTCTACATACCATTCACAATTTTCCTAGTGGCCTTTAGTTATGTGTTTCTAACATTACGTTTTAAATTTCTCAATATAAAAATGTTTAAGCATGCATTCGCTATCCTATGTGGGAAGTACGATACAGATCACCACGATGGTCACATTACGCATTTTCAGGCATTTATAACTGCACTCTCAAGTACGGTAGGTCTTGGAACCGTTGCTGGTGTTGCAATTGCAATTTCAACTGGAGGACCAGGAGCAGTGCCTTGGATGATGATTACAGGCCTTTTTGGTATGTCAGCGAAGTTTGCTGAAGTAACTTTAGCGTTCAGACACAGAACAGAAGGTCAGAAACAGTTATTTAGTGGGCCATTTCAATATATCAGAAACGGACTGGAGGAATTTGGATTTAAGAAACTTGGTATTGTTTTAGCTGCAGTATACGCGGTATTTTTCGTATTATCTGGTCTTGGTGGAAGCGTAGCATTTCAAACTAACCAGATGGTTTCAATATTGTCTGGCCATTCAAATTGGGTAGATAGTCACCCCTGGTTCATCTCTTCCATAATTTCTGTGTTGCTTGCTCTGGTGATTATCGGTGGAATTAGAAGAATAGCTATAGTATCCTCTGCATTAGTGCCCGTCATGTCGCTTATATATATTTTCAGTTGTATCACAATCATTGCATTTAATATTAACAATTTTGGTAATGCATTTAAAATACTATTTTCTAATATGATAGACTTCAATGCCGCCGGTGGAGGAGTAGTAGGAGCATTTGTTACCGGAATTCAAAGGGCAATTTTTGCTAGTGAAGCAGGTATTGGCTCTGCCTCAATTACGCATGCAGCGGCTAAAGATGAGGAACCAGTTAGAACTGGATTAGTTGCAATGATAGAACCATGTTTTGATACAATGTTAATTTGTTGTTTAACAGGAATAACAATAGTAATAACAGGTGCATACCAAACCGGCGTTGGTGAGGGAATACTAATTACTCAAAAAGCATTTGAAACAGTTTCTTTTTGGTTTCCTATACTCTTAACTATAGCTGCACCTTTATTTGCATTTTCTTCAATAATTTCTTTTGTATATTGCTGTGAAATGGGATGGCTATATTTGTTTGGTACAAAAAGCATAGTAATATACCGCATAGCGGTAATAATTGTAGCGTTTTTCTCTGGTCTTTCTAAAGATATAATGACTATTGCCAATATTGGTGGGACTTTATTCTCTTGTTTAGCTCTTATTAATATGACAGCACTTATACTATTCAGCAATCAGATTAACGATGAAGCTCAATATTACCTAAAAAGATTAAAGGATAATAAAATTAATTAGGTTTCTCTTTAGAATGCAGCCATATCAGATAAACACAAGTCACTATCACTTCAGTACTTGGTGCTCGAATCTATACCTATTTTTTCTGAAGTTTAGTACTTACTACGTATTAGGGATAGTATCAAAGATGTGAGTATAATGGAGAAATATATAGTCCTTATATTATCATATGTATTGGGTTCAATACCATTTAGTTCAATTATTACAAAGATAAAAGGAATAAATTTAAGAGAAATAGGTTCTGGAAATATTGGTGCTACAAATGTTGCAAGAACAGGAAATAAAGAACTTGCTGCTCTGGCATTATTTCTGGACTCTTTGAAAGGGTTTATTGCAGTTTACACAGCGCAACAATTTTCCAATAATGGTATTATTATATACACATCTGCAATCTCAGCAGTTCTAGGACATATGTTCCCTATCTGGCTAAAGTTCAATGGAGGAAAGGGAGTTGCAACAACTTTAGGAATTTTGATAGCACTTAATAGCCGTGTGGCACTACTGTTCATACTTATTTGGCTAGTAGCATTTTCTACTCTTCGATATTCTTCCCTTGCTTCTTTAACTTCTATTACAGTAGCTGTTATAGCAACTTTCTTTTTTAAAAGAGAGTTATTTTTTGCACTATTAATTGTAGCAATATTAATTTTCTTAAAGCACCACAAAAACATCGCAAATCTTCTGCAAAGCAAGGAACACAAGTTTTTTAAACAGTAAACATCTATATTCTATAGCTAATGCAGAAAGGCTTATATGGTGCTAAATAGGTTAGAATGACATAATATATTAGAGACTTAAACCCTAAATTAAAAAAGAATAGAAAAGATAGAAAACAAGATAAACCTAATTAATATTGAGAAACTAAATTTAAATAAGTTATCCATAAATTAAAGATACAATGAAACCATTTTTGCTTAGTTGATGATTTCTATAAATTTATAGAAGAAAAATTTGCAAATGAACTACTATCTATCAAATGATAGAAAGCCTATAGGCCATGTGGACAAAATTTTAGAGAAGCCAAATACAAGCATAACAACAAAAAAAATCCATAAAACCTCAACAGTTTTATTAAATTTGAAAAAAATATATCCGATTTTACCGAAAAAACACTTAACTAAACGACGCTTTTTATAGATATGCTCACTATAATACCTCTGCCCTTTTCTGATAGATTTTGCAGAACAACTATTGTATATCCCTTACCTTCAATACTTGTAACAAAACATTATACCGTAATTTCTGTCAGCTGCTACATAGCAGAGCTACAAATACCTTGGTTAATACAAGCAACTGTATTTCCTTAATCAGGAGTCAAAGTAAATCTAAGTGAATTCTTATTATCAGTTTAACTATAGATATAATTTTATATCCCTGATAATATTCCACTTGTCTCTTGGAATAGCCTTAAGAAAACTTATTTTATAGAAGTAACAGAATCACCTAATGCTTTCGCAAACTTCATAGATAAATAATTATAGCCACTTTTCTTAACACTCTTAACCACGGCACCTCTAAAACACCTTCTTCTTTTAAGAAACAGCTTTTACTTAAACTTGATCTATTTTTTAACTTACTAAACTTTGCTTTGTTTTTACCACTAACTTCTACCTTTATTTTTTTATTATCTTTCCTAATTTAATAAAAGATACCCAATACCAACTTATGCAAGACATCCATATAATTTCTTTTTCCCCTTTTTCATTTTCAATTTTTACTACACTTTTCTCTATTTTAAGTAGGCTAATTCTTATATTTAAATTTTAAGCTTCTTTATTGTTCAAAATTTTCACAAGTTTAATAGATACTATCTTACAGGTATTTTACATAAAAATACCCATTATCTATTTCTACTTTTTTAGCTCCCTTCTTGAGTTTATTCTATACTTACAATACCCTTATATACCATACTTTTAGTTCTTCTTCTCCACTCTAACATTGTTTACTAAGGTTATTTAAACAATCAAAGTTATAATATCCGTTTTATAAGCTTGATATCACTGAAGAAAAATCCTTATCATATTACACTCTTTAACAACAGATTACTTGTGCCCCCTTTATGATCTAGCCTAAAGCTTTACATTTGCCGCCACCACTTTTATCAGTATAATAGAACACATTAAGCATTACGGTTTAAAGAGAATAAATCTACATAAAGCTGACTAATAGCTCTTTCCATTTCTTTTAATATCAATTTGTTAAAGTTTTTCACAATAACTATAATATAAACTCAGTCTTGTTCTTTCCTTTAAGAAGTCCTTTACTCTCTTCTCAATGTTTCCTAAAACACTTTTCTCAAACTTCTTATCTATTGTAATTAATGCTATTTTTAGCTTCACCAAAAGTGAATTTTTAGAAAAAGATAATCCACTTGAACTACAGTTCAAATCCTCATCTTCTAGGCCAAAATTACTTAATCTATCCTCGCCATTACTATCAGAGCCATACATTAGATCATCATAAAGTGTCTAATCGCTTACAGGTAACGTAACCATTTTCTGACTTTAGAATTAGTAAAAAAAGCGTGCCAAACAGAGTAAAAGTACTTATTTTTAGTAATATATTTCAACTGAAACCTTCAAACTCTGATCTTGCACATTTGAATCAACTCCTGTCTTTAGAAAAGGAATTATATATTTAGCATAATTGAAATTACCTAATGATGCATACCGGTCACTAACTCACTTAAAACATCAAGTAATTTTTTATCTAAACTATATTGATTATCACTTTCACCTAACTTTTCGCTAAGTACTTCACCATAAATAGTAAGTAAGTTGACAAAAAAAATTTCACCTCTTTATCATGAACATCTATCTCACCTTCTCACATACTGCAGTTATTGTGATGATTTTATACCGTTGAATAAGTATGGCTTAAGATATTTACCTGTAATACTCTCTGGTATATCTATTATACTTTCCGGAGTGCCTGTAGCAACCACTTCTCCACCTTTTATTCCGCCTTCTGGTCCGATATCTACTATATAATCTGCAGTTTTTATAACGTGCAAATTATGCTCTATAACTATAACAGTGTTTTCCAAATCAACTAATTTATGAAGAACTTTCAATAAGTTATTTACATCTTCAAAGTGCAATCCAGTTGTTGGCTCATCGAGAATATATAATGTCTTACCAGTAAATCGTTTTGACAGCTCTTTAGATAGCTTTATTCGCTGTGCTTCTCCCCCAGACAACGTTGTTGATGGTTGCCCGAGTTTTACATAGCCAAGCCCTATTTCCTGCAAAGAAACTAACTTTTCTTTTATCATTGGAAGATTTCTAAAAAAATCACAAGCTTGATCTATCGTCATATCAAGCACATCAGAAATTGATTTGCCTTTATAGGTAATCTCTAACGTTTCCCGGTTATACCGTTGACCTTTACATTGTTCACACTTCACATAAACATCCGGTAAAAAATGCATTTCTATTTTTAAATATCCATCACCTTTACACGCTTCGCACCTTCCTCCCTTAGTATTAAACGAAAATCGACCTATACTATAACCCCGTGCTTTTGATTCTGGAAGACCTGCAAACCAATTCCTTATATGAGTAAAAATACCTACATATGTTGCTGGATTTGATGCAGGAATCTTACCGATTGGCGATTGATCGACTTCTATAACTTTATCTATGTACTCAAGGCCTTCTATTTTATCACACTTACCATACTTTACAGATGAACGATATATTTTATATGCTGAGTATTTATATAGTGTTTCTACAACTAAACTTGATTTTCCTCCCCCTGATATCCCAGTAACACAAATAAAATTCCCTATAGGAAATTCAACGCTTATATTCTTTAAATTGTTCTCACACGCATTAATTACCTTTATGAACTGAGTTGTTTGTTTTCTCCTCTTCTTCGGAATCAAAATCTGCTTCTTTCTGCTTAAATATTGCCCTGTTACACTCTCTAAGCTTTTTCGCACCTGACCTGGTGTTCCTTCTGCAACAATTCTTCCTCCATTTACACCAGCCCCAGAACCAAGATCGATTACATAATCAGCAGCCATTATTGTATCTTCATCATGCTCAACAACAATTACAGTATTGCCTATATCTCTCAAGTTTTTGAGTGTGGCAATTAATCGATAATTATCACACTGATGAAGACCTATCGAAGGCTCATCAAGTACATACAGAACACCTGTTAAACCAGAACCTATTTGTGAAGCAAGCCTAATCCTTTGGCTCTCACCACCAGAGAGAGTGCTGGACTCACGATCAAGTGTAAGATAATTCAATCCTACATTCTTTAAAAAAGTCAATCTCTTAACTATTTCATTTAGTATTCTAATTGAGATTTGCTTCTGTTGTTCCGTAAGTTTATTTGGTAAATCTCCAAACCATTTAAGAGATTCATCAATGTTGAGTTTAGATATTTCACCTATGTGTTTTTCATCAATTTTTACCGTAAGTGCTTCTTCTCTCAATCTGTAGCCATTACATTCTTTACAGTGAGTAACAGAACAATATCGTTCAATAAGTGTTTCATCATAATCTATTTGATTTTCTAAGATATTGACTAAACCTTGAAATTTCATTTCTCTAGAACCAAAGAGTATCACATCTTTTACTTTTTGATCTATGTCCTTCCATGGAAGATCAAGACTAAATTTAAAATTTTCAGCCAATGATAGTATTGCATTTTTTATAAACCTATAATTTATGTGCATTTGATGGAACACTGACCCTACTGGCTTTAAAGCACCTTCAGATATTGAAAGTGTTTCATCCGGCACTATTAGCTTTACATCAATACTTAGTTTCTTACCAAGCCCATTACATGATCCACATGCACCGTAAGGACTGTTGAAAGAAAAGAATCTTGGTTCTATTTCTTCAAGAGTGAAGCCGGATTCCGGACATACAAAACTTTCAGAAAAGGTTAGGATATGACCACTTTTATAATCGGAATTATGATTGTTAGGCAAACCTATTATCTCTGCATACATTAACCCGTGACCAAGCCTCAATGCTGATTCTATACTGCTTGGCAATCGATTTCCTATATCATCTGATATTAATACCTTATCTGTAACCACAAAGATATTATGTCTTCTGCCCTTGTCAATCTTTGGCAAGTTATTTATATCATATATTTTGCCATCTATTTTTAGTCTTACATAACCTTGCCTTTTAATTTCCAATATCTCTTTAAGATGTTCTCCCTTTCTACCACGTACAATGGGAGCAAGTATATATACTTCAGTTTCCAAAGGTAGCGTCACTATAGTATCTACAATTTGAGACATAGTCTGTTTCCTTATCGGTAATCCAGTTACAGGTGAGTAAGGAACTCCTATTCTGGCATATATTAAGCGTAGATAGTCATAAATTTCAGTAACGGTTCCAACTGTTGATCTTGGATTTTTTGATATCGATTTCTGGTCAATAGATATTGTTGGAGAGAGACCTGTAATCGACTCAACATCTGGTTTATCTTTTACGTTAAGAAATTGACGTACGTAGGTTGACAGGCTTTCAACGTAGCGACGTTGACCCTCTGCATAAATTGTGTCAAATGCAAGGCTGGATTTACCAGAACCACTTAGTCCAGTTATAACAACTAGATTATTTTTTGGTATATCAACATCTATACCTTGTAGATTATGTTCTTTCGCACCCTTAACTCTGATGAAATTTTCCATAAACCAAGTATTTTTGAGTATTATAGCCTCAAAATACATGAATTTACAGTAACTTTCTACAAATTTTTAATTATTATGAAAAATAATATGAATATAGGCTTACAAGAAAGATATCACGCAAATAGCTAACACACTCAGACTTTTTCAGCCACAAAAATAAAAAAACATTTAACAAACTTTATTAGCTCTCTTCTTTCAATACTGAAGATATTTAATTGTCTTCAACCCGTGCAAGGTTAAAACGATTAGTGATGCTGTATAATTGACGTTTTATATTTAACTTCTCATACTATGTCTGTCTATATCTTTATTAATTTTATCTAAATTCTTAACTTTTTAAGTTGAGAGTGCTCATAAAGTGTTTTAAGTACAGCGTAGCATAAAACATTAATTTGAAAAAGTAAACAATTATTTATCATGGGTCCTTTGCCTTTTTTCTGTTTAGTAGATTTCTTAAAAATTAAAGCACAATCATTGAACTAGCAAGCAAAGCATCACCTGAGTAACCTAGAGAAGGGTTATTTTAAGTGTGATATTAGAATCTAGTCTTTATTATACAAGCCATTTAGTGAAAATTAAGTTTTCTAGATCTCAACATCAGATACTTTCATAACACCACATAGTCATTAGAATGACAACCATAAAAAACCAGGAGATGATATCATAGGGAAATCAAGATAATATTGAAAGGATACTTGAATAATAAGGAAGAATACTGAAATAATAAAACAAGAATTGGACTTCCTGGGATTAAAACTTGACCTAGTATCCAAAAGTTTTTAAACTAAACTCTAGACAGACTAAAATAATAGGAAATTTAAGTGGAATAGTCGATAAAATTTAGAGCAACCATATAATATTGAATGCAAAGGATGTTGCTATATAGCATATCTTTCAGCTAAAGCCTTAAATAAAGGCTTCTACTGAAGGTAAAATCAAATTGTTTATTGAAACTATGTAAATAATAGAGAGAACATTATTCAGCTATATGCTTTTATAAGCAAAGAGGAGCAACAATACTTAAGTTTGCTAGTTGTAAGATAAGCTGTGTTAGCTATAGAACTTCAATATAATTTTGAGTAAATTAACTCCAAAACAGATGTTTTTAGCAATTATAAGCGAAGAGAAAGTTGCACTCAAAATAAGTGAATTCGGTTTGAAGCTCATAAATCGAATTATTACTAAACTGAGTAGTAAAGTGAATAAAATCGGAAATAAATAACAATAACTTTCATCCAATTAAAGAAGATTCCGTTTGAGCTCTGATCGATCTTAGGGTCAGCTTTCGTGTAACTTTTCTGATCCTTTACTTAACAAAACTGGAAAATTTAGCTGTAGCACTTACTACTTTAAATACAAAAGACATTTTATTTACAACAATAATCCATGAATTAAATAACAACATTAAAGAAGTTTTATATATCGCTATGGAATATTTCTGCCTAGACATATTAGTAGGTGAAGGACCATCTACTCGCACTCTAAAATAGACCTACCACCATTTTTACGTTGATTGGAGCAATAACACACCTTAGACTACTTTTCGCATTGTTGAGAGACCGTTTTGGCATCCTTTTGCATCTCGAATTTATTCTTTTGAAGAGCTGGTTAACATTATAAAAGAGGTGCAAGAGTTCCTTCTGCTGAAATCAGGAAAGGTGTAATACAGGAAATTGCTCATCGTGTACGTGGCACTCCAGAATTGCTTTGAGATTACTCAAAAGAACAAAAAATTTTGTCGAAATGGAAGATGATAAAAAAATTACTTATGAAATTTCTAACTCCGCGCTACCAAAAATTGGGCATAGATAAAATGAGACTAAATAAATTAGACATGAATCATTTAAGGTTTCTATTTAATATCCTAGGACCATTAAAATTAACACCATATCCACTGCGATATCTGAGAATAGCGGTATATCGAAGAAATGGTAGAGCTTTATTTGATAAAAATCACCTTTATAAAGTGCATACTATGGGAACACGTTCTAACTAATTAAGCAGAAAAGTATTTTTTTTAGCCTTCAATATTAAACAGCTTAAATATTGACTAACTGATATAATGCTCTTATACTAGTTATATGTCAATATTAATGGAGGAGTCTATGTTAGACAAGATTAGAAAACTTTGGAAAGCTATCTGTTCTACAATTAAGGGCAAAGTCAAAAGTCCTTATTCACTTATGGTAGAAGAACCTTCTTTTAATGAGACAGATTTAAAACCAAACAAAAAAAAACAAGAGGAGCATCTTATTTCTCTAAATAGGAAAGTAAGAAAAAATGATAATCCTGATATAATTGTGAAAGAAGAACTTTCTAGTGATTCGAGCAATCAGAATATATCTAAATCAATATTAGACAAAGGCGAGCATAGCATCACTCTTGATGATGACGAAGCATGGAATAAGTTCTTTTCATTGCAAAATAATCTTTCTACCAATATCACAAACCCAAAGCCCTTCGCTCGTGGTAAAAATAAGTATAATGGTAGAGATATTACAGGCAAAATATCTGAACAAATCAAAAAAGAGATATCTAAAAATATAGTAAATAACACTATAGGATCTATAAGACTCAAAGAAGCTAAAAGGGAAAATGATATCGTTTACCCTTCTATAAGAGTTGTGTTAAATGATAGTGAAAAAGAAGTAAATGTAACCAAACTTCTAAGTGGCAACACATGTAGAAAATACAATGTAAAAACAATCACATTTTGCTATCCTAATCAAAAAAAGACAAGAGGAGCATGTTGCTATATTAATGATAATGGAAAAAGAGTTTATGAAGTGATTAATGGATCATATCAAATGACTATAAAATGGTATGCCGGAGAAAAAGAATGTAACATTAAAATTAACATTAACGACGATGGCTCTATAAAGCTTATCAAAGATAATGGCATTACTGAAGAACAATTACGTGCAAATAAAGAAGTAAAAGTAGGCAAGAAATGTGAAGCAAAATTTTTACATGAAGCATTAGCATCACAATTACAACAAAAAAGCTCTGAATTAATCAAAGTTTTGCAACATCCTTCAACAAATGTGACAGGTATAGATAAACCACAAGAACATCAAGCTCCTGTTTCCCAGAGATGTATATATCCTCTTAATTAAATAGGGAAAAACAAAAACATTATAAGTTACTTGTATTTACAAGTAACTTATAATGTTGCAATGAATAATATAATACTACCAAGAAGTTTCTATGAACAGCCAACCTTAATTGTAGCCGGAGAGTTGTTAGGAAAAACATTAAAGTTTTCAAGCTTTAGTGGGATAATAACTGAAGTTGAAGCCTATATAGGAATGGACGATCCAGCTTGTCACGCAGCACAAGGCTATACTAACCGAACTTCAGTAATGTTTGGCATGCCGGGATTTTCATATGTGTATTTTATATATGGAATGCATTACTGTTTAAATATTGTAACAGAAACAGAAGGATTTCCAGCTGCAGTATTAATACGAGGATTAAAGCTTATTAAACCGCTCGAAGTAAATCTAGACGGGCCAGGAATACTATGCAAAAGATTGAATATTACAAAAGAATATAATAAACGAGATCTCACTATAAGCCATGAATTTTGCGTTTACGAATCCCATTTCAAGCCAGATTACGTCTGCACTCCAAGAATTGGAATTAGTAAAGGTAAAGAGAAATTTTGGCGATTCAAAGTTTTTTAACTTTAGCGTTATTTCTATGGTTTAGCCACGGAAAATAACATGCAAAATACCTCTAGTGAAATTTAACAAGCTTATCTATAGTTTTAGTAATAATTCTTGGAGTATCAGGAGAAACCTCTAAGCTTAGCTTATTTAGCTGCTCTATAGCAAATTCACTGTTCTCGTTTATTACAAAACTATATAAAATCTTTTCTATACCTTTAGTAATATTTTCATACTTTTTCAAAGGATGATTGTGTGGATATCTATTTATGGTTTTAATGCTGGAGTACTCACCAAACACTTGATCCTTAAAAGCAAGTTGTTCTAATCTCTTTTTGAGTTTAATTTCTTCCTCTTGTGCTAAAAAACAAGATTTTATTAGTAACTTTACAATTGAATTTATGACCTGATATACTCCAAAATATACTACTATACTAATAGTATTCTCTTTCACTACACAATCATACATACTTTCTTCACGCTTCAATAACTCTATAAACATTCTACTATTTTGTGAATCTAACTCTAAATTCTCTTCATTCATAGGAGTTATTATGAAAATGTTTTTATTTACCCTAATATTAAATTGTGGAGAACCATTAAAAAGGGAAAATGCCACATCCTTAGCTTCAAGTTTACTATTGTATGCAGAAAAGAGAGTGCATGCTACAACGTTGCTTGGTATCTCCATCCCATGTCTATTCAAGTGACGTAATATATTTTCAACGTCATGATATATAAAACCTGAACTCTTTAGCAAATTAACAACCTCTATGTTGTCATGTTGTTTATACTCTATTCTCACTTCTTCCGTAAAAAGTGTTTTTGCTGCTACGTGTTTATTAAGCACTGTGAAAATCTTGATGAAATTTTCTAAATCTTGTTTATTAACTAATTCAACACTAATCAAATTCTTATCAACAATTAAAATATTCCTTGTCATTTCTACTTACTAAAAAACTTACCAAGTAAATTGTATTTTTAATGGATTAAAAATTACTTAAGCGAGTATACTAATTTTTCACTCGTGCATTGAAAAACAATGAAAACGAGATAAGAAACTACATAAAATTATCATCTGGTGGTATAACATACTCTTCACATTCACAATTGCTATCTGTATAGGCAGTAATACCAATATAATCTTTATTATTGTTTAATATATAATCTAACTTTCCTTCTCTTTCAAGATTTATCAATTTGTCACAACCAGCAATATGGTACATATAATTGCCATTTTCATCATTAACAAAGATTTGTGGAACTGTTCTAACATTATATTTCGATTTTATATCATCAAATAAATCTGAGTTTTCAATCACATCGATTTCTTTATACTCCACCCCTTTTTTATCCAGCAGCTCTTTTGCTTCTTTACAGAATGGACAGTACTGCCTTACGTATATTACAACCTTTTCTTTAGTATTTTTCACGATTTACCTCGGTAGTTTATAAAATATACCTATTATATATAGAAATATCTATAAAATATCAAGTTATATGAAAGTTGTTTATGACTGTAAACAAGAGATAAAAAGTAGCGTAGCATTAAACTTTCGGAAATTTTGATGGCGTGCATTTAGGACATGAATTTGCAATTTCTTCTTTAAAGAAGATAGCTCAGGAAAGAAAATTACCCTCTGTAATTCTAATTTTGAGCCCACCCATCAACTGTTTTATTTAACAGAAATAATTTTAGATTAATAATCTAAGAACAGAAAAAAGAGCCAATTAGCAACTACGGCATAGATTACTTATATAGTATTAATTTTATGAAGGTTTTGCTCAAGTAAGCTTTGATGATTTCATTAGCAATGATTTTGATAAATAGATATGGCGCAAAATATATAGTTGTTGGAGAAAGTTTCACTTTTGGTTATAAACGATTG
>CACRCM010000011.1:0-21282 GCA_902646575.1 uncultured Wolbachia sp.
TTTCTAGTGATATTCATAACAACTATCGTTAACCTCTTCGACATCGACAAACCAAAGAATAAAACCTTCCCAATAATTACTGTCTGTAACAGTTAATCAAAAAAAATATTTTCACGACAGATGTTGTAATTGATAGAATTTACTCCGTTGCACCCAAATCACAAAAATAATTTTGAAATGCATTTTTTGCGGATAGTACAGTGAAGTCTACTTAACAAAAAATTAGGTTGATTATATTAAGCAACTATATTAGCAAAGCATTCCAGGCCATACTATGAGCCACTAATTCTTCCGATTTTTAGATTTCCAGTCATTTCCATGGCATAGCTGTTAAGTAATCTTACCACATGATCCATTAAATCCAAGCATTCGTTAACACACCGATCATGTTCTGCATTTTTGGCGTATTAGATAACAAAAATACATTTCATCAATTTATCAAAAACTAATACCCAATATAACACAGTTAATTTGCACGAAACATTTACAAAATAACGATGGGATTTCTGCACTTTATAAAGATATAAATCCAAAAATATCTTCTAAACAGCATATATAAAAAACTATTAAATAAAGCAAGCCAAAGCCATTAATTATGAAAAGAAAATAAAACTAGATTAATTCTAGAAATACTACTATAGTACATGAGATCCACATTAGAAAACTGTTCACATGGAATATTCCTGACTGAGCTTATTTGTGATTTCAAATGCATACGAATACAAATTAGAAAGCTCGGTCGCATTGTAGGATTCAATAATTAATTCTCATTATTATTTTTGGTTACATTTTAAGTTTACAGAATGTTGAGGTTGTGGCTTTCTTGAAAAAACTTTCAAGAATGCCTTAGTAAGTGTATTCACAAAATCGAATATATTCGACAAATAATGGAACATTTTACAAACATTACTACGTTGTCATTGAACAAAAGGATTATAATTTTATTATTAGAATGCTTTAATTTTACTATTATAATGCTTTTGTTCAATGACAACATAATAATGAATGTAAAATAATAGCATTATAATAGCATTCTTTATTATAATAGAATTATAATAAAGAACATAAGGATTATCTTTTCCTGAATGAGTTATTATTTGCCATTTAAAAACTGTTTTCATTTACATAATTTCTTGTTAGCACCAAGAAGTGATAGACAAACAAGAAAAGTTAAACAATAAAGATTTTCAGTGGGATGCTGCCATAATAATAAATACTATATTGATATATGCTACAATTCGTTGAAATTTTTGTAATATTATGATTGATTAATTCAGTAAATTAAGCAAAGCTATGAATTATAAACAGGGAGAAATAAAATAAGATTGAAAAATCTCTATATCCGAATTTCATCCATATGTGCGAACTAACATCAAATAATGTTAGTGTACTTTTCTTTACTTGCTTGAAATGGAAACGAAAGTAGATGATCCTAACCTTACCATGGCCCTGTGATGCTTCACTCTGCCTCAAAACTGTCAAGAATACTTGAAATACAAGGAAGATTTTTGCAGAAATTAACTTAATAATAGCTCATTTAAATATTTATTTAAAAATAAAGTCGTACGGGAATTAAGAAAAATCGTATCATCAAGCGACTGTTTGGAAGAGATCATAAATTAGCAGAGTAAAGAAATACTCATGGTAATGTTTGCATGGATTGTTCCCGATTTAGTGCATAGAAGTAAGGAAAGTCATTAAATGTTTTCACATATCAGCTTAATTATTTACTATCTGTTTGGGTATTTCAAAACTTATTAACCAAGCAAAATGTTAGAAAGTGAGTGTCCGCAAGCATTCCCGTATGTAAATCGACTGCTGTTAATTCGGAAAATTTTTTGCGGTCAAACTTTCAGAAGAAGGCGTTGATCGTTGTCTACGGTGAGGAGCAACATTAATTACCAAATTAGCAATATATTTACTCTGAAATACACCATTAATACTTAGCCTTAAAATAAGCTCTAAAATGATCTCCTGCGGTCCATCCAAAGAATCTTTCAGAGCGATTATTGCTCCATTTTTTTCCTCACTTTTTTGCAAGAGAAAATTATTGCGAACTGCCGGTAACACATAATATTTCTCTGAAAAAATATACACACCAGTCCTTCTAAAACGAAAAATTTCTTCGATTAAAAAAACAAATTTCACGTAAGCATCTACTATTTTTACGCATGTTAGATTCTCATAAAATCTGGTTTGAACATTTTATGGCAATGATAACGTCGAACAATGTAGAATCACAGTAGATAAAAATCACAAAAGCTTCAGAAATCATGTGAAGTGCGTTAGTAAAACTTGAATAAAACAATCAATGGTAAATTATTATCTGCACTAAAATCATTTTATGATTATGAAATAAATCAAAATCTAATTCGATGTACAGCAGCATGTCATCATTATTGAGGCTGATATCGACGAAAACTAGCTTATGAAACTATATCTGAAAAAAACCTGGTTTGGCGCTCTTCAGCTTCAGTTCGAATTGAACACTGCTTGAAGATGACGTCGGACCGCGAACAGTAAAGAGTGTGATAGAAGTTCGCCTCGATGAAATTGTTTCTTGTCTTGGTATGGATGTAAACTCCCAACTTATGCGTATCGCATGATTTTTACACTCTTCTTCAGTTAATGAGTCACATAAGTGACTCAGTCGGTTACAGCGACTAAATTGCAAAAAGTGAATCGAAATATCGACAACATGCAATTAAAAGGTTAATGTTCCTTTTCATCCATCCATAAGTTAGTGGTAATTTTAGCACAAAATTCTTATTCTTGAGGTTGTTGGATAAGCAGAAGGAGAATAAAATAAAAGACAAAGATTAAAAATCATGCTGGAAATTTAATTTAAAGATTTGACAAATGGCATACTTTTTAAAATTTTTGTCGTGCACGTAATTCGATGGGCAACGTATTACATGACATTTAAAGCTTCCCAAAGTATTTACACAAATCTGATTGCTTCCTTGGCACTCACCCTTGGCACATTCATCAATATCTACAAGCTAAGTTATTTTCAAGGAAATTCGCAGTTAATCGATTTCACTTCATCATTCAAATTTTGTAGTGATTTTAAAATTACTTATATAAAAATCCTTAAAGATTCAAATTTTTACTTAAAAATTGAAAGAAAAATTGTCAAAATGGCCCTCACCTTTACATGTTCTGCCATCTTCCTGTATTTCATAACCAGTAGGACACTGACATTTGTAGGAGCCTGGAGTGTTAATGCACTTGCCCATACAAAGGTCATCATCTTCAATTTAGAAGTTAAATTTAGTTATGCAAGCATTATTTATGTTGATTAGTTGAATATAAAGGTATACCTGAACCAGCCCAAAGGGTACATTCATCAATATCCTCGCAGGTAATTCCATCAATACCTAGGCGGTAGCCTCGCTCACAAATGCACTGGTAACTTCCAGGAATATTGATGCACTTTTGTGTACAGTTCGCTTTACCAAGACTACATTCATCAATATCTATAATTTGAAAGTTTGAAATTTGTCGTATTTGAAAGTTGGGCACATATTAAAACTCAAAGTGGACAGAAAAGCCATCCTACCTATGCAATAAAAAATAATTCTGCTGCAGGTATGATAGATAAATCTTCCAGAAACAATTTTAGAAGTTTAGAGAGGAGGAGGGAGAATGGAATCAACTTACTGGGGTCAAGTTTTTAAGTTTGAACCGACTACTTATCCGATCATGCGTTGTTTCTCTATTTCGCTGTCCTAACATTTCGCTTTCCATATTTCTAAATATTAATATCCTTTATTAATCACATTTATTAAACCAACCGTCGCAGTTTCGCGCATCTTTGGCAATCTTGAAACCATCTTTGCAATGACATTTAAATGAGCCATACGTATTCTCACAAGTCGCATGTAACGAACAAACATGTCCCGCAAACTTCTTACATTCATTCATGTCTTCACAGCGTTTCGTCTGCAACATATTTATAGCAGTGACATACTCTTTATATTATTAAAGTGATTCACTAAAAACTGAAATATATGGTAAGCCTTCAACAGCTAACTGTTCAAAATATTATAAAATAGTTGTATAAGGAAGAAATTTGGTATTCCTATTAAAATTTTTTCCTCTTTCAATTTTATTTTGATTACCGTATCATTGAATTCGAACCCCGCTGAGCAACGACATTTATAACTACCCAACAGGTTGATGCACTGTTTGTCACCACAAAGATGAGTCCCATCGACGCATTCGTTGATGTCTGCAGCAAGGAAAATTTGAGGCATGAGCAAGTTCTAGCAAAAATGAAGCACATCCCTATCGTTAAAAAAAAAAAAAAAAAAAAAAAAAGATACTGATTGCTCTTATTTGGCCTGGTTTGTTGTTTTGTTAAAGTTTCTTTTTAAAACAAAAAAAAAATGTTATGTTTATGTTTCTTTGAATTATCGTAAGAAGTAAACTTTTTATTTCTAGAATTTATATCATATAATTTTTTGCTGTTAAAACACGCTTCTGCATGATACAAATCATTATCTTTAGAATCAACCAAAAGCTCCCGAAACCAATCACTGGCCTATCCTCAAATATTACAAACTTTGAAAAAAATTGCAGTATATTCTGCAATATTTCTTGGTAATATCTTATTAGTCTATCTTGGAAACAATGCTCTTTCTTACATTCAATAATATTTACCAACACAGAATCCAGTCTCTCGATCCATACGGTAGCCATTTGCACATATGTTTCCTCGATCCTGACATCGAAATGATCCAGGAGTATTTATACATTCTTCAAATTGCTTGCATGGCGCTATTACCTGGCATTCATTAACATCTGTAAATTCAAACATTATTTCATAAGTTCCTACCAAATGAACACTCTCTTGCATAGCAAGTCTTTGCTTTCGTTAAAATTTTTAAAGAAGTGCCAGGAAGACAGTTTCAATTTTTTATAAAGCGAAGAAATAAAATATTCACATAAAAACTGAGAAAAGAACCTTCACAACGTCCTCGAATTGCTTTATAACCAATAGGACAGTCCATACTTATGCATTCACCGGTTCGTGGATTCATTAGCTCACCTTCCGCACACTTCTTCGGATCACAACGATAGCTCCCCTGCGTATTTCGACATTGATACAACGGTCCACAATCATGAGAACCAAGATTGCATTCATCCACATCTGTCGATAATTATAAGCTTCTTTCTATTGTTAAAACTTATTAAGCTAATGACTAGAAGCCACATTCTAATTATACAATATTTCAAAAGAGTTAATCTAATTTCCGTAGGGTAATAAAATGAAGTGGAAGGATCCATTCTTGAATAGATCAATATTGAAAACAAAATATTCTTCAGAATTATGTATCACAGTAAGGGTATTATATCATTATTACTTATTTTTAACTTATAATAAGGATTAGTGAAGCATCAATGTTGTGAAATCAAGAGAATGGCATTGAGAAAAAAAAAAAAAAAAAAACGCACTGTTGAGGAAGTTAAGAGAATAACAATTAAACTATATTTGCTAACAATGTTAATTATTAATTTTAATAAGTATTGAGCAATAATAAAATTGTTTAGGTAGTTTTTGAAATTTTAGTAAAAACGACTGCAAAACACAAAAAAAAGAACAGATTAAAGTAAAATAAACCAATGCATTGTTCAGTATCACTATCCAAGGCGTATCCGGTACCACAGGATAATGTTCGTATACACTTGAATGAGCCAGGAGTATTTAAGCAACGCTGACTTTCCAAACAATCATCTGCTAGTAGCAAGCATTCATCAATATCTAAGATCAAAAAATCACATGCAGATATCAATAAGAATCGTTAGTTATATTTCAATTTCGAATTTTTTTGAATTTTCAAAGCGAGTTAACTTTTTTTTTTTTTGTTTTGAAAACTCATAACAATTAAATATGTTTGTATTTGTGATGACGAAGGAATGACTATATTCATCCATCATTAGAGGCCGATCAGTGATTTAATACCAAAAATCTAATCTATACCTTCACAAAATGCCAATAACACTAGTCTGAATGATTTTTTTTCTAAATTTTCATAACCTAAGAAAGAACAAAAAAAAAAGGTAACCGACATTTTGCATTTTGTGCAAGAAATTACCTACACAAATGGAGCCGATATCGCTCCAGTAGAAACCCGGTAAGCAGACGCAGGAGAACGATCCAGGTGCATTGAGACAGAGCGAATTAGGTAGTGGGCACACTGAATCCCGTGTATCGCATTCGTTTATGTCTAGAAGCCTGGCTTCTTGGGTAACAAAAAAGAAATTAATGTAGCTGTCAACTAAAACATTAAAGGGAACATCAAAAAGCAAAAATCTGGAAAGCAAATAGTAGAAACTGGAAAAAATTTTAATTCGCATAGATTTCAATTCATAAACGAGCAGGTGAAGCAATACCAATGTAGCAATTTTTTTTAAAAAGCATTCATCTTACTAATAATATTATTACTGAAACATTTAACTTCACTGTCGATCTCTGATAATTATTTATGCTTGTGAATATCGCTTCCAAATATCAAAATTGCCTTCCAAATTTGCCAATTATTTATTTAAAACAAACTTTTTATATATTAATAGATCAAAAACTTCAAGAATCATATTACTGATAAACGAGAATAGTTTTGGAAGGGAAAAATTGATAGGAATTTTTTTCAAAAACAGGCGAGCATAATATCAAACAAAATGAATTGAGGCTTTCATTTAAAAATTGCAAAAGCCGTAAAGCTTTTTTTGGTAAATTTTCTGAGTTTTTTCTAACCTCCCAGGCAATGATACTTTGAAAAAATCAATTTAAAGAGCAACTGCATAAGGTATGATTTTCTGACCGGTCGAAATCTGTAATTAACATCTAATCAACAGCTGCAATTTCCAATGTATTGAAATTAGCTAGAAGGCATGCAAAATGCAATGTGCAGACATGCAAAATATGACGCGAAATATACTATTGACAATCACTTTATGATTGAATTTTTGAAAATTTTGAGTTTTCTCGAAAATGATGGTCATTTGCAACAACATGGAAGTGCGATAAATTAATAGCAACGACAACACTAAAAGAGTAACTCAAAAAAAAAAAAAATAAATAAATAATCAAAAATGAAGAAGGAAGCGTAATATTTCAAAGAAATATTACCTACGCAATGTCCTGCAGGTGACACATCCCAACCATCAAGACACAACTTTTCCGTTCCAACTTCTCCTAAGATCGTTTGATGCTTCATAGTATTCGATCCATGGGCCATTTTCGCTTCCGTCAGATTGTATGAACTCATGGTACTATCACTTAGATAACGATCCTCCGTTAAACAACGATATCCCTCACCGATGGTTTTTTGGTATCGTTCGTTCGGCGCACAACCAGTATTGGTACTCAAGCGGAATTCCTTTATACCACCTGTTCGCAGTTGATATATCTCACTTTATTCAAAGATAACTAGGAAAAAATAAAAAGAAAAAGAACATATTTCTCAATATAATAAACATTCCCTGATAAGGTGTAAGAAGCTTTACAGCACTGTGCCGATAGCTCAATTGCAATGCAGATAAGCAGTCATTGGGAAATTAGCGTACGCAAAAATGTGCAATAGAAAAGTGCGGCAAAATACCTTTAAGTTCGGCTATACGAAAAAGTTCGCTAACCAGTACAGGAGTAACCATCCGATGCTAATTCATATCCAGGATGGCAGGAACATTCTACTGTGGTATCTCCCCGATCCGTACACAAATGTTCACATTTTGCTGATGTACAACGATTTCCGACACTTAGAAGATCCACTAAATCCGAATCACCTGAAAGTATTTAACTTTTCTAATGATCTTGATTTATTTGGATGTCAATCTATTGCTTAAATAAACAAAAACAAGCTTGAAGCATAATTTATGCTATTTTCTTGCACATGGAAAATGAAACACAATCACTAGTGCTCTAATCACAGCTTCATCAGGATTAAATATTTCATTTATACAACCTGCCAAATTTTTTTTTGACCGAATTTTTGCGAATTGCATTTTTTGAATCCTGATCCAGGATGATGATTTATTGGATCAAAAGTGTGCATTATTTGTACGGTTCATTGTAAATTACTAATTAGAGATTCAGTAATTTCCATAAATATGTTAATAGAATAATCATAAACTTTCATAACGTTGATGCTGCACATCGACTTTTGATCCTGCGTCTTCAGAGCAGCATTGATGAAAGGAACGTAAACATGATGCATCAAAACCACTTGGTGCTGTACAGCTTTTATTAGTTCGTAGTAATTCCTTGGCTAACAGGCAACACTCACAACATTCCTATAGTAATAATAGTCTTAAATTATATATATGAAGGTAGAAATTGTAACTGAGAATTAAATTTAGCTTGTATGTAAAATTTGTTAGCATTTCATAACAATACATTCGCTAATTCGATAAGTACCTTACGGATTCCTCCGCCAACGTGATCAAAATTCGATGAGCAGTGATCATCTTTTTTACCCATTTTGATACCGTAATTGCAACTATGTTCCAACAATGTATCCATGCAGCATATCGATGCTGTCAGGATACAGGTATTCGTCGTTTCGTTGAGCTTTATTTCAGTGCACGATGATGACTGCTCAAAATGTCTCTTGCCACTTGTACAACAATGTGATAATTCGCGTGCATCAGTGAAAGCTGTAATTCTTTCTTATAATCAGATGACATTTCAATTTACATTACTACATTAGAAAAAATCAAGCTTTAATTTCTGTCATCACATTAAAAAAAATGAAGTTTCCAATTTTTGATATCAAATAAATGTAACCTATTGCCACATTAACAAAAAAACTGCGTAGAGAGACGAATGTTACCTAAAAGTAGCTGATAAAGATATCCTTATATAGGATAGAGAAATATAGTACGGATGAAATAATTTAGATTCTTTAATTCGGGGAATAATTCAATCCTTTAAATACTATAATCAAACATTCTCTTTTGACTAATCTCTAACAAAAATAGGCATTTGTTGAAGTGACATCCTATAGAACGATCAGTACTAATAGTATGCTATAAAAAGAACAAAAAAACAAAAAACGTTTGAATTACCTACCAACGACAAATATAAATGCAAGAAATTTTGGGTTTCCGGTCAGTTGTCGCATTGAAAATTCCACAACATCTTGAAATATACATTAAAGTCTTAAATCTCATTAAAATTATTACTCTTCAATGCTAAAGTTTTAGAAATATATACAGCGATTTTTTATTTCATCGAAAGAAAGCAGTTTTACATTTTATAAGTGGACTACCACGTTGTGAACAATTTCTTTTGTTCGAATTTAGTCGGCTAACACAAAGCACAATATCTTCGAGATTTACTCATAGTCTTAAGTTAACGTGTTGCATTATACGTCGAACTACTGACTCCTTCCACAATGCAATGAAATGTGAAATCAAAAAAAAAATCATGGAAAAGCGAAAATCCGATGTTAAAAAGGAAAGAAAATAGAAGTTCCACTTCCGGAATATTCAGTAAGTTGTTGTGCAGCGAGGCAGATATTATTTGATCAATTAAAAATATAAAACGAAAGAGAAAAGGAAAAACTTGCAAAATTCAATAGATAGTTAGATAGGCTGTGCACATTGCAATGATGCAAATAAGCAGAAAAAGCGTGAATGAATGAGATTCTGCGTGGTTTAAGTGTTCCTTCCACTAATGGACCAGCGCTTCCTGCAGCATACAATTGCGAATTAACAGTAAATTATTTGATGGTAACATTTGTAGCATTAGCAGATGATGATCTATTCAACTTCCAGCTTTCTCCTTCATTTTTTTCCTACTTGAAGTTCAAGCAACGGCGAAAACAGAGGAACGAATGAGATGAGTGTAAATGATTATTGTGCATGTCAGGTGTGTATATGTCTACTGCTTGTATGTCCTTTTCTCCAGGTTCGAATATTTTCTCTAAGCATTCTTGGCATCTGTTTTTCTTCGTTTTATCTTTTCAATCATATCATACCACATGGAGATTCATTTTTTCTCGTTAAAAATTGAGAGAATCAACTATTCACATATTGCTTTTACTATTCATTTTGTATTACGATGATAATGTTGATTGATGACACATTATCATTACACAACTATTTTAGGCTGAATAAAACTTTCATTTTTTGTACAAATTACGAAAGTATCTCATTACAGAAGCTACTTTCATTGAGTTCTACTATTTTCAGAAACTACTTTCATTGAGCATTGAGTTATGCTCAGTGATGTACTTCTAATTTTTCACACAAAATAGAAAAGCGAAAAATTATGGGAAAAGGTTGCACCAGAAGAAAATGAATCAAGTAATCTGTAGAAATAAGAAGGAATATTTTTGTTGTTTAATTTATAAAAGCGAAATCCTGAAATGTTAATAGCTATCATGGCAACGATTGTGTAATAAGGAAAATAATGGCGATTAGTAAAGAAAATAGAGAAAATTTCAATTTTATAGCTTACTAACATATTTATTCCTAAAGCTATAATGTAAAAACCCATTATGTATGTGACGAAAATTTTCTATATTCAGTATATTCTAGCTTCAAATTTTAGATTCAGTGAATAGCAATTCAGCCATTCAAACTTGAATAACATTCCGGAATTAATGGTTGTCAGTAATATAAGCTGATATTAGCAGTAGTAATAATAGTAGTTATAAAATGAAAACGGGATAACCTAGATTTAGAGTGTAAAAAACAAGCACTTTAACAACTTTTACGGTAAAAACTGTCTAGCAACAAAGATGTAGATGGTAGTAAGTATTGATAACATTGCCCAAAGAACACAACATTAATTGCCAATCACTTTTTATCAGTTTAGCAAGCGATTTAGATAATGCATATAGACGCAGCAAAATGTACACATATAAGCATATGTGTACATATATATATTAAACAAATGATGAAATTGAAATCGGAACTGAATTAGTGGCAAAATAGAATAGAATATGCATATGGCTTGTAAAATGTAAAATGGATGAGTAGGCAAGGGAAAATATTCCAAGACTGATTAATATTTGACGAACGTCCCCGAGGGACATATTTCATGCTTTCAATTTTTAGCACGCTCTATCGATAACTAGCCTTCTCAGCAAATGATCAAAAATCTGTAATTTGTTTTTGTCTCCATCATGAAACTACTGCTTAAAGAATGCTTGATAAATGATAAACTGCTCTAAATAGAACAGATAAAGAAATAACAATAAAGAAAAATTACGCACAAATTAAGAGATATAGTGCGATGATATTTTTATCTCACCGCACTATATCTCCAATCTAATCCATATTATTCTGAGTGATTTTTGGATGATCTTAGATTGATCAAGAGTGTCAATTTTTATAATAAATCTTTTTTTAATGAAAAAGTTTGTGTTCCCGTATGTAATCCTTCTAGTATTAGTTTGTATAGCATAAGTAAAACTTCTAGTGGATGAAAGATCGATACTGTGGTGTAAAGCTTACCGGAAGGAACCGAATTGCCCGAGCAATAAAAGAACCCGAATGGAAAATTACCGAAACTAACGACCGTCAAAGCAATTTTCTGGAATGACAGAAAGTGCTAATCAATACTGAACATAAAATTTCCAATCACTCTATCAACGGTCTAATGTGGCCCAATCAGTATCCAGTGAGTAAGCCAAATTCTACCATAGCCAAGACAAATGCACATGAATAGTCCGATTGATTATGCAAGCTAAATTGACATTACTAGATTCATTTTACTCCGTTTTGATCTTTGATCTATTATGGATATTCCAGAAGATTATTATTTTTCACGGCGTCCTACATTCTGAGGCCAAACATCAGAGATATGAGGCCGCACTCCGAAACGCGGTCATTTCTTTTCATTTGGTGAGGGAGAAGAGAGGAGGGAGGGAAAGAGTAGCGGTTAGGCGACGTTTTCTGAGGCATCAAAAGTCTTTATAGAGGATGTTAAAGACGATGGGCGCTGTCCGGGGGTACGAGATATATCTGTTGCAGGGACAGGACAGTTAGAACCGAACTGGCTGAATAAAGAAATCAGTCCTGTAAGCAGCTTAGGCATTGTGATGACAACTTTCAAGTAGAAGAAATATTGTCTATTCTAGATTTGTCAAATTTAGTTTCATCTCTCTCTGTCTCTTCAGCTATTTTTTATAATATCTATTCTGATGGACGAAGGTATTTTGATTTTATTCCAAATTTGAAAAAAATTTGAATACCGTGACAACATGATGTAACACCACACTTATATCAATGTTAAATTTCTGCTAAATTAATTTAAAAATTCCAGTTTTGTTATGGATTCAGCGGATTCATTTTCGAAGTCAGCAGTTAGAGAATCAGGATTAAATAAAAAATGCAAAGAAGAAAGGGCTGAAAGTGATTATTATCAACGGAATGATCAATCCCTTACGCGATTTGTTTTATCAAATGGTTCGTTACTTTACCACTGCATCTAGACGTTGCAATTTCTCTTTTAACGTAAGGTCCGGAAGGTCTTATATTTTATATGAAAAGAAAAGAATGTTATGGAAAGTTTTGAAAGTCAAATGCACCTATTTAAATTTGATGTTCTCTTTACAAATTTTCTGGTTTATCATATGTTTAAGGTGAACTTTGCGAAAAACAGCTTCACTTACTTCGTCATCCAAAAACGGGTAATGCAACATTATATGCAATTGGAAATGAGAGAGTTGAAGAATTGCTGAAATTCGATGATGGTTTGAGGTATAGCTTGAAAAAGTTGAGATTTGTATAACAGAGGTAATTTTAAAATGAGACAGTGAAAATTGAGTGGTTTAATTTGGTTAATATTTCTATTATGGATAGTTTCAAGAAGAAATTCGATCGATATAGAAACATTTCTCCTAATAAAGAATATTGAGAAGAAAAGTGATCAGTTTGTCATGTACATTTATTTTTTACAGTACAAAATTTTGTTTCAGGTCAGTTTTACTCGGGAATAACGTGGTTAGTAATGGCTCGTTGATTTTATTTGCACCAGTAAATCCCACGTTATTATTGCTACCTTATTTGCGAAAGTATGCGAAGGTAATAATTTATAGTTATTTATGAAAACAGGACAGTAGTTGAGCATTATCAGGCATCGTTTTTTTTTTTTTTTATGTTATTTTCTTCATCACTTTTCCCGGTGGACTGTTTTGGTGTATCCCGAAAATAGTTCTTCAGGAAAAGCATGACGATTTATACAAAAAAAGTTATACAAAAAAAAACACACACACAGAAACACAACTACAAAGAATTGGTCACATGTCGTATCCACAGATAAATGAAGAAATAAATAACATCAAGCTTCTGTATTTTTTAACAAAAGTGGTTGACAAATCAAATATATAAAATGAAATATTTTGACCATAGTATAAAAGAACTTGTGTGTCGAGTTTATTCGCTCAGACTGTCTTGAACTGTGATAAAAAAATTTTCTGTTGAGCTTAAATCTATTTGTATGCTTTTTATAGGATGATTACGTATCATTGAAGGACATTTTAGTGGATGATCATTTTCCATCGATAAAATTGCTTGAGAATGTTAGAGCTGTAAAATCATCGTTGAGGCAAACTTGTCAGTGTAAGGGTTCGTACGCTTTTTAAGTTTTTGTTAAATATTTGCAATGATTCTTTTTTCTAAGAGCGTGTCTTGGTTTTCATAATATTATGATATATTTGCTTAAATCCGCAATTCATCTCATATTTAGAGATATCAAATACCGAAACTTATAAATACAGTGAATCTTTGCTGGTGGATTATATAATGAGCAAAATAAAGCTAATGAAAAAATCTAATCACTATAGTAAGTTTTTAATAAACTGCATTATGATTAATTTCATGAAATGGAAATATTTTTCAAGATCTTAGAATTTGAATTTTTTTTTTCTTTTTTTTGTTTAAATTTAGCTCTTCCTTCGGGAGGTTTGCACTTTATTTTTTGATTTTGTTCAAGATTATTTGTAGCTGCATAAATTTTATTTTTTGAAATGCGATTTAGTATGAGCAGGAATCAAATTTCAAATAATTGTATGGAAGAATTGTGAAGAAATTAAAAAAAAAAACCCTTGTGTCCATCAAAAAAGGCATTTAGCTGTTTATAAATAGAGCAATTTGATAATGATTCTCTGCAGTTAGTTTAAATGAATGTTTTTTGAAATAACGTGATAGGAGAAGGATAATAGTATGTTACCAGTAATATCTTTATCATCAATCATGTATATCTGTATGATTAGAAACTCATGTGTATCTTTAATACGAAGAATTCATGAATTCTTCTTGAAAATTCTTTTAAATCAGATTCCGAATATGCTGTATGCGGTATTTTGGAGGAGAACATTCCAGCCGATATACTGAAGTTAATAGAAATCGATTTTTTCCGAGAGGGAAATGGGAATGCATCAAATAAACGCCAGCATCAGGATTCTGGAAGCAATGAAGAGAGAGATGAAATAACTGGAAATGGTATCAGGCCATTACAAGAGACGGTAGGTGATATTGGATGCAATAATTTCCAGAGACGGAAAATTATTTTGGGAATTGAACTCATAGAATTTTATCATTGTCAGTTATTATCTTCAGTTTACTTCGGAAACTTTATCAAAAGTCTGCTGTAAAATAGCTTATTGTTCTTATAAATAAGCCTATTATGTGATGGCAGTAACTTTATTTTAAATTAGTTGCAGAAATCATGTAAATCAGTTTCACTTTAGTACCTATATTTGATTTTCAGGATTCACTAGCCGTTCAAAAACCGACGAAATACACCCGCTTGAGAAGCGGCAAAATATTTACTTGACAGTTACTTTCCTGAATTGACTTATTCAAATACTTGACAGTTACTTTCCTGAATTGACTTATTCTCTGCAGTTAGTTTAAATGAATGTTTTTTGAAATAACGTGATAGGAGAAGGATAACAGTATGTTACCAGTAATATCTTTATCATCAGTCATGTATATCTGTATTATTAGAAACTCATGTGTATCTTTAATACATTCATTCATATTTCCATATGACAGTTGTTTTTACAGGAAATGGGATTTATTTCTATTTAAGGCTCAAACTTATTGTCTGTTAATTGTTAGATTTTTCTGATTTTTAAGAACGATATATTCCTAAAAACGCTTGATATATCGCTTGAAACTGATAAGGGTTATTTACATTTCCTGTTTCAAGAATAAAAATGAACGCTTACGAATGTAAACGTGCTGTATTAGTCTATTCATTACTTGTTAAGATTTTAGTTCGCTTTGAAGTTTGAGCATTTTCATTTTTTTTTTCTTTTTGAATTTCAAATGAACTTGTATGAAATATGTGCTGGATCATGCTCTGTATGCTGATATCGGTGTATGTTTAGTAGGCCCATACATTATGTAGAAGATGATAAATTTAAAAATATCAGTTGCTGAAAACATGTCGCAGACATCAGACAATGTATTTTCATTGGTTTTGTGTTTTCTAACAAAATGGGTGCTTTTTGAACAGTGTTGAGTTTCGATGCCGATAAATTGAAAGTGCAATATATGAATCTAAAATGGACCATAAATTTTAATCATAGAAATTTGATATATGCGAGAATTTAAGTAAATCACCTTATATTAGGAATTATTCATTCCTGTTTAGGTTAACCTTATGTTCAGCATTTTCCGCTACTAATATCGATTACGTACGACATGGATAGGCTGGATAAAGGTTTGGTGAAAATAATTCGGAATAAAGCGACTGGGACTGTTGTTATTTTTGAGCGGAACGTGGGTTCTTTTTTGTGCTCATTTTGCTTTTCATATGTTTGGAACTTGAACGAATTCATGCTATGATTTTCTGTGGGTGAAAAGCCAGTTTCTTTTTTTTTCCTCAGAATATCTTGTGTGTCTGTCAAATAGCATTTAACTTTAGGAATTTTATGCTTGCTATGATGACGATGCAGTTTTCATTGCAAACAATGTTTTTTGTAGCGAAGTGGGTCTTCGACGATGTAAAATTGGTGAGTGATAACTTCTCCGAGTTCATTTTTAATACGAAAAGTGTTTAGCTAGTGGAAAAAAAAATTATATTTATCCTTAAAAAGTATCATTAGTGCAATTAGAAACAGTGTATTCACTTCTTGATTATAAAAACTTCGTAAATAAACAATGGATGCATTTTGATTGATCAATGTTTGTAGGTGAAACCGAATTAATGTATCATGTTTTGAATAATGCGCAGTATTTACGCGTAATTCATGATGCCATCTTAGTACAACATTATCGTGTGGAAGTATATGCTGCAAATGATGGACAGTGGGAACTTAAAGCGAAGGTGAACTTTCTACTGGTTGGGACAAAGTTTACTGAATTTTTAAATGCTCGATATTGTTCCAAGAAAACGAGTGAGGAGAATCTGTGAACTTTACTTATCCGCTCATATCTGTAGCAACTATATCAGAATGACAGGAAATTAAGCGAAAGACGGAACACTCCAAATGACATAAGTAAATTATCTGTAACTAAATTTCAGGCTAAATGCTAAAAAGTATAGTGAAATAACACTTTGTAACATGTAATTAATTATACAAGTTGCACCTTCGTCTATACTTACATATTATCATACTTGCGAATACTTTTCTAAAATCCCTCTTTCCAGATATTATTTCATCAATTTGAAGAGGAGCAGAAATTTATTTTTTTGAGGGTTCGCTAGGATGTTTAAATGATTTTGAAGAAATTATTGGTGACAGTGCTGAATTGTACGAGCTGACAACTGTTGTAGCATTAACTGTGACAGAAGGACACGACTCCACCGAAGTACCATTATCTTTTATTCCTTGTTCTGAACTTCGTGGAACTTTCAATTTCTGTATTTTTTAAACATCGAAAAATCCTTTTTGTATATCAGAAATTTCCTTTTCAATTGATGATCAGAACTAGATTTCCTAGGTCCTTTCGAATTTTGAATTCTTTATTCAGTGTTTGGTCTCCGTTGTGTCCTGTAATGCACGAGAAATGCAGTTTACAATCGCCGAATTTCTTGATAATGAGCATTTCGTGAATTTGGAGGTAAACGCAAATGATATCTCTATCAATTAAAATTACCATTGTTTTTAGAAATAGAGTTCTGCTGCTGATGGGATTTTAATTCAAATGAGTCACAAAAAATTTTTTATAGAAATGTCTGGCTGCTCTGGTTCCCCGAGAATGTTTGCTGGTTTCGAGTAAAATGGGGATATCATCAGTCAATTTATCTGGTGAAAATAATAGCCAATTGAATAATGCGCTCAAAAAAGCTGGGATTAGGAAAGAACTTTTTCAGTTTACTGAGCAACTTCCTATTACACTTTCTGATCAGATAGCTGAGATGTTCGATCCAAAATATAAAGGTAATCTCAACTAATGAATGAGTTGTTAATTAATTTTTCATTTATTATATGTTAGAGCCTTTGTCGAAATTCACAGCAGTTGAACTGATGTTGAATGATGTCGGAAAATGAACGTTATTTTTCAGAGCTTTTATCGTCTAATAAATTTGGAAGAGATTAAATCATATTTATATATTTAGAACAGCATAAATGTCTTATTTCATCTTTTGAAAATTAAATCATTCTGTTATCATTGTATTCTTTATTTCTATTATCAATAGACATTTCCGTGAAAACTTTACTCTGCGTTTTTTCAGACATTCATCTTTCGAGAGCGCAGAAAAGTTGTATTGTGGGGTTGATTCAGCATTTGCATCTAAATGATGATGGAATGAAAATTGGGAAATTTCAATTACGTAATTATAAATCGGCAGGCTACATGTATTTGAATTCTGCTGCTGTTAAAGCTCTCGAATTGTTCGGCGCATACCAAGAAGATGGTATCTTTTGTTCTTTGTCACTCGTCTTATTACGTTTGCATAATTGTTCGTTGTAAGATTCTTTTGTTTTCCATTGCTGTCCGAATAACTGTCTGAAAGTACTGTCCGAATAAAATACAATAGTAGTATTAAATTTTAGAAGATTTAATGAATGATGGGGGATCGCTTTATGAATTATTAAATAAATGTCGCACTTCTCAAGGACAACGCCTTTTACGTAAGTTTTAAGAGTTTTATAATTTGGACCGAAAAAAAAGTTTTTTTTTTTTTTTTTTTTTTTTTAAACGAAATAAATGTGCATTTTCTTTCAATCGTTTCAAGCTATGGTAAACATAATTTTATTGTTTTCAAGATATAATTTTAGGTGATTGGATACGGCGACCTTTACATGATATACGCAAAATTAATGAACGGTTGGATGTAGTTGAGGCTTTTGTCAATGATTCATCGTGTCGTGCTATACTTCATGACGACATTTTACGTCGAATACCTGATATTGTAGCAATTACCAGAAAAATAGTGCAAAAAAAGGCAGGCTTGCAGGTTCTGATAAGTTTTTCTTGTAACTCATTCAAAATTTCCATACTTTCTTTATTTTTCGTTGGAAGTGAGTTCTGATATCTGAGAAAGAGGAAACGAAATGGCTGGAATTGTTGCCCAAAAAAAGGAGCAATTATTGATAATTTTTATAGGAAATTAAAAGGAATGACATCAATTTGTTTAAAGGAATGTTACCGGCTTTATCAGGTCATCCGTCTGCTGAAAAGATTCCATCAAGTATTAGACGAACTTCATGCTTCTTGCAATTTTTCGGCATCGTCAGTTAATGATTTATGCTTGGTAGGTATAAAGAACTATATTCATCGCCAAAAAAATTTATTTATGCACATAATCTTAATTTTTGGATTCTTCTGCTTGTATTCTGTAATCAGAATTTCGTTATTTTTAACATATTTTTTGCAGGAGCCGCTTGCTCTAGCACAGTTGCAGTTTGAAAAGTTCATGGCACTAATTGAAAGTACAGTTGATATAGCTTATTTCAATAAAAACGGATTATACAGGATATTACCAAATATCGATGGAAATCTACTTGCAGATGCTGAAAGAATGCATGAAATTGAAATGAAGTGCAATACTTTGTTAAAAAAGGTCATTTTCTCGTTGACTTGTCGATTTGTTATGCTTTGATCTGATCGATATTATTATTTGTTGTTGCTACGTAAGATAGCATTAACTATTTAAAGTAATACATTATTTGCATAATTTTGTTTTTAGGTTTGTTCTGGAATAACGGAAGCAATTAAACTCGAAAATACTGAAAATCATGGTTTTCATTTTCGAGTCACTTTAAAGGTAAGATTTGCTATATAATGTTCTGTATAATTGATGCGTGTAAAATATTGAACATTACTAAATCTTCAAGTTTTTGATTACTCAAAGTATATGGGAGTTAATGATTTCCTTGTACATGACTTATTTGAAAGGGATGCTGTTTTCAGGCTGAAAAATCAATTAGACAGTCAGGTATGCATATTCTTGAAACAAGTAAAGGTTCCGGTGTGCGCTTCACTTGCGTCGATTTGGATGTACTAAATCGTGAATATCGGAAATTTTCTTCTCATTACGAAGCAGTTCAAAGCAAATTTATTGACATGGTTGTCGAAACTTGTTGTGAGTTATGTTTTCTTCAACTGGAATGCTGTTTTATTTATCTATAGAAATTACTGAAAAGTAGCTATTTAGCAGCTTCAAAGTACAAAAGAATATGTTATCAATCAGAAATATTTTAGCGGGTTATGTTCCAACATTCTGTGAATTATCTGAAGCAATTGCTATAATTGATGCTCTGGTTGCACTTTCCGTACTGGCCAGCGGATCTTCTTCTGTTTACGTGAGACCACAAATACTTGATGAAGGTCAGTCTTGCAGATTTAATTTTTAATTGAAAAGGAACTGTACTTACGAGAAATGATTTTAATTTTCATTATTTTTTGCAAATTTGGAGCATCATCTTGTAGTTTGTTGCACTTGAAATTTCATCACTTAAGGAGGATTTGATTTTAAATAGTTAAGATTTTTGATGAAAACAAAGCTGTTTCCATTTAGTTCAAGTCTTTCATCAATTCGAATGATGTTCACTATAGTCGTGCTTCTATGTATGTTACTTTCAGGTAAGCAAGTTCTGGAACTCAAAAAATGTCGTCATCCAGTTATGGAGGCGAGCCCAAATTCTTCGCAATTTATATGCAATGATATAGTTCTTGGCAGCGAACAAGGAGGTTGGAACTTTTTTCATGAAAAATGATGGAAATTATCTTTTTGTTATAATATTTTTCAAGTCCTTACTTCTGTCTTAAATTGCGGCGAAATTGTTTCATGGATGCAGTCCATTTCAGATAATACAATGTTTTTGGTACTGACAGGTGCAAATATGGGAGGCAAAAGTACATATTTACGTTGTTGTGCACTCTCTGTACTTTTGGCACAAATGGGCTCATTTGTGCCATGTGAGAGTGCCAGATTTTCTCTTATAGATGGCATTTATACCAGGTGCTTTTTCTCTTTGCAGTTATATCTATTCATCAGCCATTATATGTATTGTTTTACAGATGATTTTTTTTTGGTTTTTGGAAATTTTGTGGCATTTTCATGAATGCAGTTTAACCACTTTTTTGTAAATTTAGTAGAAAATATCAAAGACATTTCACTTCCACAAGTCACTTTTTTTTTCTAGTCATCTAATCTAGATGAAAAGAAGCCAGCCGTATGGTAAGAAACACTTCATAGAACTTGGAAGAGAAAATAGTACATTGTCATTTTCCAATGAATTCCGTCATATGACTTTATGCAATTGAAGTTTTAATAAGTCGGTCATTTATCCTCCTATTAACTTGAAGCAGTCCTAGTTGACTACTTACATCTCCATTAAGAATTATATCGAAAAAATGTTTGCGTAGAAAAATTACAGTTAATGTTTAGAAATATTAGCAGGATGTTTGGGAAACCTAATAAATATTTTCACTTTCTTCGCATTTAGAATAGGCAGCTGCGATTACCAGTGTAAAGGAGTTTCCACGTTTATGGCAGAAATGAATGATTGTGCATCAATTCTCGAAGTTAATTTTTTTTCTTCCTATCTTGATGCTAATTGCTAAATAATTCATGAACCTCGTTTTAAAAATCTTTCTCGAACCAGTCTTATGGAAATTCTGAAAGCTAAAGAGATAGTAGTTTTTTTGTCTCAGATTTTGTATTTTACAGTCAGCAACATGTCATTCGTTAGTTATTGTTGATGAACTAGGACGTGGTACATCAACATATGATGGCTTCGGATTAGCTTGGGCAATTGCAGAGTAGGTTATACTTTCTTTTGCAATTTCTTTTTTTATCACCTGCCTTCCTTTTTTACGATAGGGCAAAAAAAAAAAAAAAAAAAAAAAAAAAAAAGAAAA
>CACRCM010000012.1:0-19056 GCA_902646575.1 uncultured Wolbachia sp.
AGCAGCGGAAGCTTATCTTGGAGAAGAGGTAAAGGATGCTGTGATAACAGTGCCAGCATATTTTAACGACTCCCAACGCCAAGCAACAAAGGATGCGGGGAAAATTGCTGGGTTAAATGTACTCAGGATAGTTAATGAGCCTACTGCTGCAGCACTTGCTTATGGTCTTGATAAGAAACATGGACACACAATAGTAGTATATGACCTTGGTGGTGGTACATTTGATGTTTCAATACTTGAAATAGGTGATGGGGTTTTTGAAGTAAAAGCAACAAACGGTGATACTCATCTTGGCGGTGAAGACTTTGATGATGCAGTAGTAAATTATTTATTGGATGAGTTTAAAAGAAATACTGGTATTAGCTTAAGAAATGATCCGATGGCTATGCAGAGGGTCAAAGAAGCTGCGGAAAAAGCAAAAATTGAGTTATCAAGCGCAATGGAAACGGAAATAAATCTGCCATTCATTACAGCTGATGCAAGTGGCCCAAAACACTTAAATATGAAGCTAACAAGGGCTAAACTTGAAAGTTTAGTGAATGAGTTAATTAAAAAGACTATGATTCCTTGTAAAAAAGCTCTTGAAGATGCTGGTATATCTGCTAATCAAATCGGTGAAGTGGTGCTTGTTGGTGGCATGACTCGTATGCCAAAAGTAATTGAGAAGGTTAAAGAATTCTTTGGCAAAGATCCACATAGAGGAGTAAATCCTGATGAAGTTGTGGCAATTGGGGCTGCAATACAAGCAGGAATTGTTCAAGGTGATGTAAGAGATGTTTTATTACTTGATGTGACACCACTTTCTCTTGGTATTGAAACTTTAGGAGGAGTATTTACTCCACTTATTGAACGTAATACTACAATTCCTACTAAAAAATCTCAGATATTTTCAACTGCAGAAGATAATCAAGCTGCTGTCACTATCAAAGTGCATCAAGGTGAGAGGAAACTGGCAGCCGATAATAAGTTGCTTGGCCAATTTAGTTTAGAAGGAATACCACCTGCTCCTCGTGGAATTCCTCAGATTGAGGTGACATTCGATATAGATGCGAATGGAATAGTACACGTTTCTGCAAAAGATAAAGCTACTGGGAAAGAGCAGAAAATACGTATTCAGTCCTCAGGTGGTTTATCTGATGATGAAATAAATCGTATGGTGAGAGAAGCTGAAGAGAAGGCACAAGAAGATGAGGAGCGTAAGAAATTTATTGAAGTAAAAAATCAGGCAGATAGTTTGATTCATCATACAGAAAAATCTTTGAAGGAATATGGTGACAAAATTTTACCAGGCGATAAATCTGCTATTGAAAATGCGATCAATGAGTTAAAGGAAGCTAGCAAATCTAGTAACGTTAATGACACTAATTCAATACAGCAGAAGATTACTAATCTCTCTCAATTATCTATGAAGCTTGGAGAAGTTATGTATAAAGAATCTCAACAACATGGTGGAGAAAACTCTGCTAGCTCATCCACATCAAATAATGAGGAAGGAAAAGTAGTAGATTCTGATTATCAGGATATAGATAACAAAGAAGAGAATAAATAGAGGTGTGTTTAATTTTTTTTGTCGCTCAGTATTAGCTACTTTGGTATTTAAGTTTATCAAATGAAGAAAAAGGCGAAGGGAACCCTTATTCACTATCTGTTTTTAGTGTTGACGATACTGTCTTAAACACTTTATAAATGTACTTCAAGTTATATAGTAAAAAACTAGAAACACCGTAGAGATGTAAAGTGTTAGTTACGCGGTACTTCTGTGGTTTACTCTTCATACAGATTGAAGATAATTAAATATCTTCATTGTCATAATAGAAAGAAACCGGTGGAGATCATCAAGTAGTTTTTGCATTTTTAACTGAAATTGTAATACTCATTTACAACATGATGATCTTAAATCATAAGTTTTATTTTGACTTTTTATGCTAATTTTGCAGAATATTTAAATTATTATTTAAATCAAATGCATGGCAAAAGAGAATTGGGAGGCAGTGATTGGACTTGAGGTGCATGCTCAAGTTTCCTCCAAGACAAAGCTATTTTCTAGTTCATCAACTAAGTTTGGCACTGAGCACAATACTCAAGTTTCTCTATTTGATGCAGCAATGCCAGGTACACTACCAATACTGAATTACTACTCTATAGAACAGGTGATACGCACCGGCCTCGCACTTTCCGCAGAGATTAATAAGTACTCCTACTTTGACCGAAAAAATTATTTTTATCCTGATTTACCGCAAGGTTACCAGATAACTCAATTTTTTGAGCCAATAGTTAAGAATGGCATAGTATTTATCGATAGTAATGAAAAAGGAATAAGAATTGCAAGGATTCATTTAGAGCAAGATGCAGGAAAGAGCATTCACGAAAAAAGCAAAACTTACGTAGATTTAAATCGTGCAGGAGTTCCTTTAATGGAAATCGTTTCAGAGCCGGATCTTAGGTCATCTATAGAGGCTGCAGAATTTATGAAAAAATTGAGGCAGATTTTGCGTTACATTGGTTCATGTGATGGTGACATGGAGAAAGGGTCACTCCGTTGTGATGCAAATGTTTCTGTGCGCCCAAAAGGTAGTAGCACATTTGGCACTCGTTGTGAAATAAAAAACTTAAATTCAATACGTTACATTATTCAAGCTATAGAGTATGAAATACAAAGGCAAATTAAAGTTTTAGAGAATGGTGGAGAGGTAAATCAAGATGCCTTATTGTTTGATATCGCTTTAGGAAAAACAAAAGTGATGCGAAATAAAGAAGATGCAAGCGACTATAGGTATTTCCCTGAACCTGATTTATTGCCTATTGAAGTAAGTCAGGATAAAATTGATTCTATTAAGTCATCTTTGCCCGAATTACCAGATCAAAAAAAACTACGATACATCAAGGAATTGGGTATCAGCGAATATGACGCGAACGTCATTATTTCTGATAAAGCAATTGCTGATTACTTTGAGGAATTAACAAAAAAGCACGATTCAAAGCTTGCGGTTACTTGGTTAACCGTAGAACTTTTCGGTCGTTTGAATAAAGCAGGTATTGATATCACGAGCTCCCCAGTCAAAGCAAATGCCTTATCAAAACTTTTGGATTTTATCGTTGATGAAACGATATCTGCTAAACTTGGTAAGCAGGTTTTCGATATTATGTTTGCGACCGGTAAACCTGCGTCTCTTATCATAGAAGAGCAGGATCTGAAACAAATAGCTGATAAAGAACAAATATCAAAAATTGTCAACAAAATCATCAATGACAACCAAGATAAGGTCCAAGAATACAAAAGCGGTAAGATAAAATTATACGGATTTTTTGTTGGCGAAGTTATGAAACTTACCAAAGGAAAAGCTAACCCTAATGTTGTGAATTTGATTTTAAGTGAAAGATTAAGTAATTAATTACTTATATTAACAATACATCTTGTAATACTTCCAAATCTATGCTCTGATATCTGTATATTGGAACATATAGGTTGATTACTTTTTTACTATTTATTGATACTATTCACGAAATTATCCAAGGTTGGAGATATCTAAAAATGACTCTGCCTGGGATATAAACCGTTGCCTTTACCTTGATGTTACCTATCAAAAGGTGTGTTTAGGTGTTTTTTTTGTGTCATAGGGTAAAAAACGTCCTTGCTTGCTAGCACAGAATTTGAGCCAATTTTAGGTTTTGATGGTGTTGTTTTGCAGTGTAAAAGAAACAAGTCGATAGATAAAGAAACAGCATAGAGATCTATACAAATCAAGTACACGTAAAATAGAAATGCAATAATCTATATAGGTAGATTATTAACAAAAAATAGTAAATTTAGCTTAGTAAAATATTTTGTTGCTTGTTTAAAAAAGCAAGAGTAGTAAAAAGGTCAATGTGAAATAAAGAATTTTATTATTGCTACAAGCATTGATTTTGATCCAGTGAGGTTTAACACAATATGAAGTAAGGAGACTGAAAGTGATATTAAGTAGAAAGGATCAAAGAAAGAAAATTTAGTTTACAAAGATAAGCATAGAAGGTAAGTTTCTGGATATAGGCAATGCTAGAAGTGGCAACATTTTATATAAGGTATAAGGTAGGCAAGGAAATTATCAACAAAGAATCAAAGACTTTATTAAAATGGTGTTTGAGATTGATTTATTCAATGCAAGTCAATCAGAAGAATTATTTTAAGGTGAATAAGTGATAAGTTGGTCAAAAAGTTCAACTATGTTGGCGGCAATAAAACCTTTTGTATAGCTTTTCAAAAAAGTAGAGTACTGGGTTAGTACTTTAAGTGAGGTAAAAGAGGACTAAGATGAAACAAGTGGTAATCAAAAAAGAACCGAAGTGAACTGTGTGAAAGAGATGTATAAGCTACTTATATGAAATTAGTGAAATACTGAAAAGAATATATATAGCAGTACAAGATGACGAGCAAAGATTCTAAAAAAGTTTATATTTCAATTACTTCTCGTGATAATGAGAGAGAAGCAAAAGATGAAAAAAAACTGTGTAGTGCTATTGAGTTGCTTAATAGATACTCAATAATTAGATTAAGGAAAGAAATAGTAAATATTCACAGTCTAGTGCAAAAAGTGGCGATAAGGATGAGGTACAAAAGAAAGATAAAAAAGGGGGGAAAGATTTTAATGATAATTATAAAATTAATAAATTATAATATAATACAATGTGAAGTATATTATACCTGTTTAGTGGTATGCAGGTAAGTATGCACAGTAAGTTAATTTATATATTCTATTATGCCTACGTTGTTGATGCTAAAGACAAAAGAGAATTAGATGTAGAGCAATGTCTTATTAAATAAACAAAGGTACTTAATATCAACATTAAAGATAAAAATAATAACACTCCGCTATACTTGGTTGATTAAGAGAAGAAAATTACATAGTAAAAATGTTACTAACACATAACATGAATGTTGACGCTGAAAACAATGAAAGTATGACAACATTATATTGTGACGTGAGATATAACACTGAGAACTTATGGAGAAGCATTTAATGTAACTTAGGTAGAATCATTTATCTTGACAGGCATATATGACATCCTTTACGATTACAATCAAAGTTAACAGTAAAAGTGTATATTTGATATGTTTGCAGTGATTGAAACAGGCGGAAAGCAGTACTTAGTAAAAAAGGGTAGTGTGATAAAAATAGAAAAATTAGAGGCTGAGGAAGGAAAGGAGGTGGAGATCGATAAAGTAATTTATCTTTCAGATAACGATTTATCTTATTCACTTAATGCCACTGTTAAAGCTAAAGTACTTGAACAACGTAAAGAAGAAAAGGTTATAATTTTTAAAAAGAAGAGAAGAAAAAATTACCGTAGAAAAACTGGCCATAGACAGCATGTGACTGTTCTTTGCATTAATGAAATTAACTTCAAAGGTAAGAGGTAGGATATGGCAACTAAAAAATCAGGTGGTAGTTCCTGTAATGGTAGAAATTCTGCAGGTCGTAGGTTAGGAATAAAAAAAAACGGGAAAGTTACTCCTGGTAATATAATTGTCCGTCAAAGGGGAACAAAATTTCACCCTGGAAGAAATGTAGGTATGGGTAAAGATCATACGATTTTCGCTAAAGTGGAAGGCTGGGTTAAGTTTAGAAAGTCAATGAATAAAAAAACTTTTATTGACATTTTGCCCGCGAATGATGTGCAAGTTTCAGCTTGAGTAAATCAGGGTCTGTAGCTCAGCTGGTTAGAGCACACGTCTGATAAGCGTGAGGTCGGAAGTTCAACTCTTCCCAGGCCCACCAATCTTTTTTATCTGAACTTTTCTCTACGAGAATTTGCTATAGCTCGAAATCTACTACAATAACAACTTTTACTTCTCAAAATATTCATTTTTCAAAAGAATAATCACTTCCTTTTAAATTTCCTTTTTTCTTCTCTTTTGCTACTACCTCCTACACAACAAAGCCTGCGACTGATATATCACTATATAAAGCCGGGTTTTACCTTATTTTTTTGTTTTTTTATTTTCTTCTAATCAAAATTAGAAATTAGAATAATTTTACAGATTTAAAGTGATAACGGTATAATATATTCACCAGTAACAAGTATTAAATAAAAACAATGTGACAAAAATATTAGGAATTTGGCTATCCACTGTTAGATCATTTAGATAAGTTTCAAGTTTGTCATCTGCTTTCTTAGACAATTAGCTTCCCAATTGGATTAGATCAGTAAAAAAATCAGCAATGAGCTTGTTGCTATAAAATTAATTGCTTCTTTAAAACCGGCTTTCCCAATAAAAATTATTTCGGTATATGTGCCTGCCATGCTTCTTCAAGCTTCTGTTTCAAGCCTTAAAAAAAATTGATCTTATTCTTACATTACTCTCTTATATTCTCGCTATTTTCCAAGTGACAAAGATATTCGCTAGATGTTATACTCACTTCTCTTTTTTCAATAGATAATCTTAGAATTTTTTACTACTTAAATACATATCGGTACCGATAAGTAAAGGTGCATTGCCCTTTTACATTAATTTTAGCATTAAAATTGTATAATAATATCTAGATAACTAGACCAAGCTTCTTATCTTATTCTCCTAGAAATTAGCACTTTATTTTAATCTTGTTTGCTGAAATTTACTTATCTTCATTGAATGATTTACTGTTAACTTTATTAACATCAAAGTGTTCAACAAGATAAGCCTTTGCCCTCTATTTCAAAGTTAGCAGATTTTACTCATTTTCTACAACTTCCATAAATTAACCGGCACTTTTAAATCTGAAGATGGATACTGAATTGCTATTAAAATAAGCAAGTTTGTTACCAGTCCTATTATAAGTAGGAACAACGTGATTACTTGTACTAAGTGAATAGCAAAGTATAATAGTGTAAACTTATTTCTCTGGTAATATTAATATTTGCTCCTTTTCTAATAAAGCATTTTATAACTTTTAAATATTTCCCTTGAGCAAGTGCAATACAAAGATGTCCAAACTCTCTTTATCAGTATCATTAACACACTTGATCCTTTTGGTCGAGGAGAAACTCTACTATGACATTCTTATCTCTATTTAAAGCAGCAATATGTACAAAGCCTCAGGTCCATCAATGCTACATGCAACATAAGTATTTTGTCCTCCCTTTATAAAGAGAATCTTATAACCTCCAATTCACCATAATAGGAAACGTAATACAGCGGTGTATAATAACTTATACTAATACTAGTATATCAATACTTACTTCTTGACGTATAGAAAGCTTAGAAAAGTTAGAAACATTTGCATATGCACTATAATACTTTCATCTAGAAAAATTTCTATAATATCTTTGTAACCATTTATGACAGCCACATGAAAAGTATTAGCCTTGCCAGTATTTTGTAGTATAAACATTACATTAGCCTCTTGGTTAATGTATCTTTTTGACTTTACTAAGGTATTGCTCACAAACTAGGAAAAATCATCTAAGTTTTAACCTCTCATTTAGTAGAGTTTGATTGGAGTTAGTGACAATAAAAAATCTTTTATTGACTTAATTAAACTTTATTCTGTAAATTTAGATTAATTTTTCTGTTAGCTCTCAAACACGGTAGATGTCTTAACTGAATAGAAGGCAGTAAAAAACGCATCCTATATAGTCAGTCTATCAAATTAGTAAGCAAGTTTATGAGGGAGGGCTTTTTATACCATAAGGTCCATTCGTCTAGCAATTACTAACTATATTTTCTATAATAACTTTTATTGTATAAGTAAAAAACTAAAGAATGAGTTTATATAAAAGCTTAATAACTAGTGAATCAGTTGCAGCTGGTCATCCAGATAAAGTGGCAGATCAAATTTCAGATGCAATACTCGACGAATACCTTTTCGCTGATCCTCACTCACGAACTGCAATAGAAACTTTAGTTACCAAAGATAATGTTATTATAGCGGGAGAGGTATTTGGACCTAATATTGAAAATAGCAGAATTGAAAATATTGTGAGAAATACAATAAAAAATATTGGTTATGAGCACGATGGGTTCCACTGGAGAAAGGTAGAAGTAAATATATTGTTACATAAACAATCAAATGACATTGCAGCAGGAGTGGATCAAGGCGCTGGAGATCAGGGCATAATGTATGGCTATGCAACAACAGAGACAGATAGCCTTATGCCTGCACCCATTTTTTATGCGCATTCAATTCTGAAAAATATTATGAATGCGGTTAGAAAAGAAAAACTTGGACCAGATGCAAAATCGCAGGTCACTTTGGTATATGAGAACAATCTTCCAGTACGTGCTGAAAGTATTGTTGTTTCAATACAACATCCAGAAGACCTGGATCAGTTAAAAGTAAGAAAAACAATTTACCCTTACATAGTTTCGTCTTTACCTAAAGGGTGGATGTGCCCTGAGGAGAGTCTCTTAGTCAATCCAACTGGTAGGTTTGTTGTTGGTGGACCTGTTGGCGATTGTGGGTTAACCGGACGAAAAATTATGGTTGATACTTATGGAGGATATATCCCACATGGTGGAGGAGCGTTTTCCGGAAAAGATGCAACAAAAGTTGACAGATCTGCAGCTTATATGGCAAGATATCTTGCTAAAAATATTGTTTTTGCAGGCTTAGCTGAGCGTTGTCTTGTGCAGCTTTCTTATGCAATTGGTATATCAAAACCTACTTCATTCTACATTGATACATTTGGTACAAATATGGTGGACGAAAAAAGGATTAAAAAGTTTGTTGAAAGTAATATAGATTTATCGACTAAAGGTATCATTAAACATTTATCCCTTAATCGTCCTATATATAAACGTACATCCTACTATGGACACTTCGGTAAAAAGTCAGGAGAAGATGGTGGATTTTCTTGGGAAGACACAAATTTGTCTAGTGCTCTTCGTAGAGAATTTAATATAGAAAGCAATAAAAAGATTTCTTTAGACTGCCAAAGTTTTTGATTTAACTTAATATTGATATACTGTATTAGCTTAGTATAATTAGCACTTTTATAATAATAATGCTATACTAACAGCAATTTTCATTTATAAGGCAATAAAGTGCATAATAAAACGAAGGAAAGATTATATTACATAGCTATAAAAGAATCATCAGATTTTATCGACGGAATAAAAGAACACCCTTTTCAGGATTGAGTTAGCAAACAACGTGTTAGACTATGAAAAATTCAAATCCTACTACCAGCAGTTTTTTTATATATAGTTAACCATTGCACTCATGCTTTATTAATTATTGCAATTAAAGTTGATGCATTGAGATAATAAATAGGCAAAGTTATATAGTTGGTTGGTACTTCTGCTCACAAGTTGTAATTTATCTGATGACCATAAAAAGTCATGTTCTTGCTTAGTAGCTTTTATTAGCTTCCTTATGCATATCGCATATCATAATTCTGTTACTTAAAAGTTGAGCAGCACCTTGCTTATGCTAATCTAGCATAAAATTATTCATATCGAAACCCTAGCTTTTTTAGTATTTTTATATGCCTAATAATATAACCAAGAATTGCTGTTAGTTAGTTAACTTTTTAATACTAAATTAACGAGTAGTATTCTAAACATAGAAAGTTTTAAGTTCTATTACCAAAGTGACACAATGGTCAATATATAGGAGATATGTGTGAAACTATAATGATTTTGTAGTTTTGCATATTTATATGCAAGATTATCATTAATAATATAGGAAGTAGATTTAAGAAAATAATAGATATGAAGAGGATAGTTTGATTTTTATAGCAGTAGTTTAATAAAATATGGATGTATCACTTTAGGAAATATCGTTGATGGATATTATAAAAATTTGATAGGAATAAAAGAAATAGAATGCTTGAACTATTTAAAATAAGTATACAATATAAATTAGATTATTAACAACAGCACATGCAATTTCCTAAAATTTAATCAATTTCTTAAGCAGCATTGACAATTTTAAGTTAATTTGTATGCTTAATATTTATTCTTGAAGATGGTATGAGAAGTAAAGAACATGACTTTCATTTAGTTGATCCAAGTCCTTGGCCAATTGCTATATCAGCAGCAATTCTTATTCTTGTGCTTGGATTAGTTAGCACGTTCCATAAACAAATTTCTGGGATATTTGGTTTAGTCTTAGGAATCTCTACTATATCAGGAGTGTTGTTTTATTGGTGGAAGGACGTAATAAAAGAAGCCATTTACGATAAATGCCATACCGCAATTGTAAAACATGGACTCAAGATTGCAATGTATTTATTTATCCTTTCAGAAGTTATGTTTTTTGTGTCGTTCTTTTGTTCATTCTTTAAAGCCTGGCTTGATCCAGTTTTTTTGTTTGAAGCATTTTCCCCAACAGATAAAGCTAAATGGCCTCCTAAAGGAATTTTACCTCTTAATCCGTGGTCATTACCGTTCATGAATACATTAGTATTATTACTTTCTAGTACAACAATCACCTCGGCACATCACTTTTTACTTAAAAATGATAAAGAGAGCATGGTTAAAATGTTGTCTATAACTATATTGCTTGGGATATTTTTTGCAATAGTGCAAGCAGTAGAGTATCATGAGGCAAGTTTTTCTCTACAAGAAACAGGAGAAAAGCTAATCTACGTATCCAACTTTTATATGATTACTGGATTTCACTGCGTCCACGTTATAATAGGAATAATATTCTTATTAGTGTGTTTGTTCAGAGCACAGAAAGATCAATTTACACCTCAAGATCATTTATGCTTTGAATTTGCTTCTTGGTATTGGCATTTTGTAGATGTAGTCTGGATATTTGTGTTTGTGTTTGTGTATTGGTTAAGCGTTTATTAATGGTTAAAATAATAGATCTTAATTACGGGATAAGTAAAGACTTGGTGATTATTATTAATTTAAGCAAAAAAAGTAGTATTGAATTTTGGGTAGCAACATTATATCGACCAACAGTAAGCTCAACGTAGGTAAACACCTGCATATAGTTTTTGAACAACTAAAAAGGTAATTTCTTTATATTCTCTAAATGAAGCCCAGTGGAGAAAATTTTTGTTAATAAAAATCTAAAAATCTTCACTAACTTTACAATATGCAAGAGAGATCATAGTTTTAGTGTTAGAAATAACAGAGCTGACTATAAATGAATATGACGTGAATTATGTAAAAAAGTATTACTGGAAATGGCCACGCTAATAAAGATCAGATTATATTTATGCTGAGATAGATGGTTGACAACTTAAATATAAAGTGTCACCATGCTGCTGATGTTCTTGCTATAGCAATTTAGCTTTTTTATACGAAAGGTTCTAATTTTTATTAAACAGTTTTTACATGAGGTTCAACATTTCGACAACAATATGAGTATCATTAAAGTGATAGAAGAAAAAATACGAAATTCAATAGATATAATTGATATTAATATTATCGATGAGTCTATAGAACATGCAGATCATTATTTTGCTTCATCTTCAGCATTACCCTCACACATTAGGCTAATACTGATATCTAATAGCTTTATCGGAATGAACACTTTAAAAAGACACAGATTGATTTATGGGTTACTAAAAAGCGAAATAGAGCTGATACATGCAATTTCTCTTCATTTCTATACGCAAAGCGAATACAATTTTAAAAACAAATAGTAAAAGTGTGAAAGAAGAATCTTTATTGATTAAAGCAGGAAGAAAATTCAATGACTATAAAGGTTCTATGAACCCTCCAATTTATCATTCTTCTACTATATTATTTCCTACTTACAAGGACTACTTAAATGCAGCAAACGGAGAGAGCATATATGATGTAATCAACGATGGTGTGTTAAGGGATTACAGTTATAGTAATGTTGGTACTCCCACTGTTCATTATCTTTCAAATGCGCTTGCTGAAGTTGAAGGTAGGGGACAAGCATTGATCTACCCTTCTGGGTTGTTTGTGCTTGCTTTTGCTATTCTGACTTTTGCTAAGGCAGGTTCGCATATTCTGGTTCAAGATAATAGTTATTACCGAGTTAGAAGATTTGTTGAAAGTGAGCTACCAAAAAGAGGAGTAAAAGTAACTTTTTATGATCCAACCCAGAGTATAACCAGTTTGATTAGGAGTAACACTTCATTGATAATGATTGAAACTCCAGGTTCTGTAACGTTTGAGATTTCGGATGTAGAGCATATAGTAAAAATTGCTAAGGAACATAAAATCATAACCGTTTGTGACAATTCATGGGCTACTCCCTTGTTATTTAAACCGCTTGATTATGGGATTGATGTTGCTCTGTACGCACTTACAAAATATATAGCCGGTCACTCAGATTTATTGATGGGAGCCGTTGTTGCAGAGGGTGAAATTTTTAAATTACTTTATGAAAACTACAAGAATTATGGAGTCACTGTTCAGTCGCACGATTGTTACCTTGTACACAGGGGACTTAGAACATTGCATATACGCATAAAAAGGCATCAAAGCACAGCCATGAAAGTAACAAAATGGTTAGAGAAGCATCCAAAAGTCAAAAAGGTTTTGTATCCAGCGCTTCCTTCTCATCCTCAGCACGAATTATGGAAAAATTACTTCAAAGGAGCAAGTAGCGTATTTAGTATAGTACTAGATAGAGAGTATTTATGTGAAGAGCTCAGTTACATGGTTGATCATATGAAAATTTTTAGTATTGGTGCTTCTTGGGGAGGGTGCGATAGTTTAATGTTACCAATAGATCGTAAATCCATGCCAAGATCTGTAATGCATTTGGATTATGATGGAAGTTTCGTGCGGATATTTTGTGGACTAGAAGATCCTGAAGACCTAATCTCTGACTTAGATGCCGCATTAGCTAGGTTGCCATGTTTAGCTTTTTAAGCTGATGAAGTAAGGCATGAAATTGAGGGAGTTACTGTATGACATTATTGATGTTACTTTTGACATTGAAATCAAAGGTGTCACGTGTAACCCTAAGAGAGTTAAAGAAGGCTACCTTTTTGTTTGTATATCAAAGGAGCATGAAAAGTGTATAAGTGATATAAAAACTTCAGCTATAATAGCAAATTTTATAGTACACGACTCTCGAATTTATATTTTTCACCCGAACCCTCGAGAAACATACAGCAAAATAGTTAGCAGATTTTATCAATTCAAACAGCCTAAATATGTTGCTGCTGTAACAGGCACGAATGGCAAAACTTCAGTGGTAGAGTTTTGCCGTCAAATCTGGCAAAATGCTAGTTATAATGCAGCGTCTATTGGAACACTTGGAATGTATATCAATAATGAAAGAAAAGCTAATCATAATAGCCTTACCACTCCAGATGCAGATGACTTTTATGCAAGACTATGTGATATAAATAGTAGAAGCATAGAGCACTTAGCATTGGAGGCTTCAAGTCATGGAATTGATCAGTACAGAATTCATGGACTTGAGTTAACTGCTGCGGCTTTTACAAATTTCTCACAAGATCATTTAGATTATCATCAGAACATCAACAAATATTTTAAGGCTAAGAAAAGATTATTCTATGAGGTACTATCAAAAGAAAAAACAGTAATTTTAAATACAAATATAGATAAGTACTATGCATTACTTGAGATAGCTAAAAAACGTAGCAACAAAGTTATAACTTATGGAAAGAAAAGCTCTAACATTACCTTAATAAAGCAAGTGCCAGCACTAAATGGCCAATACCTAACGATTAGAGTCAGTAATGAGGTTTATAACGTGTTTTTTCCAGTTTTTGGACAATTTCAAGCATGCAATTTAATGTGTGCAATCGGTATAGCTATCTCGTCTGGGTTGGATTACAAAAGAATGTGTATAGATAAGCTTATTTCTCCACCAGGAAGAATGGAAAAGGTAAAACCTTTTGTGTTCGTGGATTACGCACACACTCCAAGTGCACTTAAACAAGCGCTATTATCTTTAAAATGGCACTTCAATAAAAAAATAGTTCTAGTTTTTGGTTGCGGTGGTAATCGTGATCAGGCAAAACGTGCAGAAATGGGTAAAATAGCACAAATGTATGCAGAAAAAGTTATAATCACAAATGATAATCCGCGTGATGAAAATCCGACAGAAATTCGTCGTGATATTTTACTACATTGTCCTGATGCACTAGAGATAGAAGATAGGAAAGAAGCTATAGAAAAAGGTATAGATATTTCTTACAATAAAGGCATGATCCTGTTGATTGCAGGAAAAGGACACGAAAGATCCCAAATCATAAATGGTCAAGCTCTCGAATTCAGTGATGTTGAGGTTGTTAGAAACTATGCTTCATCATACTGATTTTTTATAATGGGCTCATCTTTTAACCTTATCATTAAATTTTTAATAATCTCAATTATTACATACTATAATAAAAAGTTACTTCCACAATCTTAGGTTGTAGCTTTACTAAATTCTAAAAAACAGCCACAATGGAATAGGCAAATATTTATAAGTTGAATTTAGTGTATAATCAGCAAACAAAAACGTTGTTAGCAACAATACTCTGCAAAGTCACAATATGGTATGATCATATGCTCTTCATTGATCTGGTTAATATAATCAGCAGGGAGTTTTGTTCTGCAAAGGATGTTTACTACAACATACTCCAATTATTTGGAATTGCAGGTTTGGGTGCGATGGTAAGACCACTTGGCGCATCTGCATTCGGTCATATTGGTGATAGGTATGGAAGGAAAATGGCATTAATGATTGCCATCTTGTTAATATCGATTCCATCTAGCCTCATTGCATTTATTCCAAGTTATAATCAAATAGGCATAACTTCTACTATATTGCTTCTTGCAATTCATGTAACACAAGGAATTGCGTTCGGTGCTGAACAAGGAGGCAGTTCTGTTTATCTAATAGAGCACTTACCTGATAAGAAAAAGCTAGGAGCGTTTTGTGGAATAACAAGTTTAGGTCGCTCTATTGGTATCCTGCTTTCTGTAATGATAGTAATCATCTGCAAAAAAAACACTGATTTTAATACTTGGGGTTGGAGACTGCCGTTCACTTTTTCAGCCATTTTAGGCTTAATCAGCACATGTAGTATATACACATTGGAAGAAACTTTAGAGTATGAAAAGGACCAAAAGCAAAAAAATCTGCCAGATTTACCAATAATAGAGCTTATAAAGCACTACAAAAGAGGTCTTATACTTGCTGTTTTAATATCAGTACCAGTCAATGTTATTGTTGGATTTACCATATTTCTCCGAACTCTTGCAAAAGAGACAGTATCAGTTAAAACATATGTAACAACATATGTCAATGAGATTATGTTGATTATAACCAGTATATTAATGCCAATATTTGCAATAGCGCTTGGAATGTTAGCCGATAGAATAGGTAAAGAACGCACTGCGATCTTGTTTATAGTAATTACAATGGTACTATGTTGTCCTATATTATCTATTGCATACCACTATAAAAGTTATCTCATAATTATGCTTAGTATAATGGTTCTTTCTGCAGTAGAAAAAGGTATAAGCCCTATAGGAATAGTTGCATCTGAACTTTTTCCTACCAATGTTAGATTCAGTGGAGTGAGTTTATCACGCAATATCTCTTTTGCTTTTCATGGTGGATTTACTCCTATGATATGCACTTGGTTTACTATAACATTTCCTCAAGTAAACTTTGCAGCTGGGCTTTATATAGTTCTCTGTTTATTAGTCGGTTTAGTGGCAATATTGCAAATAAAACCGCAAGATAAAAAATGCGACTGGTAAAATTCTGATATAAACTATATACGTTATAAGTAAGCTCAAAATTGTAAGTTAAAAAATGTGATTAAATATTTATAGAAAGTATCATACTATTGTTAGTACTTTTTAAATTGGTTTGGTGTAACCTTTTCAAAATTCCTCGATCCAAAACTGGGTCTGGAGTTTAAAAAAGTCTTTATAAAAACTTTAAAAAACGTACTCAATATTACGCTGCCACAGCTTATTTTAAGAGGTCTTCTTTATTGAATCTCGAGCTGTGTTTTATTTTCTGAGATAATAAAACTAATAAGTACAGCTTACAAGATTTTCAATTTATATCTATCGGATTACCTAAATTCCCTTAAAATGAAGCAAAACAATTAACAAGCTAGTAGAGCACTGTTGCTCTTTTAGAAGAATACAGAAAAGACACAATAAAGGAGAAAAGAAGATATAGAAATCGGTATAGAGAAAGGAAAAACTGAAGTAGCAAATACCACTTGCTGATAGTATAAACGTTGTTACTGTTGCTAAGTTAACAGGGTTGCGAAATTGAAAATTACAAAATTGAGAAACACTCATCAATTGATTTTAACCAGTGCGCTGAAGTGACAGAAAAATTTAATGATAATTGTTAATCTAAACTAAATCCTTAACTTCTTAAAAAAATCCTTTAATAAAAAAGAGCATTCTGTTTCTAATATCCCACCGTAAACTTCAGGTACATGGCTGCAAAATTGAAATATTTTAGCACCGTTCTCGATTCCTCCACCTTTAGGATTGTAAGCTCCAAAGTATACCCTTCTAACTCTTGCAAAAGAGATGGCTTGAGCACACATCGGACACGGCTCCAATGTTACATACATGTCAACATCACAAAGTATTGGTGTTGAAAGCAATTTACATGCTTGTCTAATTGCTAACATTTCTGCATGCGCAGTTGGATCATTGCATATATTGTGTGCAAAAGAAACTATATTGCTTCCACTAACTATTACAGCTCCTATAGGAATTTCGTCATTTTTCTGGGCAATTTTTGCTTGTTCTACAGCAAGCTCCATGTATCGATATTTAAACATTTTCTCTGTTAGTCTTCTTCCTTTTAATTTTATTGACTGCTGCTTTAATAAAGGATACAAAAAGAGGGTGAGGGGAAAACGGCTTTGATTGAAATTCTGGGTGGAATTGTACACCAGTAAACCATGGGTGACTATCTAACACTACTGCTTCTATGCATGTTCCATCTTCTGATATACAGCTGCATGTTAGCCCATTTTTTTCTAAATCATCTTTATAATCCAAATTAACTATATATCTGTGCCTATGCCTTTCGGAGATAGTGGTATTACCATATACATCTGCCATTTTAGAATTTGCGCTTATATTACATTTATACGCTCCAAGTCTCATAGTTCCACCAATATCAACGCTCTTATCACCAGCTAGCTTAATAATTGGGTGCTTACAAGTACAAAACTCTTCGGAGTGTACATCCTCAAGCTTAATAACATTGCGAGCAAATTCAATAACTGCAAGCTGCATACCAAGACATATTCCAAAAAATGGAATATTATGCCTACGGGCGTAACTTATTGCTGATATTTTACCCTCTACTCCATCGTCACCAAACCCTCCTGGCACAAGGATTGAATGAGAGTTTTGTAGCTTTTCTCCTATGAATTTTTCATCAATAAGTCCTTTACTTTTTTCCCTTGAGTTAACCCAATTTATCTTTACTTTGACTTTGTTACTAATTGCACCATGATTTAATGCTTCAACCAATGATTTATATGCGTCAGGAAATTCAGTGTATTTTCCTACTATAGATACAGTGACTTCTTGTGTTGAGTTTCTTATAGAAAGTACTATTTGATCCCATTCAGTTAAGCTTGGTTGTGGTTTACTTAAATGAAAGTGTTCTAGAATTTGTGTACCAAGTCCACATTGATTATATAAGACCGGCAACTCATATATATGATTCACGTCAGGAGCAGATATTACATTAGATAAAGAGACATTACAAAGGTTAGCTATTTTCCTTTTTTGATCATCGGAGGTTTTCTTCTCACTACGACATAATATAATATCTGGTTGTAAGCCAGCAAAATTTAACTCTCGAACTGAATGCTGTGTTGGTTTTGTCTTTAGTTCTTGCGCTGCAGTTAGATATGGTACTAAGGTTAGGTGAATAAGGATAACTCTTTGTTTTCCAAACTTATAACTGGTTTGACGTATAGCTTCTAAAAACGGTTGGCTTTCAATATCGCCTACAGTTCCACCTATTTCACATATTACAAAATCTAAACTCTCCGTACCATTAAAAATAAATGATTTAATCAAATCTGTTACATGAGGAATAACTTGTACAGTTTTACCTAAATAATCACCACGCCTCTCTTTCTTCAGCAACTCGTGATATACTTTACCAGTTGTTATATTGTCGTCTTTGGTTGCTTTAATTCCAGTAAAACGTTCATAATGCCCAAGATCTAAATCAGTTTCAGCACCATCTTCAGTAACAAACACCTCCCCATGCTGAGTTGGACTCATTGTTCCAGGATCAATATTCAAATATGGATCAAGCTTTCTAATACGTACCTTAAAACCATAAGCTTGAAGAAGCGCACCTATACTTGAAGAGACTAAACCCTTGCCAATGGATGAAACAACCCCACCTGTTACAAAGATAAATTTAGCTTCTTTCATTAATCTTCAAAAGGAACGGAAGTAGATTCATTTTCTTGTTTCTTTTCCGATATAATTTTCTCCACAATCGACTTTTTGTGTACATTTTTTGAACACAATCCTGATAATAATAATGTGTTTGCTATAAATAGCCCAACAACTATAGCCGTTATTTTGCTAAGCAGACTTGCGGAATGTTTCATTGAAACCATTAAATTGAGTCCATGTTGTGGGTTATTAAAACCACTTAATGAACTACTCCCAGGAGGACGCGAAAGCACTAAGGTTGCCAAAATGACAACCAATATTATTTGTAGTACACTTAATACCGTTATTGACATTATGAGTAAGACTAAAACAAAGATTTTAGGAATGTAAAGTGCATAAGTCAAGTTTTTATCGATATCTTAAAATAACAAAGAAATTTATTTATTATTTTATTCAATAATCTTATTTCTTATTGTAAAAGATATATAGCAAGCAATTTATTAATAGTAAAAGATTATAAAAGATAACATAGAAAACTCCTAAGAGAGAAAATTACCTTAGATAATGAACAATTATTGCTTGATTGTACAGTTCTAAAGCATATTTTATATTCAGCATACAGAAAAAGCTTATGAAAAACTTCAGTAATTTAAATAAAATTTTTAATTTTAATTCTAGAAAGAACTATAAAATCCTAATAAAGTCAACAATACGTCTATACCTCTATCATCTTTTGTTCGAAATAAGCCTTCGCTCGTTTTATAAGAAAGAAAATAAAGAAC
>CACRCM010000013.1:0-18871 GCA_902646575.1 uncultured Wolbachia sp.
ATTCGTGGTAACGCTTTTTTTTCTAGATTTGCAGCATAGGGTAATGGAACATCCTTGCCAGTTACCCTTACAACTGGGGCATCAAGATAATCAAACCCATGTTCCATAATAATGGCTGATAACTCTGCTCCTACTCCTGCAAATGGCCAACCCTCTTCTATACTCACTAATTTATTAGTCTTTTTAATAGAATTAATAATAGTTTCAGTGTCAAGTGGTCTTAAAGTTCTAAGGTCAATAACTTCAGCTTCTATGCCTTCATTTAGAAGCAAGTCTGCTGCATTTAAAGCATCCACTAACTTCAATGAGAAAGCAGTGATGGTTACGTCTTTTCCTTTTCGTATAACAGCAGCTTTACCTATTTTAAGTAGATAATCTTTATTCGATAGCTCAGAGTCAGAAACTTCGTGCTCATGTCCATAAGCGATCTCGTTTTCTAAAAATATTACTGGATCTGGATCACGAATTGCTGCTTTAAGCAAACCTCTACAATCAGAGGCAAAGTAGGGTGCTATTACTTTTAATCCTGGTACATGCGAGTACCAAGATGCAAAGCATTGAGAGTGTTGTGCGGCAACTCTTGATGCAGCGCCATTTGGTCCACGAAATACTATAGAGCATCCAAGTTGCCCACCTGACATGTAATTTGTTTTTGCTGCAGAGTTTACGATTTGATCGATAGCCTGCATGGAAAAATTAAAAGTCATGAACTCAACTATCGGCTTGAGTCCAGCAAGTGCTGCTCCAACAGCAAGACCAGCAAATCCATGTTCAGTAATAGGTGCATCAACTACCCTACTTTCTCCAAATTCTTTCAGCAACCCTTTTGTCACTTTATAAGCACCATCGTACTCTGCAACCTCTTCACCTATAATAAAAACATCATGATCGTTTTGCATTTCTTCTCTGATTGCTGTGCATAAAGCTTCTCTAACGCTTAAAATTGTCATTTATAAACTTTTGTAGACTTTTACTAAGGTGACTATATCAAAATTACCAGGGCCTAGTAAAGTAGTATATTTCTATAGAAAAAGGATTTTGTACTATTTTTGCTCTATGGATCATGTGTTTACAACAAGTTTACTCTTTATTCTATAGCTTTTTCTTCTATTAGTAATTTTTTCAATATGAACTTGACTTGATTTAGATATGCATTTGCCCGTAGCTCTGATCTGTACATTCGGTTAAGGTCAAAAGATCTGTTTTTCGTAATCTTTCATTTTAGTTTTTATTTTTTCTAATTATTCTTATTAAAGTCTGCTTCTTTTTTTAGTAGACACTCTATTTCATATAAATGATTAGATTATTGTATGCAGCATGATGTAGAAGAGTTGATTCATGTTTCCGCTTGTTACGCGTTAAGACCTGTTTTGCTTTTTGCTATTGGATGGTATTAAATTTTCAGTTAGATAATCTATTAATTCTGCTGTTTTTTTTCTTGATCTTTTCTCGAAAATCTATAAATGTTTCGCTGTCTATACCATGATGTATAAGTAATATAACCTAAAACAACATTTCCAATCTTTGTCTTCTTCTAGATCTGTTTGCCTCAATACATATTTCACTTTATCGTTATTACTATTACAGAATATAAACACTACATTGTCTTAAGTATTGATATTATTCTTTGACAACAACTTAAATTCTTTTATTCTATTCTTGGCACTGACACTTGTGCGTACTTTTGTTAATATAATTTACTCTCTTAATTTATTTATTATTGCTGAGTAATTTCATGAAGGAGTTAAATTTATTCAAATTTTCATCTTTGATCCAAGAATTAAGTCATTAATATCTTAATATATAGAGTGCTATGTAGTGAACATAAGGCTAAAGTTTATTTATATTCTATGCTTAACTTGCACTGAAAAAACTTGCTTATAAGTTTTTATATAAACAACATTACTTGAGCCTAAGTTTTGAGTTTCTATAGTAATATAGTTCTGACATTATATATGTAAGCCGCTAGCTATTAACGTAGATGTTATAAGAGTTATAATTATTAACAGAATAAATGAGCTAGAAGCAATATACTAAGAATAGTACCCATTCGCCTATTTTAACATAGCTACAAGACCAATATAAACAACTTTTGAGGAGAATTGCCTTTTCTCTGTTTTCCTAATTCGCCTTTATTTAAATCTGTTCTACTCTTGATTTTTTCCTGCAAGAATTCTACAATTTTATTATTTTGTTTGTAGTAGCAAGATCTAGAGAACTTTTCCTGTTTTTATCTTTTATTTCAAAACTTGCTTCTTACTTTGCTGGATATTTTACTTTATTCAGGTAATCACTGTATGTAGCATGATGTGAAACAGTCCATTCATTTTTATCTGTTAATGTTAAGATTTGTGTTACTTATTTTCTAATGTAAGCTTTCATTGCATTTATATCACTAAATTGTAGCAGTATAACGTATGAAGGGGTCCATTCTCTGAGGTGTTGCATTAATATTTTGCTCTACTTTTTGATTTTCTAATTTCTTTTAGATGCTATTTTTGTCTTAGAATAGTGAAATTTTATTTTGCCTTGTTCACTATTAAGTGAGTGTGTTTTTATTTTCTAGATCTTGTTTTTTTTGTTTTGGTAATTGATTCTTTTTTCTCTTTATTCTTGAGCTAAACATATAATTTTTCTGGTTAAGCTTTAAGTTTTCCAATCTCCTCTTTTTGAAGTTACAGTACATTTTTCAGATCATGAATCAATATTTTCTTCAATATTATTTATTCTACTAAGATTGATTTTAAAATGGGAAGAGGTATTGGATATAATTTCAAGTTACCTCGAACTATAGACCACTGTTGTCACTAATGCTCTTATTACTATATACAGAATCGTATAGTTCTGAATTGAAATTCTATGATTACTCACGAGGGTGATGATAAGTACTTTTATTTTGAAGATTTATATTAAGATCTTTTACTTTCTTTAGTGAATAGTTTTTTCTGCTTTTTTTCAATATTTATATTATGGCGTTCCTACTTAGCAAATCACCAACATATCTCTTGGAGTTTTATTACTTTGTAATGAAGGATTTACTCGATCATTACTTAGTAATGATAGTATTATCTCTACTGCAAAGCAGCGACGTGTCTATTGTTATAGCGTCCATCTAGCATTTGCAGCTTAAACTTATTTTTTTTATAAAAGCTGTTAGATTTAAATGTATTGCATACCATTGTATATGTGAAGAATTCTGTTCTGTTTTTATTGCTTCTTTCTTTTAATTTATCTTGCACTTCTTTTAATATGTTGTTGCTTGTTTAAGCTTTTATACTTACTTCTTGTAGCACCTTTACAAACTCTTTATATTTCATTTCTGTAATCTTTTCCTCTCAGTTTATGGACTGTTGTTGTGCAGTTTTACAAAAATGATATGGATTTATTTTTTTTTGTTTCTTCACACTTATTCATAATGGAAGCATCTTTTTAGCACTGCCTATAATACTAATTGATCTTGTTACATAGCTTTTTACATCAAAGAACACAGTACAAAATATACTAAATGTCAAAAAGTTTTGGCTGTGGCATTTTATTAAATATTGTGGAGTAAAGCTGTACCTATTATTATTTATGGGTATATAAGAGAGTCAGACTACTTACTCTCTCTAAACAGGTTAAATAATATTGCATGCTGCTTTATAGTTGTATTTAAAAGATTAATGTTTTAGCACTGCTTGTATAAGAAAAGAAAATGAGTGATTTTATAAGAAAGTACTAATATCCTTTGATAAAGCTAAAATAATAATTGAGTAAGCTTGCATAGAAATGTTTGTATAGTTATATGCTAAGCAGCTCTGCTAATGGAGAACAATTAAAAAAATCGAAAACTACTTTTAACATCATTTAGTAAGTTTTTTACTTTTTTTTTATTTTATTAAAAAAACCTTCAGATTGCTGTTGCATGTTTTCCTCTTCTTCAAGTGCTTTTAATAATTCAACTTGCTTTTTAGTTAAAAGCCTTGGGTTTAAAGTTTCAACTATTACCTGTACATATAGATCGCCACGTACGTTTGAGTTCATATATGGCATACCCTTTTCTCTACAACGTAGTTTAGTACCGGTTTGAGTGCCTTCAGGAACCTTTACTTTTATTTTAACTCCATCAATTGACTGTACGTCGATTTCACCACCAAGCACTGCTAGTGTCATCTTTACAGGTACTTTGCAATGTAAATCTGCTTTATTCCGAGTAAAGATTTTATGTGGAATGATCTTAACATATACATATAAATCTCCGTTTTTTCCACCTTTTGCTCCAGCCTCTCCTTTACCACTTACTCTTACTTTAGCGCCTTCCTCTATGCCTTTTGGAATTGAAACTGATATATTTACTTCGTCTCTTCTACGCCCATTTCCACCACATTTTTTGCATTTGTTCTGTACTACTTCACCTTCCCCATAACATGTAGTACAAGTTCTTTCGATTGTAAAAAAGCCTTGCTGAGCCCTGATCCTACCACTTCCTCGGCACGTGTGACACTGAACTGGCTTGATTGCGCCTTCACTACCTGTACCTCGACACGTGTCACATTTTACATTTGTAACGTAATGTATAGGTGCTTGTATTCCCTTAAACGCATCCTCTAGAGTAATTTCAAGATCATAACGTAAGTCTGATCCAGGTACTCCTGGTGTACTTCTTTTTGCTTTTGACCTTCCTGATTCCCCAAATCCTCCGCTAAAAAAGTCATTGAATATGTCGCTAAAGTCTCCCGCAGCTTGACTAAAATCAAACCCACCAGAAGCAGCTTCATGACCATAACTATCATAACCTGCTTTTTTTTCAGGATTAGATAAAACCTCATATGCAGCTGTTATTTCTTTAAATTTTTCCTCTGCTTCTTTGTTACCAGGATTTCTATCTGGATGGTACTTCAATGCTAATTTTTTGTATGCTTTTTTTATCTCATCAATACTAGCGTTTCTACCTACTCCCAGCAGCTCATAGTAATCTTTTGTACTCATATATGATAGTTCAGTATTTAACCTCTAAAGGTAAGTATTTCATACATCAATTTCAAGTGTGGCTTGTGTTTTCTACGTGTCCTAAAAACAGAATGCACCCTGAACGACTCGAACGCTCGACCTTTTGATCCGTAGTCAAATGCTCTAATCCAACTGAGCTAAGGGTGCCCTTCTATGAAGTCAACTTTAGCAGGTTTTATAGCTTAATTCAATTAATTTGGCTAAAATAGATTACAAAGCTAAATTGATGGTGTAATAAATTTATTAATGCTTTTAACTTAAATTTAATAAGTGTAAGTAAGAAAAATTCTTATATTTATCACTTTAATTCTCTCTTTTATATTTGATGCAAGCGTTATTAAGCAGAATAGAACAAGCGATGAAACATCAGAAGTGATATGTAATATAGTAAAATATATCTCAAAAAACATAGATAATTAAGTGCCTTTAGCTAACACTTTTTGCGCTCGGTGTATTTGCTGCTGTATTTTTTGGTGCACTAAAAATAGTGAGTGTGGATAGCACCAGATATGGCAGGAGCTCGTATAAGTTGTTCAGTAATTAGGAAATAGTTAATTGTGTATGAGTTATAAAATGTACTGTAGATAAAAGGCGTAATGTGTTAGTAGAATGTGTTTAGGGATTTTTGAAACAGTAAGGGCAAAAAATAGTGCTTTTTAAAAGCACTATTTTACGTCTTTTATCTTACGCATAAAATACTCTATCATGTATATGTTAGTAATTTTTATATTAGAAGGTTTTTTTAATACCTAGAATTAAACTGTTTTTTCTACTTTGTGTAGTACACTTTGAACTTTATTTCCCAATTCACTTAAAGTGAATGGTTTCGGTAAAAAGTGGAAATCTTCTATATTAATGTTATCGTTTTTCAAAAATGCATCTTCTGCATATCCAGAAATAAAAATGACATTTATATCCGGTCTATGAATTAAGGCTTCTTTGACTATCTCTGGACCACTAACTTCTGGCATTATTACATCAGTGATGATTAGATCTATGTGTTGGCTTTTTTTGCTTATTATTTCCAGTGCCTGACTGCCCATGCTAGCTTCTATCACATCAAATCCTTTTCTTTGTAATGTCTTAGTAGTAAATTCCCTTACTGAGTCTTCATCTTCAATTAATAAAATCGTGCCATTACTTTTAACTTCATTTACTACAGGTTTTTCTATTTCTTTAACATCTTTCTCTATATCATTTTCATCTGATATATAAACCATAGGCAAAAATATGCTAAATTTAGTTCCGCAGTCTATTTTACTAGCAACATAGATGTATCCTTCAGTTTGCTTGATAATACCATATACAGTAGAGAGGCCAAGGCCAGTACCAGAAGCAATATCTTTAGTAGAAAAGAATGGATCAAATACCTTTTGAATTGTGTCACTTGTCATTCCACATCCTGTATCAATTACTTCGATTACGACATAATTTCCATGTTCAATTCTTTCTTTATCTGGAGAAAACATATTTTTAGGTGTAGAATTTAGCGAATTAATCTTTTTATTGAAAGTTTGTATGGTGAGTTCTCCCCCTTTTTCCATTGCAGCATTAGCATTGACTACTAAGTTAATAATAACTTGCTCTAATTGTCCCTGGTCAGCTCTAACCATACCTAAGTCTTCACCATAATAGGCAGTGAATTTTATATTCTCGCCTATTAATCTTTTTATCATTTCGTAAAGGTTGGCTATTGTACTATTTACATCAATAATCTTTGGTTGCATAGTCTGCCTTCTTGAGAAGGCAAGTAATTGCTTAACTAGATTTGATCCACGTTTTGCATTTTGCTGTATCTGTATTATATCTCCAAAAGATGGATCACTAACTGAGTGCTGAAGTAAAAGCAAGTCACAAAATCCTATTATTCCAGTCAGAATATTGTTAAAATCATGTGCGATACCACCTGCTAGCTGTCCTATAGCCTGCATTTTTTGATAATGTTCGAGCTTTACTTCTAGATTTTTATGCTCGGTGTTGTCAACAAAATAGCAAAGTATAAACATTACTCTACTATGAAGAAACTTATTGAAGTATATTTTCATATTATCGTTGTTACTGAGCTGCACGTCAAAGGATGCATTATTTATTCTGTTACTCGAAAAATATTCACGTATTTTTATATGATAGTCATCTGATATTAATGTAAAGATTGAGTTAGTATCTGGACCTGCAAGTTTTATTAACGCTGTGTTTTTCTTTATGAAGTTGCCACTTGAATCACACTGTGCAATAGCAATTGATGAATTTGTAAAACATGGGTGCAGTTGATAGTCAGCTATGTTTGATTCAACCGGTGTGATTAAGCCATATATATAATTATGACTGTGTTTATCGCAAAACATAGCAGTGCTCATATAAGCTTTAAATGGAATACCGTTTACGGTACAAAACGAAATCTCATTGCTAGTTGCTGTATTATTATAATTAGATTGAAATATAAAATCATTGATTAAACTGCCTTTTTCAAATTTTCTTAATTCAAATATGTCTAAGAACCTTTTGTTTACAGATAGAATCACCCCTTTAGTATTTGCAATATAAGTTCCTATATTGTGCTTTTCTATTAATTCTTCATACACCTGTTCTTTGTTCATCTGTGTTGCTTTTAGCACAAAATACCCATGCGGTCTTGCTATTGGTGCTAATGACAAGTTTAAGATCTTATTGTTATCTAGAGCAACTTGGGGATTATCTGATATCGGGTCAAAAAGTAAGAGAAAATTAGATGTCTTATTTTTCTTGCTTAAAGCAATGCGTACTTGTGTAGAAGAGTTATTTTTTAGCGCATTGTATAATGCTTTTTTGTCTTTCTCTGAAATATTTCCTGCTTCGAGAAGCTTATCTAGTGTAACATTATTATCTATGTATTCCTTGAACCTTTCGTAGAATCTTGCGTCAGCATAAATGATACCCTCATCTTTGTGCAAAATAAGACAAAACTCTGTATTATGATTGAGTGCACTTGCAAATATTGCATTTTGGAATTCTGTAATACTAAGCAGGTATCTATGACGCTTTGCGTTATATATCATAAAGAGAGTCATAAGGGTGCTAACTAGCATATTGACCTTTATATTAATATGCCAATCGTATTTATCAAAAAAGTAGAGTGCTGATATTATTATTGGAGGTAAGGCCATAATGGCTGCAATAAAGATGATTGATACTCCATGGTTTCTTAATATGAAGTCAACCCTGTTTTCCTTCTTGCTATCTATGTACCTTTTGCTCATTTTACGTACAACAATGCTTTATTATACCTATTTAATTACTATAGACTTATTAACATCTTTGGTATATAATTGCTATTAGAATTTTTGGCACTATTGGTGAAACGTTATGAAAGAACAAAAAATGCAAGCTTTTGAGTGGTTCTGTGTGCTAAGAGATAAAATTGTAAAATCTTTCTTGTTGGTTGAAGAACGGTTATTTACAAATCCGAAGATTAAAAAAAGAAGATGGGATCGTCCAGGTGGTGGAGGTGGTGAATCTACAATTGTTTACGGTAGTGTTTTTGAGAAAGTAGGAGTAAACGTTTCAAAGGTATATGGAAAGTTTACAGATTCGATTATAAATGAAATTCCTGGCGCAAATGAAAGTAATGGAAAATTTTGGGCAAGTGGCATATCTTTAGTGTCTCACATGCAGTCGCCTCTTGTTCCTGCGGCACATATGAATACAAGACTAATATATACATCAAAGCGATGGTTCGGTGGAGGAATGGATTTTACTCCAACATATAAAGATAGCGAAGATTATCGGTATGTTCATGAGTCAATTAAGAAAACATGTGATGAGTTTGATACTGCATATTATCCAAAATTCAAAGAACAATGTGATAACTACTTTTTCTTACAACATAGAAAAGAACCACGTGGTATTGGTGGAATTTTTTATGATAATCTTGATTCTGGTAGCTGGGAGAGTGATTTCAAATTTATAAAAGCAGTAGGCGAAACCTTTTTAAAAATTTATTTGCATATCATACATCAGCATATGCAAAAACCTTGGACAAAGGAACAGCGAGAGGATCAATTGATAAAACGTGGTAGATATGTAGAATTCAATTTGCTTTATGATCGTGGTACAAAGTTTGGTTTAATGACTGATGGTGATCCAGATGCAATTATGATGTCAATGCCACCTCTAGTTAAGTGGTTATAGGGATTACAGACTAAATAATGTGATATTACTAACAGTTTCTGACGATAAACGATATTATTAGTATGTGACGTTGGAGTACAGGAGATAATATAATGGTTAAAAGGTATAGAAGTAAAGCCTTTCTGAAAGTAGTGCTGTAGAATTTTTTAATTCTTTGTTTAAGCTTGTAACCTTCAACTATTTGATAGCTGTAGTGTTTATAACCTCTTCATTGATGTACTTAATAGTAAAAAACTTCACATAAGGTTTATTATTCATATAAGGTCTCTCAGTATTTTGTCCTCCTTTGTTCAGTGTAGGTAGCATGTTGGTAGATTGATATGTTAGTACTTCTATTAAGCTATCTTTAGCTTCAAGCAATAAACTTAGGTTGAAAATGTTGGCTTATGAGATTTTAGTAGTTTAATGTTTTTTAATTTACTTCTGTTCATTGAAAGTGATTTATTTTTTGGAATGATATTCATCGAAGGAATAATACAAACATTATTTATTTACCTTCAATGAAGGTTTTATTTTCTTTCTTACTAAAACTCTCAGCAATCTTTTCCACTAACCGGCTCTCAACATTAACAAATGCATTTTGCCAAATAGCTTTTTAGTATTTAAGGATAAGTGTATAACTTATAAGTTTATAGTGGAAACTTTTTGAATCTTAGGTATATTCATGTTTTTTATAAAATCATATTTAAATTTAGTACTGCAATCTTTATCATCTACTGTTTCACTACTTCAACCTACATTAGCAGCATAGTCTTACAGTTTTTTATAATGTAATCCAATGTTTCATAAAGGTTCTTTGATTGGAACATATTGTCATATTGGAGATGAATTGCTTATACATTTATATATTTGACAATATGGAGAGTAATTAGGTATCTCCAATATCATACCTGCATCTTCACTGAGAATTTTGTGTGATAAACTACTTTTCACTTCCTTGTAGATATAATCAGGAAGATACTTATTACTTATGCTAAAATCTATACTTCCTTCTGATATTGAGCTACAGTTTCTATCGAATTCAAGCGTTCTTTGAAATTATTGATATTACTATTTTTCTTATATAATTGTTCAATTATTGTAGAACCAACGCACCCTTTGCTCTTAATTTCTTGAAGTTTGCGAGATCATTTATCATTTTAAGTTGCTCTCATTATACAAGCTAATTCATTAACGCGGTGAGTAACTACTCTTCAAGCAGCACTACACATTATATATAATACTTAATTAAGTTCAATGAGAAAAAACATAAAAATAATAATATTGTACAATACCTGCTTGTTCGTATCAAGCACTTTTTTAAATTTTTTCAGCTTCAATCAAGTCAATGATTTTAGTATTAATTCTACACTATTTGTAGGACTGCCACTCTTTGTGATGGGCCTACCAATTACAATATAATCGGCTCCTGAATCTATCGCTTCTTTTGGTGTTGCTGTTCTTTTTTGGTCATCATGGTTGGGATCTATGCGAATTCCTGGAGTAATGATCTTAAAGCCTTTGCCGCACTCTTTGCGCACTTCCTGAGCTTCCATTGCAGAGCAGACTATTCCATGTAGACCAATTTTTTTTGCAAGCTTTGCCAATAAAATTACTTGTGATTTTGTCCTTCTTGCTATTCCAAGCTTACTTAGATCTTTATTACTCATGCTAGTTAATACGGTTACTCCAATCAGTTCTATTTTTGTGTCTTTTACTACGTTTAGAGCTTCCTTTAGCATTTTTGTTCCACCGCTGACATGTAATGTCAATATTTCAACACCCAAAGCTTTTATTACTTCAACCGTTTTAGTTACAGTGTTTGGAATGTCGTATAATTTCAGATCTAAAAAAATTGGTACGTTACATTTTGCAACTTTTTTCACTCCAGAAGGACCATGGGCAGCGAAAAACTCTAATCCAAGTTTTATCATACCAACTTTATCACGTAGGACATTAATCAAATATATAGCCTCATTTAAATCTTGCGTGTCTAGCGCACACACTATTGGATTCATTGCATGTCTTTTTAGATAATTCTTTTGTAATTTATAAGATAATTATTGTATTTTGCAACTCCTTTTACCTTAGGAAAATCATAAAACCTATAAGCTACTAGCTGGATCTAATTAAAGTTCTATATATAGTTTAGTGTACGATACTACGTAAATCATTTTAGTAGATCCAACCTGGTAAACACCTTCTACTATATGTCTGAGATCTTTTGCATATCAAGCTTCATTTGGCAGACGTTGAACAACTTCTTTTAACAAGACCTTATTTCTTGAATTACTTGTATAATATTATCTTTTTAGTATCATATCTAGCCTTTCAACTTTTTCTTTTACTGATTCCTCTATCTTGCTTACCATATATTCTATTATCTGTTGCCGCAAAACGCATCTCTTTTTTTTAACAAATTTTCTCACGTTGGCTTCTTTCAGAAAATTTATCTAAAAATAAATCTTCTGAATCTTTTTCCTTACTGTTGTAGCATTTCTTTTTTCTTCGGACTTAATAGACTGACTTTTAAGGAAATTATTTGCATCATTTGATTCTTTAAATTTCTTTTCTATCTCTTTAAATAAACTAAAATTTTCTTAGTTGAGTTTTACAACTTTACGTTGTAGTTATCTAATTCTTCTTTCTTACTAATTCTTTGTTTTTTTAGTTCTTTATACTCTTAATATTGCTTATTTTACTTTCCAGTTCTGCTATGTATTTATTTTTTAGCTATTGCTACTTTCTGCTTCTTATAACTGTTACATAGATGCTGGATTTTATGATTCAGTAATTTTTTTATTTATCTATAATGTAACCCTCTTATTTCTTGTTTACGGTGTAATTTCTTTTCTTGTTTACAAGAAGCATTTATTATCTTTTCTATTCGTCTACTACACTCTATATAATTCAGCTATATAATTTGTTTTTACCTTCTAATTTTTATTTTAAAGATTCTTTTTCTTGAGAAAGATTATTCTTTTCAGCTTCAGTTGAACTGCTTTTTTATCTAATCTTCTTGCTTTCTTGGTTAAATCTTACTTCTCTTGTGCTAATTAATGTAATTGAGTATTTAATTTCTCCGCTTGTTTATTTATAGGCTTTTTCTTCTTTCTTTAAAAAATCATTTTATTTTCCAGTTCCTTGCTTTTTTTGAGTAAATTTGCTTCTCTCAACTTATATTTTCTTACTGTTATTAATTATTTTGTATGAAGTACAAGTATCAGGAGGCATATTAGAAGCAAGCGCTAAGGATGAAATTAATGTAAGAGGAGCTAAAAATAACTATAAGGTAAGAAGATGTATTAGCTACTCATTACTCTTTGCTTGGAGAGAAAAATACTTATTGTATGTGTAGTACTGCACTATACCGTTTTCAGTTGTAAGCCTCTTTTACTGCACACATAGAGTATTACGGTATTCAAGTTACAATGTTTGTTGTCACCTTTCTTGAAGGCGATTAGATAGCATTGTTGATATTTCTAATTAGGACTTTTTTTTTGATCTTGTTACCCTAAATTTTCTTTATTCTCCTTTTTTATTCCTTTTTGGAGGCTTTTGCTTCATTTTATAACTTAGATGCATTTTGGAAGATTTTCCAGAGAGGTTTTCCTAGTTTTTGTAATGTGGATGATATGTAAGTGATCTAGTTTTAGTAATTGTTTATCAGCAAGCTTGTTTTTATCTATCCCTTTAAACTTTAGTAAAGTATTTACTATTTACCTTCAAGAAGATAAGGATGGTTTGACTCTTTTTATATTCCAGATCAATCAACTCTTGTCTGTAGATATTTAACTTTATTTTCCAAAGCAGAGTTTGTTTTTCTATCACTTCTGACATTCGTTGCTTAAAAGCTTTTCTGCTGTTTACCAACTCGTTGGTATTGTTTTATAACTTTCTTATCTCTTTTTCTTTTCGATGTAAATTATGTTTTAAATTGTTGATTTCATTACTAAGCTTTTTCTCTTGTAATAGTTTTTTCTTTTCAGATAATCTCTCTGTCTTTCATGTTTTATCACTTAAAACTTCTTGTACTTTTTAAGTCCTCTTCTAAAGAGGAAATTTTATTCTCTTTTTCTCTGTAGTGCTTTAACTTTCTAATTTTCATGCTTTTTTCTTTTAACTAAACTTTCTTTTCTAGTGTATCACCAACTTAGATTAGAAACTATCGCGCTCATATTCTGATCTGCTTAATTTATCTCTCATCTTATGTAATTTCATACATTTGTTTTCGTAAATTATTTTTTCCTCTTTTAATCTTCTATTTTTATCAAGTAACTCTTGGTGCTCAAGAGAAAAAAATATATTTTTCTTATGCTTTAACTGATTTTTTTCTTTCTGTTCTAACTCTGTATTTTCACTATGTAGCTCTTTTTCATCAGAGCATCTATTTGACTTTTTAATTTCCTAATTTCACTATTTTTATTACTTAACTTTTTTAGAGTATTATCTAATTCTTGTTATGCATCAACTTTCTGTTCTTCAACTAATTTAGTTTATAATTTAATCTTTTAATTTCGCCTTCCAAATTCTGCTTCTTTTGTTACAATCTATTTAATTGATTGATTTTCTCCATCTATTTGTTTATAACTTCCTTAGCTTCTGTTCCTAAAGTTATTTTGGCCACTAACCTCTACTGCTTTCTCAATTTTCATTTTCTTATTGTTGCCAACTATCTTATATGGAAGTGAAAGCACCAAAATAGAAAGCATAGGTAAACTCAGGCAACAAGAAAAACTATGTTATAAGAATCAATATAAATTTACTTTTACAATAAATCTTCTATTTTCAGTTTCAAATCCTAGTTGTATATCCTCACTCCACTGTATCACTTCAGCATTGCATACTGTTTGCAAATCGTTCTGTGCAGATTGGTTCAACTTATCCTCTTGTAAGTTAGTTTTTATCATCAATTTCTTTATCGGATGCTTAACTGATACATTGTTATCTGCTTTTATTTCTCTTACTAGGTTTAATATCTGTACGAAATTATTTCCCATTTTTTCAGAATGTTTATCATAAATAAGTTCTTTTTTGTTTGGCCAATTGCTTTGGGTATGTACAGAATTATAACTATACAACTGGTAGTGTATTTCTTCCGTGATGTATGGCAAAAAAGGTGCGAATAATCGCAAAATAATATTTAATGCATACGCTAAACTTTGTTTCGCACTTAAGCTTGCCTTATTACTAACCGTATTGCCATATGCACGTTTTTTCACCAGCTCTAAGTAATTATCACAAAAATCCTCCCAGAAAAATTCCTCTACTGCATTTAAAGCTTCGCAGTACTTGAACTGTAATAGGTTACTTGTTGCTTTTTCTATAATTTTATATAGTTTAGACAATATCCACTTGTCCATTACCTCACTGACAGAGTTTATATTCATAGCTTGGTGCTTCTCCATAAATATAGAAACAAATTTACTTGCATTCCAAAGTTTTGTAACGAGGCGCTTACCGATTCTAAATATATTCTCGGAGTAGACCGTATCAGTTCCAAGTCTTGAATTTGCTGCCCAATAACGTACTACATCAGCTCCATAGGTATCAAGTATTGCATGAGGAGTGATAACATTACCTTTTGATTTACTCATCTTTTTTTTATCATCAGCTAAACACCAGCCGCTGATCATAATATTTTTCCACGGCAGTGAATTTGCATGATAGTGTGCCTTCAAAATCGTATAAAATGCCCAAGTTCTTATTATTTCATGACTTTGACTGTGCAGATCTGCAGGAAATATCTTGTCGTATCGATGACCTGGTAAGTGAAACTTATTGTTTACTGCCAATGCATTTAACTGGGGAGTAATTGCACTTGTGGACCAGGTATCCATAACATCTTGATCTGAAAAAACCTCTTCTTTACTATATCCTTTTGGCAAATCTTTGAGTGGATCCATGGGTAAGTCCTTTACTTCAGCTAAAATAATTTTACCTTCTTCGCCTTTACGTTTTGAATACCACACTGGGAATGGCACACCAAAATAACGCTGTCTTGAGATACACCAATCCCAATTCAATCCTTCTATCCACACTTCTATGCGTTTACGCATAGTGTTTGGATACCAATTGCATTCTTTTACTTTATCTAATACTTGAGCTTTTTGATCTAGAATCTTGATAAACCATTGATAGGTAGGCAATATCTCAAGCGGTGCACCAGATCTTTCTGCACACTTTACAGAATGAGATATGTTAGTGCTTTCTGTCAAAAGTCCCTTTTCAGTTAAAATCTCAATTATTTTCCTTCTTGCTCCTTTAACCTTTAGTCCATTCACTTCATTGTAGATTTCAGTATCGTACTTGATATCCTCCTTTGTCATCCAATTAGTCCTTTTTTCTATTATTCTGGTACCTTGATATTGGGATATATTATTATGATACACTGAACCTAAATTTATCCTTCCATCCTGATCAATGATGATTTTCATCGGTAAGTTGTACTTCTGCTGCCAATATATATCAAGTTCATCACCAAATGTGCAGCACATAACAAGTCCGGTACCTTTGTCTATTTTTACCTTATCATCAGCTATTATTGGAATTTTTACTCCTGTTATTGGTGTTATAGCTATTTTCCCTATTAAATGAGTGTAGCGTATATCCTCTGGGTGGCAGAAAACTGCAACGCATGCTAGAAGTAGCTCAGGCCGTGTGGTTGTAATCTTAATTTGCTCATTTTTCTCGGTGAAAAAAACTATTGTATTTAAGGATGACTCGAAGACTTTATCTTCTATTTCTGCTTGTGCAATTGCCGTTTTATCAACTGGATCCCAAATAATGGGTTGCATTTTTCTATATACATATCCTTTATTATATAGATCAATAAACGACATTTGGGAAAGTGCTACAGTTTCTTTGCTGATCGTGTGATATTCCAAACTCCAGTCATAACTAATGCCCACTGATTTAAATAATTCTTTGAATTCTTGCTTTGATTTTTCAATAACTTCATAGCACATCTCTATAAATTTCTCTCTGCCAACTTCTTTTGCGCTAGTCTTATAGGTTTGTTCTACCAATCTTTCAGTAGGAAGTCCATTATCGTCAAACCCAATTGGATAAAATACATCTTTTCCAAGCATACGCTGAAATCTTGAAATAAAGTCTGTATGACAGTAACTGAATATATGTCCGATATGCAATTTCCCCGATATCGTTGGCGGGGGTGTATCTATGGTAAAAGTGTTATCTTTTTCACCGTTCCATTGATAAATTTGGCTTACTTCCCATAATGTATTGCATTTGGCTTCAATTTCTTTAAAACTGTATTTTTCTTCTAGCATAAATATTTCTTAGTCTTAAGCTATAAGTTAACATAGTTATGGCAGTTTTACGCTAAAATTTTGCAAGTATCTTGTGATAAGTATTACTTGACATTAAATTTTGAAGTTATTATACTGTTTTAAGTATTATTTAATTGAGGTTTATTATGCCATTAGAACAGGAAATACAGAGAATGTTAGAGGGGAAAGATATTAAAGAGAGGCAAACTAATCAAGCAGCACAAATAGTTCTAGCTGATAAAGCGATAAAAACAGCTGTTAGAAGTGAACTAAAGCAAGACCAAAACCTAAAAGGTGAAGCTAAAAATGAACTATTAGATAGAACAAAACAAAAGGTAAATGATCTTAAGCAGCTAGAAGCAAGCTTGGAAGTTCAAAAAGATACAGTTCAACAATCAAAGAAGAATACAGAATTAGAAGCTAAGAGTAAACTCATTAAGCAATCGAAGGCTTCAATGTATACTGCTTCTGTTTGTTCTGGTCTTGTTGCTGGATTGGCAGTGTTTACTGCTCTTGAACGTACAGTTAGATTAGATATGTGGGTAGTCGCTAGTATAGTAGTAGCATCTACGTTAGCGGTTAGTGGTGTGACATATTTCGTACTTGAACCTAGTACTCAAGCGAGTGAAACACAATCACAAAAAATAAATAAAGAGGACTATTATAAAGTGTTAGCTTAATATAGTTTTGTTAAGTTAAGCTTAAGATTATAGTTTCTTACTTCTAAAAATAGTTTTGTTTTTACTGTATTTTTGGCTCTGTGCAACAAATAAAGATATTCTTATTTGCTTTCTCAATGGCATATTGAGCCTTGCTAGTGTTGATCAGGTAAAAGATGTTACTTTTCTCAGTTCCGTTCAAGATTCTATTGTTGCTTCTCAAAAGCAGAGAATAGTTTAATGTTTTCTGTAATGATTCTAGTGTAATCTAGCTATAATAATTAAGGTGTAAGTTACTAAAACTACAAGGCTTTGAAAAACATGCTCAGCGCTATGTTGCGAAAGCTTATCTAAGTTAAGCTCACAAGAGTGAGCAATATCAAGATCTTAAGATGGTTATTGATTGTGCTATTATTGGACTTATCTTGTTTTCTAATAAGCTGACTTGTAAAACTAATACACACATTGCCTTTGGTGAAGTTTACTTACTATGATTAAATGGTCACTTTTTAAGTATAGTTGAAAATAACTTTGTTTTTTAAGCACAGCAATGAAATTAGCGAGAAGGAGATTCCTAAGAAATAATAAGAGGTGGTGCAATTATTGGTAAAATTTATGTGTTAAATCAATTCTATTGGAATAGAGAAAACATTTTGCTTACAGTCAAACTAAAAATTAATTAAGAATTTAATAAAAATTAAACTTAGTAAAGAAGAAGATAGGGAAAAAGGTAGAGAAGAAGAAAAGATTGGCTACATAAACAATGCTGAGCTAATAGTATTGGTGTTAACACTGTTGTTAAATTTTACTGATCTTTCTATCAGTGAAATCAAAAAGCTGAAGGATTAAGTTAAATGGCATAATGTGTCTGCTTTTAATTTTTATATTCCTTCATTTGCTTAACATGATCTTATATTATTAGTTATATAATATATTTAATTTATTTATCTAGTGTTTTTTTTGAAGAGTTTTGCTGTCTTCTAACCGGTATTTCTTCATTTCTTATCACTTTTCTATATATTACTAGCAGTAGCTAACATAGCTTCATATTTCAGCAATTACATGACTTATCACAGTAAAACTATATCAATAAATGCTCTATTATATACCATGCGTGTGTGTAGTACGCAAAAGTATTATACTATTATCTATATCACTGTACTGCCAAAGTTGTATTGTCATATGAGTTTCTATCCACATGAATTACGGTGCTGTCTTAAATATTTATTTCATCACTTATTTTGTTAGCCTAACACCTTTTCTGATTCTTTAACTACCAGAACGTTTGTTTGTATCTCTTTCTATTTCAGCTTTGTCTTTATAACATCTAGACCATCTGCGATAGAAGCACTTTTATTTATCTTTGATTCATAGTTTTTGTTGCATTTTAAAATGTTTGAGCCTTATAATATTACACTACAGCAAATTCCATCATATGGATGGAAATTTTATCTTAATTTTATTGAAATATTCGCATAATTGTACTATTAATTAGTACACTATAAGCTTAAGATTATGAACTTATTGGGTAAATTAGCAATTTTGCTGTTAGTTTCTTCATTTCCTTTTTCTTTATATTCATATCAATTTAGAACTAAAGCAAAACAAGCAGTGATTTTGGATTTAGCCTCAGATTTGTTTATTTTTGAGCATAACTCTGACGAAAAAATGGCTCCATCTTCAATGAGCAAATTAATGACTTTATATATAGCTTTTGCTTATTTGAAAGCCGGGATAATGAATATGGAAGATAAATTTCAAGTAAGTAGAAAAGCGTGGGAAAGG